>VSNY01000057.1:5340-22510 GCA_009774535.1 Lachnospiraceae bacterium
ACGGTCCATTATCATCCTCTTCCTGAAAACTAATTCCAATATTATTGTGGGGGGGGTAAATGACATTTGCCGTAATATGCAAACTGTTCCCAAAAATATGCATTTTAGGTAAATCGTCTTCCTCATCCCTGTTTTTTTGCTAAAATAAGACAAAACAGTTCAAAACAGGGATGGGGGAGAGAGGAATGCAAAATGTTGGGAGGTTCTTTTTGTATTGCATTGTTGCGCAATGGGATGATCGCTGCATTAATGATGGGGGTGTTTCTGCTGCTGGATCGTCCGCGGTTTTGTATGCGAGGGACGATCCTGGGGTATTTGCTCTATGGAAGTCTGTTAAGTATTGGCTATAGTATCTGGTATTGGCACGATTTGGAGAGTTACATCCGGTTTTCCGGACTGAGTTCGCTGTTTCTGATCGGGATTTTCTGTACCTGTATGAGCAGTGAACGGATTTATTTATCGATCTATAAAATGTCGCTTGCCTTTTATCTGCTTTCTGCCTGCGTAGTATTCGGAATTGATATTTCCAGGCTGTGGTTTGGGAGCAGCTTTTGGGTCGATCTTATTGTCCGTTTTTGCATGATTATAGCCATTCTGTATTTTGTAAAACAGAAATTCCGCAGGATGTTTTTAAACAATCTGGAATTTTTAAGCCGTGAATTGGATCTTTTTAGCGTTGTTGCGCTGGTCGTATCCGTTCTGCTGGCGTCTTTGATTGTGTACTGGCCAACAGAACGCCGGCTGTCTGGTGCAAATATCATGCGTCTGCTGGCAAGTCTGTTTATGGCCGGAGTGATCCAGTACACGATTTTCCATCTGTATATCCATCTGGGCAAAGAAAACGGCTATAAGGAAGAAAACCGTCTGCTGGCCATGAATGAACAGCTCCTGCGCTGCCAGCTGACGTTGGCCGAAGAAGCAGAGGAGAAAGCAGACCAGATCCGGCATGATACTAGGCACCATTGCCTGCTGATCCGCGAATATGTAAAAAGAGGAGAGACAGGCCAGCTGCTGTTCTATTTGGATCAGTACCTGGAGGATGTGGACAGCATCCGGGTGGACAAATTCTGTACGAATAAGGCTGTAGACGGCATTCTCAGCGCCTACGCCAGTCTGGCGAAGCGCCAGGGCATCCGGACAGAAATCCATGCGGCAGTGGGAGAAAACCTGCCGGTCAGGGATATTGACCTGATTGCGATTCTTGCGAATATTTTAGAAAATGCAGTGAATGGCTGCCGCAGCGCAGGTGTTGAAGATGCGAACATACGAATGCAGATCTCGCAAAAAGGACATAAAATTGTGATCCAGTGCAAAAATACAATGGAGCGCGCAAGTATAGAAAGTAAAGGAGCCCGGCTGCAGGAATCCAGGAGTTCCGGCAGGAAACAAGGGCGCCTGCAGATGAAACCGGAAAAGCAGTATCAGGAAGGCATTGGAATGGCAAGTATACGTAAGACGGCGCAGAGGTATCATGGGGAGACGGATTTTGTGGTAGCGGATGGGATGTTTGTAACGCGGGTGCTGCTGAATCTGGAAGGAGGGCCAAAGGCAGCCGCTCAGCCAGATTCGCGCGGGTAAATGAAGGGTGTCAGCAGACATCCTCATTTTTATCATATGCAGGTCAGCTTTTATGATTGACATTACTACAAAAGAGTAGTAATATAAATCCCAAAGTAGAAATCTGTGTAACAGTTCCATGGTTAGTCTGAACTGTTATTAATTTTAGAATAAAAAATACCTTAACAGCAAAGGAAGATCAGCTAAACGGCAGACAGTCAATACGTATCTTGCCCGCATGACAGAAAAAGGGCTTTTGGCAAAAAACCGAACAGCTTATATGTATGCCTTCACGCGGGAAGAGTATGAAGAGAAAAAAGCGAAAGATGTTTTAGATAGCATGTACAATGGTTCCTTGAAGAAATTTGTTGCAGCTTTGAAATAATGTGGGCGCAATCCCATTAGCTTTAGATGATGGGTTAAGCCCACAAAACGAACGCTTGCCACAATCTATATTTTCTGCTATAGTAAATCCATACACGAACATTGATAACTGTATATAGGCAGTTGCGCCGAGAAATGATCATGCGAAAACCAAGCTTTCCTTCGGCGCATAAAATATACAAGGTACGAATGTATGGTATCAACCGTTATAGGGCAGGGACTGCCCGAATTTACGCTTGTGGAGCTAGTAGGTTACGAGGGCGTAGAAGCAAGAAGCCCATTGGCTTTAGACAATGGGTAGTTCACAGCCTATCTGGACGAATTGTAATCATAGATGCAGGGTTATGATGTGTATGTATAAGTGAAAATTGCTGTAATGTAAGTGCGGGACTTGAATTGAGTCCCGCGTTTGCGTTGTGATGTCGATTATCAATTTTCATATTGTCAAATTGATTATTTTCCTGGGTACTTTAGAACTTTTAATTTTATTTCTGGCGTTGCATATTTTTTGAGTAAACGATCCAGTTTTTTATTGATTTTTTTATGAAAATCTTTTTTTACAGGATCGATCGTTGTTGTTTCAACGAAGTTTTCCATTCCATTTATAATATTTAAGATGATTTCATCTCGTTCACCAACCGTTGTTTTTGTAAAGTCTGTCGAATATCCGACACAATATTCAAAATGGCAGCTGGTTTTTTTAGATTTTGAATAAATATCAAAGCTTCTGAAAAAGTCCGGCGGCGTCTGGCTGCTTCTGTCTTTTGGATAGGTTGATTCGGAGTCCGTGCAGGGGATCGTAATCGTGAGAAAATTATAATCATCTATAGGAAGATTCATTTCCTTTTTCTTGTCATCAGTAAGGTATCGTGCTGCACGTTGTCTTGCTTTCCATACAGAATGATTTTCCTCATAGATTTTTGATATAGAATCGCTGAATTCTTTCAGCGTCAGATCTTGATAGTCTTTTACTTTTAAAGATAAGACTTTTTTCAGATCAGACTTCGTAAGATTTTTGGATGATGCAGCATCTGATGAAGCAAACACTGTTGTTACAGGTGAAAGTTCCAAGGATGCTTTTAGCATAGAAGAAGCCATTATAAGCAGAGTTGCAGATAGAATAGGAACTACTTTTGTTTTTAGAAAATTATTTTTCATGACGATAACCTCCTTAAAAAGCGGGAATATAATTCATAGATAACAAAATTATTTGTTTCAGAACTACCACTACCACAGCCATCCATACAGCTTGCTTTACATGCAAATGGCTGAATATCACTGGCAATTTTTGCAATATTTTTTAGCTAAAATGCATGAGACTTTCTCCTTTCCTTATAAGATTATATTAGAATGCAGGAAACTGCTTCTAATCAGAGTTAAAAAGATATATACATGATTTACATATAGAAAGAAGCATTTTCAGGACTATATATGCATTCTTTCATAATTATTTTTAAATATCCTTTTTGGTTAAAATTGGATGCAAATAAAAAATGCATTTTTGTCAGTAAATCGGTGGAATTGAAGCTGGTTATCTTCAAGTGCTTTTTGTAAAAGATTCATATTTTCAGGCGTATCAAGAAATGATACCGCATTTTCCCGAAATTGGAAGATGGTCATTTCCTGATAGGAAGTTGGTTTAATGTTAAAAGTTTTTCGTATTTCTTCATGTAAGAATGCTGTATGGTTGAGGAAACAGCATAGACTGGTTTTACATATGGAATAGCAGGTATTGCGTAATAAATAGTTGCGAATAAACACGTTAATGCGAGAAATAGCTGAAATGTTTTTTCTCATATTACTCACTCCTTTTTAGCTTTCGTAATATTACTACGTTATTGTTGCAAAAAAGTATAACAGTTTTAGAGAAAATTATCAATATATAATATATTAATTTTTTATTTAGAAAGAAAAGTGTTTCTATTATTAATGATTAATAATATATTAAAAATATCCGTCTGTATGGATGGAGGAGATTTATTGCGGAAGGAATATTTGGAGATTTGAAGCAGGAATGCGGAGTGTTTTCTGAATTAGTTTAATCTGCTTTTATGATTGAAATTACTACAAAAAAGTAGTAATATAAATACCAAACAGATATTCAACGAAGGAAGGTAGTGTGCTGTTTTTGCTGCTCGCTGTTATAGAAGATCCAAAGAAATGTAAGTATCTATACAGCAGATTTTATGATTTCACCGTTTACAATTCCAATACGGGACGCAAATGAGTCCCGTATTGTGATATCATCTGCAGCATTCTATGCGACCTCGTATCCTACGATCTCAACAGGCAGCTGTTTAGATCGTTCATTCTATATAACGTCTCATACCATACTTTCCATCATCGAAAGCAAATGGGATTGCGGCCATATTTTTTTTAAAAACACTTGCAAGATTTTCCCAATACGATTACAATATACTAACACCAAGACTTTAACATAAAATACTACAGCAGCTTATTAATTTCAAAACAGCTGCGAAAGAAAAGGAGAAGGCTATGATCGAACATAAGAACATCCAGGAAATGACCCGCAGAGAATACTGCAGCTATGTACAGCAGCATTACAGCAACGACCCGCAGTGGGTGCGTACGAGGCTGATCTCTAAGTGGGACCAGGAGAAGGAAAAGAAAAAAAATGAGGAGGCAGCACAGTGAGCAGAACCGCACGCATCACAAGGGATACGAAAGAAACACAGATTACCGTCAGCCTGGATTTGGACGGAACGGGGAAAAGCAGACTGGATACGGGGGTTGGTTTTTTTGACCATATGCTGGACGGTTTTGCCAGGCACGGGCTGTTTGATCTGGATGTCACGTGCAGGGGGGATCTTTTGGTGGACTGCCATCACAGTATTGAAGATACCGGAATTGTACTAGGCAGTGCGATCAAAGAAGCTGTCGGGGATAAAAAAGGTATCTGCAGATATGGATCATGTATCCTTCCGATGGATGAAGCGCTTGTACTATGCGCCCTGGATCTGTCCGGCCGGCCGTATTTTGTGTATGATGCACAGTTTCATGGAGAACGATGCGGGCAGATGGATACGCAGATGGCAAAAGAGTTTTTTTATGCTGTCAGCTATACGGCAGGTATGAACCTGCATATCCGGGTATTGTCTGGGGAAAATGACCATCATATAATGGAAGCGATGTTTAAGGCGTTCGCAAAAGCGCTGGATCAGGCGACCGGACGGGATGCGCGTATCGCGGGAGTGCTTTCTACAAAGGGGGTCTTGTAACAATAGGATGAATCCGTATAGGGGTTCATCTTTTTTACATTTGTACCATATCTTGTAGAATGTATTGTGAAAAATCACAAAAATACATAGATATAGTATTTGGGATTGACTTTGAACTCTTGTTTGGTTACAATATCATTCAGAAAAGGGGATAAGGAGCGAAGCAGAATGAAGATTATTAAACGAAGTGGTTCAGAAGTGACATTTAATATCGATAAGATCAGCCAGGCGGTGAGCAGAGCCAATTTGAGTGTGCCGGAGAGCGCGCGGCTGAATGAGCTTCAGATCGTCTTAATTTCAGACAATGTGAGGAAGATCTGCGAACGGATGGGGCGCGCGCTGAACGTCGAAGAGATTCAGGATCTTGTGGAAAATGAGATTATGAACCAGCGGGCCTTTGACGTTGCCAGAAATTATATTACCTACCGCTATAAACGTGCATTGGTGAGAAAATCCAATTCCACGGACGAACAGATCCTCAGCCTGATCGAATGCAACAATGAGGAAGTCAAACAGGAAAATTCCAACAAAAATCCGACCGTGAACAGCGTGCAGCGGGATTATATGGCCGGCGAGGTCAGCAAAGATATTACCAAGCGGTTTCTGCTGCCGGAAGATATTGTGCAGGCGCATGAGGAAGGGATCATTCATTTCCATGATTCTGATTATTTTGCGCAGCATATGCACAACTGCTGCCTGGTCAATCTGGAAGATATGCTGCAAAACGGTACGGTGATCAGCGAAACGCTGATCGAGCCGCCGAAAAGCTTTGCGACAGCCTGCAATATCGCGACACAGAGCATCGCGCAGATCGCAAGCGCGCAGTATGGCGGGCAGAGCATTACCCTGTCGCATCTGGCGCCGTTTGTGCAGGTCAGCCGGGAAAAATACCGCAGACGGGTACGGGAAGAGTTCCAGGCGCAGGAATTAGAGCTGGATGATCTGAAAATCAATGAGATCGCGGAAAAGCGGGTTCGTGACGAGATCAAACAGGGCGTGCAGATGATCCAATACCAGGTGATTTCCCTGATGACGACGAATGGGCAGGCGCCTTTTGTAACCGTATTTATGTACTTAAATGAAGTGGAAGAGGGGCAGACGAGGGACGACCTTGCGGTCTGTATTGAGGAGATGCTGCGGCAGCGCATCAAAGGGGTGATGAACGAGCAGGGCATTTACATTACGCCTGCGTTTCCAAAGCTGATTTATGTACTGGAAGAGGACAACATTCATGAAGACAGCAAATATTATTATCTGACAAAAATCGCCGCGCAGTGTACGGCAAAGCGCATGGTGCCGGATTACATATCAGAAAAAATGATGAAAAAATTAAAACAGGGCAATTGCTATACCTGCATGGGCTGCCGTTCCTTTCTGACTGTTTACAAAGATGAACAGGATAAATTTAAATTTTACGGAAGATTTAACCAGGGTGTTGTGACGCTGAATCTGGTGGATATTGCCTGTTCCTCCGGCGGTGATATGGACCAGTTTTGGAAGATCTTTGATGAACGCCTGGCCATGTGCAAACGCGCGCTGATGTGCCGTCACAACCGTCTGAAAGGCACGCCGTCCGATGTGGCGCCGATCCTGTGGCAGCACGGCGCGCTGGCACGACTGAAAAAAGGAGAAACTATTGATTCCTTATTATATGGAGGATATTCCACGATTTCGCTTGGATATGCGGGCCTTTATGAATGCACCAAATATATGACCGGAAAATCGCATACGGACGAGGACGCAAAACCGTTCGCACTGGCCGTTATGCAGCATATGAACGATGCCTGCGCCAAATGGAAAGCGGAAGAAAATATTGATTTTTCTGTATACGGCACGCCGCTGGAATCAACGACCTATAAATTTGCCAAATGCCTGCAGAAGCGGTTTGACAAAATTCCGGGCGTAACGGATAAAAACTATATTACAAACAGTTATCATGTACACGTTACCGAAAAAATCGATGCATTTACAAAGCTGAAATTTGAATCAGATTTCCAAAAGCTGTCCCCGGGCGGCGCCATCAGCTATGTGGAAGTGCCGGATATGAAGACGAACCTGGAAGCGGTGATGTCTGTGATGCGGTATATTTATGACAACATCATGTATGCGGAGCTGAATACAAAGAGCGATTACTGCCAGGAGTGCGGTTTTGACGGAGAGATTGCGATTAAAAACGACGGGCATGGCAAGCTGGTCTGGGAATGTCCGCAGTGCGGCAGCCGCAACCAGAATAAGATGAATGTGGCCAGACGTACATGCGGATATATCGGGACGCAGTTCTGGAACCAGGGACGCACGCAGGAGATTCAGGAACGGGTACTGCATTTATAACAGAAACGATCGAATGCAAATAAAATGCATTTGAAAAACCGAAAAGAGAAAAAATAAAAAAAGAAAAGCTGCCAGAAGCGTGGTCAGCTTTTCTTTTTCATTTTTTGGTTTTTATATTTTTTTATGATTTCTTTTTCTTGGAAACCTGTTCATAATCCACAGCTTTTTGACCGTTATGCGAAAGTGCGGTCAGCGTATGGCGGACAACCGTGCCTTTTTTCATATAGCACCAGGAATAACCGTCCACAGCTTCACATGTATAGATCCCGATAAAGGCAGGCTTCTTATCCGGTTCCTGCAGCAGCTGGGTACCGCGCAGCTGGTATTGTACGCCGTTTTCTGCATAAAATGCGTAGGCGGCATGCAAATAATTGGCGGTATTTTCATCTGTGGTACGGAATGTTTCTTCTTTGATCTGATACTCCGTGGCCAGCTCAGAGGTCAGAATCTGCGTTCCCTGCATGGAGGTAAATACATATAGGGATACGGAAGCCAGGACGCCAAGCAAAAGGATCGAAAAAATCACCAGCCCGTTTTCTTTTCCGGCGAGAAATTTTCTAAAAAGCAGGAAAATCACAAGTAAAAATGTAATGGCTGCTATAATGGTAATCCATGTATAAATGCTCATAAAGCAGAAACTCCTTTGGTCTGATCTTGAGGGTTTAGGAACCCCGAGACATATTATAATATATTTTTTGCTGGTTGAAAAGGGAAAATTTATGAAATTTTATCATCACCAGAACAATTTTCATTAGAATACGTTTCGTATCCCGCATTTACTTCCCGGACTTTAACACATCCAGCACATGCATCCCATACCGTTTCCACAGCTCAAAATCCCCGCATATTTCATCTGTCCATTCAAAATACGAAATCTTTCCTTTATATTCCGCATACAGCGCAGGCGACACCACTTCCTGATACTGAGGCAGAAAGCATCCTGCTTTTTTGCTGTAACAATTTGCCGCTTTCGCCTTCTGCCGATGCGCGGCGTCGACATAAAAAGCGACGCTTTTATGTATCGCAGTATCTTCCTGCGGCAGATAATAATAGTCTTTATAATTCGGATAAAAATACTTCAGCACACACTCTGACAGCGGAACCGAAAAAACCGCCCGGTCTTTTGCCGCGTGAACGTAAAAATAGTCGTTTTTGCACGAAACAGCAGCCGGGAGCGTCTCATGGATCTGGCAGGATAAAATTAGTTCTTTTCCCTGCGAGCCGTCCATCCGGCGGTAAGGAGATACACGGCACGCATCCGGCGTAAATCCGCCCTGGAAAAAACGATCGTATGCGGACAAGGCGAGCAGCTGCGCCATACCCGTAAGGTCATCCAGATTATGCTGCAGCAAAAGCGCAAGCAGTTCTTCCTGCGGCTGTCTGACATAAGATTCATAGACAGGGATCAGGTCCCCGCCGCTGTAAGAGTCTATGCGCGAAAATCCCAGAAATGCTTCCAACGTTTTTTGCCTGCAGTTTTCCAATCCGAAAATATGTTTGTAAGAGCGGGCATGCGCGCATAAGTCGACATAATTTTTATTATGGTAAACCGATGTGCTGATCTGGAGATTTTTGCTGCGTTTTTTCAGAAACGGAAGATCAAAATGTGTGCCATGAAAGGTAATGATTGTCTGAAAGGATTCTAAAAGATGATCCAGGGCAGCGATCAGCTGCGGCTCTTCCTGCGGGGTTTGCGCGAAAAACTGTTCGGTCATCAGCATACCGTTATGTACATAGGCGGTTCCAATCAGATAGAGGTGATTTCTGGCGGCGGAAAATCCGGTGGTCTCAAGATCCAGAAAGAGCGCGTCAGACAGGGTTTGCAGGTCTGCGGCGGCTACTTTCGGCATATTATTACTTTTTTTGATATTTTTCATTTTTTTTATCTCCATATTGCACAATTTTTCAGAAAGTATTATAATAAAAAAGATTGTATGATAAATGGTTCACTGGCCGGTCTTTCCAGCCGGATTTATCATAACACAGATGCATGCGCTGTGAAACGGTGGATTTTACAAAAAGTATTTCAAAAGTATTTTGAAAAATACAATCTTGCCATACATATAATGGAAAGGGTATGTTATAATCAGCAGGTGGAATTGCATCAGGCATAGCGCATGCATGCACGTTTTTTTGTAACAGTCCTAAAATACAGGACTGTTACGTATGCTTTAATACTATTTTAGAAAGAAGGGGACGTAAAATATGGGATTACGTACATTTAAAAATGGCGTCCATCCTTTCGAGGGAAAGGAATTGTCCAAGGAAAAGCCAGTGAAGGAACTGCTCCCGAAGGGGGAACTGGTATTTCCGGTGTCACAGCATATTGGCGCGCCTGCAAAGCCGGTCGTAAAAGTCGGTGATACCGTGTTAAGAGGCCAGGTAATCGCTGAGGCGGGGGGATTTGTGTCGGCTCCGATCCATGCTTCCGTGTCCGGTGTGGTGAAAAAGATCGAACCGCGCCGCGTACCGGTCGGCGACCTGGTGAACTCGATCGTGATCGAGAGTGACGGAGAGATGAAAGAGGTAGCATATCAGGAATCTGCAAACGTTTCTCTGCTGTCAAAGGAAGAGATCATTGAGAAGGTAAAAAATGCGGGCGTAGTCGGCATGGGCGGCGCCGGATTCCCGACACATGTAAAGCTTTCTCCAAAGGAACCGGGCAAGATCGAATATATCATCGCCAATTGTGCGGAGTGCGAGCCGTACCTGACCTCGGATTACCGCCGTATGATGGAAAATCCGGAGCAGCTGGTCGAGGGCATGAAGATTGTGCTGCAGCTGTTTCCGCAGGCAAAAGGGATCTTCGGTGTGGAAAACAACAAAAAGGACTGTATCGAAAAGCTGGAAGCTCTTGTAAAGGATGACTCGCGTCTGGAAGTGGCAGAACTGATGACGAAGTATCCGCAGGGCGGCGAGCGCCAGCTGATTTACGCGGTAACCGGCCGGTCGATCAATTCCGCTATGCTTCCCGCGGATGCAGGCTGTATTGTGGATAACGTAGAGACGCTGGTAGCCATTTACCAGGCTGTAAGATGGGGCAAGCCGGTGATGAACCGTATTTTTACCGTAACAGGCGACGCCGTCAGCGATCCGCGTAACTTTTATGTATGCACCGGAACGAATTATCAGGAGATCCTGGATGCGGCGGGCGGATGCAAGGTGCAGCCGGAGAAAATGATTGCCGGCGGGCCGATGATGGGATTTGCGCTGTTCGGGCTGGACATCCCGGCGACGAAAACCAGTTCGGCGTTATTATGTATGACGAAGGATGAGGTAGCGGCAAGTGCGCCGACAGCATGTATTAACTGCGGACGCTGTGTGGACGCCTGTCCGGAACTTTTGATCCCGTCCAGGCTCGCGAAGTTTTCCGATTATGGAGACAAGGAAATATTCGAGAAATGGAATGGGATGGAATGTGTGGAATGCGGAAGCTGCAGCTTTATCTGCCCGGCCAGAAGGCAGCTGGCGCAGTCAATTAAGACGATGAAGAAAAACATCCTTGCGGATCGAAGGAAGAAATAAAGAAAGAAGAAAGAGGTGAACTACTGTGAGTGATATGTTAAAAGTTTCATCTTCACCACATGTCCGTGCCAAGGATACTACGGACAAAATCATGCTGTATGTCATTCTGGCATTGCTGCCAACCAGTCTGTTTGGTGTATATAACTTTGGGCTGCGGGCGCTGCTTTTGATTATTATTACGATTGCAAGCTGTATGGCTTCGGAATGGGCATTTGAAAAAATTACGAAACGGCCGGATACGTTAAAGGACTTAAGCGCGGTTGTAACAGGGCTTTTGCTGGCGTTAAACCTGCCGGTGTCTCTTCCGTACTGGCAGGCGGTATTAGGTGGTGTTTTTGCGATTGTTGTCGTAAAAATGCTGTTCGGCGGCCTGGGCCAGAACTTTATGAACCCGGCGCTTGGCGCCAGATGCTTTCTGCTGATTTCCTTTACCGGAAGCATGACGGCATTTACATATGACGGCGTTAGTACCGCAACGCCGCTTGCCCTTTTGAAAAACGGGGAAGAGCTGAATGTGACTGTTATGGATATGCTGATCGGAAAGACAGCTGGTACGATCGGTGAGACTTCGGCGATTGCGATTCTGATCGGCGCTATTTTCCTGATTTTAATGGGAGTCATTGATTTAAGAATTCCGGCTTCCTATATTATTACATTTACCGTGTTTATTCTGCTGTTTGGCGGGCATGGCTTTGACTGGACGTTTGTAACGGCGCAGCTGTGCGGCGGCGGCATCATGCTCGGTGCATTTTTCATGGCGACAGACTATGTAACATCCCCGATTACCCCGCTCGGACAAATTGTATTTGGTATTATTTTAGGTCTTCTGACCGGAATCTTCCGTATTTTTGGTGCGAATGCAGAAGGTGTTTCCTATGCGATTATCTTCAGCAACTTGTTAGTGCCGCTGATTGAACGGTTTACAGTTCCGGTTGCATTTGGCAAAGGAGGGAAACAGGCATGAAAAATAAGATTATACATGACGCACTGATCCTGACGATGATTACGATCGTGGCTGGCTTTTTACTTGGTCTGGTGCATGACATTACGCTGGACCCGATTGCAAAAGCCAAATATGAAAAAGAACAGGCCGCATACCGCGAGGTATTTCAGGATGCGGCATCCTTTGAACCATATGCGGAGTTTGACGCGGATGCGGCGACAAAAGCTGCTGCAGACGCTGGTTTTGCAAATGACCTGGTGGAAGGGGCGCAGGTAGCGCTGGATGCTTCCGGCAATCCGGTTGGCTATGTCATTACCGTGACTTCTACCGAAGGAAGCCAGGCAAATATTACAATGTCCATGGGAATTACGATGGAAGGCGTTTTAAACGGTTACGCGACAACGGCGATCAGCGAGACGCCTGGCCTTGGTTCCAAAGTAGCGGATGCTGATTTTAAGGCCCAGTTTGAAGGCAAGAGTGTGGAAGTATTTACCGTTACGAAGACAGGCGCGTCTTCGGACAGCGAAATCGATGCGTTAAGCGGCGCGACCATTTCCACCAGAGCCGTTACCAATGCAGTGAATGCAGGGCTTGCTTATTTCAGAAGTATAGGAGGCGGTAATTAATGGGAGCAGATAAGAATACAAATGCCAGTCTGGGACAGATCTGCGCGGAACGTCTGTCGAACGGCATTATCAAAGAAAATCCAACGTTTATCCTGATGCTTGGTATGTGTCCGACGCTTGCAGTTACCACATCGGCTATAAACGGACTTGGCATGGGTCTGTCAACGACGGTCGTGCTGATTATGTCCAACCTGATGATCTCTCTGCTGCGCAAGGTGATCCCGGATGGCGTACGTATGCCGGCATTTATCGTAGTCGTTGCTTCCTTCGTAACGATTATCCAGTTTTTGATGCAGGGCTATGTTTCTGATTTGTATGAGTCATTGGGATTGTATATTCCGTTGATCGTTGTAAACTGTATTATTTTAGGCCGTGCTGAAAGCTATGCGTCGAAAAATCCGGCGATTCCGTCTATTTTTGATGGTGTTGGCATGGGACTTGGGTTTACCATCGGCCTGACATTGATCGGTATGTTCCGTGAAATCCTGGGCGCAGGCCAGCTCTTTGGCGCGCAGGTGCTGCCGCTGGCAGACGCTGCAGCCGGAAAAGCAGGATATACGCCGATCACGATTTTCGTACTGGCCCCTGGCGCGTTTTTCGTATTATCAGTACTTGTGGCAGTTATGAATATTTTAAGGAAACGCGCGGAAGCAAAAGGCAAGCCGCTGGCTCCGGCACAGGGATGTCTGGCAGGAGACTGTTCTTCCTGCGGCAACGCGTTATGCAGCGGACATCTGCATTCCAGTGAAAAGAAATCAGAAGGGTAGGAGGATCGGAAGATGACAGAATTAATCTTAACCGCTATCGGCGCGGCAATTGTAAATAACGTAGTACTCAGCCAGTTCCTTGGAATCTGTCCGTTCCTTGGCGTATCCAAAAAGGTAGATACAGCCGCGGGTATGGGCGCGGCCGTAATCTTTGTAACTTCTTTGGCAGCATTTGTTACAGGTTTAATCTATAAGTTTATCCTGGACCCGGCAGATGTGCAGTATCTGCAGACCATTGTGTTTATCGTAGTAATCGCGGCGCTCGTGCAGTTCGTGGAAATGTTCTTAAAAAAATTCATGCATGCCCTGTATGAATCGCTCGGCGTTTACCTGCCGTTAATCACAACCAACTGTGCGGTACTTGGTGTTGCGTTAAACAGTGTGACTTATGGATACGGCATTTTAAAGACCGTTGTATATGGTTTTTCCACAGCATTCGGTTTCTTTATCGCGATTGTAATTATGGCGGGTCTGCGTGAAAAAATCGAATACAATGACGTGCCGGAACCATTTAAAGGCTCTGCTATTGTACTCGTAACTGCAGGACTGATGTCTATCGCATTTTTCGGATTTTCCGGAGTTATATAGGAGGACAGTCAGATGAATATAACAGCTATTATCATTGCCGCTGCAGCGGTCGGCGGTACAGGAATCCTGGTCGGGATCATCCTCGGCGTAGCCGGGGAACGGCTGAAGGTTGAAGTGGATGAGAGAGAAGAAAAGATCATGGGCGTCCTTCCGGGAAATAACTGCGGCGGCTGCGGTTATCCGGGATGTTCCGGTCTTGCCGCAGCAATCGTCAAAGGCGAAGCCCCAGTCGGCCAGTGTCCGGTCGGCGGTCCGTCCGTAGCGGCAGCAATCGGTGAGATTATGGGCGTAGCGGCAGAAGAAGGCGGCCGCAAAGTCGCGTTCGTAAAATGCGGCGGCAACTGTGAAAAAGCAAAGCAGCACTATGAATACAGCGGCGTAGAAGACTGCCAGGCAGTTGTATATGTACCGAACAAAGGGCCAAAGGCATGTAATTATGGATGTATGGGATTTGGCTCCTGTGTCAAAGCCTGCCCGTTTGACGCGATCCATATCGCAGACGGCATTGCAGTGGTCGATCCTGAAGCCTGCAAAGCCTGCAGCAAATGTATCGAAGCCTGCCCGAACCACCTGATCGAACTGGTGCCATATGCAGCGCCGGTAAAAGTATTGTGCAATTCCAAAGATAAGGGCAAGGACGTTATGGCAGCCTGCACCGCGGGATGTATCGGATGTCATTTGTGCGAGAAAAACTGTGAACACGATGCGATTCATGTTACAGATAATATCGCGCATATTGATTATGAGAAATGTACAGGCTGCGGCGCCTGTGTGTCAAAGTGTCCGAAGAAAGTGATCCATATGGTAGAAAAATAAAATCACGGATACAGCAGAAGCCTCTGGCATACGATGCCAGGGGCTTCTGTCAAAAGCAAAGTTTGTGAAGCTTTTAAATTTGGAATTAAGATTGCTGGAAGACAAGAATGTATGAAAATTAAAAATAAGAAAAAAGAATAAGAAAATAAGAATAAGAAAGGATGGAATCTATATGTCAGATCAAGAGTTGTTTGTAGAAAAATTTATAAACGGGCTAAAGCAGAACCAGGAGTGGAATCTGAAAGAGAAAGATATTACTTACTATAAAGATGGCTTTACCCCGTCAGACAGTGACCAAAACTCACTGTTGTTTGTCCGTGATACGAATATCCGCTATCACAAAACAGAATCGGACACACTCATCGGCAGCTACGTAGTAATTCTGGCCGGAGACGATGAAGAGTACCGGAACGTGTGCCGTTTTGAAGTGAAGTATTTATACGAGACTTACCAGAAGCAGGGATGGGACGGCGTATGGAATATCATCGAACAGAATCTGCATGCCGTCCGTCACTTACGCAGTTCGGATGTTTTTTCAGTACTGGATCATTACGAAGCAATGAAACAGCATCTGATCATCCGCCCGATCAACTTCAACGACCACCGTTTTGAACTAAAAGATCATATCTACCGACGGGTAGGCGATATTGCGCTTGTGCTGTACATGATTATCTGCGACGACAAAGAGATGGGGCTGAATACATCCAAAGTGCCAAAAGCCGCCTATGACAAATGGGGCTTGGATTATGACCAGATCTTTGAGGAAGCGCTGATGAACACATATGTACTGGCGCCGCCAAGAATGTATATGACGCCGATGGACACCTGCAATCCCCCATATTCCAAGGGCGCCTTTATGGCGCTTGGCAGCGGCATGAAAAAGATCCATCCGCTCCAGGTGCCAACCATTACAACGACCAAGCAGACCAACGGCGCCATTGCCATGTTTTATCCAGGCGTCAAGGAAAAAATCGCTGAGATGGCAGGCGGAAATTTTTACGCGGCATTTACAAGCATCCACGACGTCAAGATCCACTGCGATAAATCGATTCCGCCGCGGGAGATCCTGGACACATTAAAAAGCGTCAACAATCATTTTGATCCGTCAGAGATTCTTTCACGGAAAGTCTTCTATTACCGGGCCGATACCAAAGATTTTTCCGTATTGGAGCTATAAGCTGATCTCAATCTTAAACAGTTCCGACGGAATATAATGCTTACTGGAAACCAGTACCTTCCGGTCTTCCTGACAGACCGTTTCCTGTATAAGCAGAAAAGAATTCTGATCCGACAAAGTATAAGTCAAAGCAGTAAAATTTCCAGCCGTCGAATAAGAACAGATCTGTTTGCATTGGTTTTTTTCCGCATAGCAGCCATGCTCCAGATAATCGGCCAGCTGCTGCTGGTCATTCAGATCAATTTTATGTTCCCCGATGACCCCAATCGGCAGAAAACTAAGGGAATAAGCCAGCGGCGTTCCCTCATGCTTATACCAGCGGTCAGCAATAACGACAGCAGGCGTATACTGTTTCAGCGCATCCGAAATCGACTGCGTCGGCGGTTCAATCCGGAATGCGGTTTCTACAGAATCCAAATGTTCCGTACAATACGCATAAACAGGATGACGTACAAGCCCCTCACCAGTCTGCGCCAGCGGCTCTTCCATACGACTGCATACAAAATGCCCGACACCCTGTACATTTTTAGTTCTCCCGTCTTCCTGCAGCAGCGCCAGCGCTTTTCTAAGCGTCATGCGGCTGACATCCAGCTGCGCAGAAAGCACCGTTTCCGACGGCAGTCTGGAGCCAGGCGGAAAGGTTCCGTTTTGAATCAGCTCATACAGCTGGTCATAAACTTTCACATGTTTCAATTTATGTTCCGCGTTAGTTTTAACTGTTTTTTTTGCCATGGCACACCTCTGTATTATCTTAAAGGGTTGCGCGAGAAAAGTCAATAACAGCGGAAATGTTGTTACAAAAATTCAGGCAGAAACATATAAAAGTGCAAATAACCCATCGAAATGTCACGTATCCAGCCATTAGAAAATGCTCAACAATAGCTGGCTAAAATACGAGTGCTGGCATGCTTGTCAAGCCTGACAGTAACCATCCATGAATTGTAAAGCTTGCCATAACCAGACTCTGCGGGCTGCACCACAAAAAATCCTCCTGTCTATCCTGTCATATCTGGAAAAATTTCCAGTAATTGTCTAATATGCACAAAAACAACTTGTCTAATTTATACAAAAATACGTCTTGTATTTTATACATGTATAGTGATATAATCTGTTCATAAGTCAAAAATAGACAAGCAAATCAAAAGCAATTTGGTGAAATGTCAAGAGGAAAATAAAAAAGATTTTCTTGAAGAAGGGTAACTTTAATAGACCTACCG
>VSNY01000058.1 GCA_009774535.1 Lachnospiraceae bacterium
CATAATAATTATTTTCTCCGCATAATTAATTTCCTTAATATTCTTTCTATTCACCAGATATGCTCTGTGACACCGGACAAAATCCCCTTCTGTTCCTTTTTCAATCTCTTTCATTTTTCCAAAAAATTCTATGTTCTTATCGATGATATGTACAATAAGTCTGTGCTCATTCACAGAAATTTCAAAATAAAATCGAGGGCTTCTACTTTATACTGAAATGTTAAAAAAGACATTTCCGAATGCGCAGTTAGAAATACAATAAATCCCCTTTGATCTGAGACTACACCCTTGCGGGGCTGTCACAGATCAACCTGGAAAGTATCAACGCTATCCGTACCGCTGTATGGGAGCTGGAAAAGGCGGATGTATATTCGTGCAAAGTATTGTTTTCTTCGTACAAATGGCATATACTAAAAGTGCGAGCAGAAAGGGGTTGATGATATGGCTGGAAATACCACAAACATCAGTATCCGCATGGTGAAACCTGTTATAAGCAACGTATAAAGCCAATGCGTTTCGTAATGATATAATTAGGAACAGACAATTCCGTATGAAACAAATCGAAATATTTTAGAGGGATGAAATACAGAATGAAAAAACATCAATGTCCTTGTTGCGGATCTTTTACCTATCATGTTCCAGCGAACAAAGATTGTGGGTATATTTGCCCCGTTTGTTTTTGGGAGAATGACCCGTTCATTACTTCTGATCACGAACCAAGCGACTCTAATCATGGACTAACACTAAAAGAAGCAAAATATAATTTCTTACAATTTGGTGCTTGTGAAAAAGAAATGTTAGATCATGTTCGCCCAGCAAGAGATGATGAAAAGGAAATCTCATAGCAACGGCTTCCAATTTGCAGGGTAAAGGAAAACCAGGGCGCAGCAGCTATCCGGCAGCCACCACGCTCCGGTTTTCTCATGGGTGCAGCGATTGGATTGTTACGCAGCAAAACGGCTTGAGACTGTAAATTTTTCTGTATTTGTGGAGGAAAAGTCGTTCACATAATTTCATTACTCCTGCATATTCAGCTGATTGTGAATCGTATGATAGATCTTCATTCCCGTTGCATCAAATTCCAGACGATTCCATTCTGCATCTGTAATCCAGGAAACCCGCACCGTCCGCGTATTACTTATAAACGTATCCCAATGATCCTGATCAATCCCCTGCTGGAAAGCTTCCCATGGTTTTTGATAATCTGCAAGTTTTTCCTTATCGATCAGGTCAGACACACGGTCCAAGGCCCAGCTTTTTATTTTATCCGGGTCTTCTGGCTGAAACTCCTTCAGTTCCTCCAAAATCATATACGGAATATAAAATGTAATACCTTCGTGTGGCTCTCCATATGCCTTTTTCATCTCTGTCAATACTTGGTCCATATCCGCATCATCCGGATAAGTCACCTGTACATAGCAAAATTCCTTCGTCCCGCCGCCCGCAAAATCATAAAACTGGAAATTGATCAGTTCCGTCTGTTCCCCAAACAATTCCTGTCCTTCCAGCGTGAACATGGAGCCCAGCTCATCCGATTTAAAATGCTTGGTATCTACTTTCTTTGCGCCCGCCCCAGGCACTCATAACCTCATCCATCCCCATTTCCCAGGTCGTTTTCGGAAAGTTCAAACTGTTGTCTTCCTGTTTTTTGCCACAGGCGCATAAAATGATCGCAGCGATAAAAACGATTATTGGTAATTTCTTCTTCATAGTTATCCCTCCATTCCTGAAAACACTTGATCCACCCTACAATAATTTCCAGCAACGAACTTCGTTTCATTGACTACTCTTCATCGTTACTTATACTTTACCATATATGGAACCTTTAAGCACGATTTTTCGTAAATGACAGCTTTTCTTTTCCGAACGCAGATTACACATTTTCTGCTTCGTTAACAAAGATTCCAGTCCCTGAAACACTGCCAATCATAAACAAAACAACTGCCCTGGTCCCGTTCAGAACCAGGGCAGCGTTACCGCATCCTATGATTTTCTTAACATTTTGTAGAAGCCAGCACCATCATTTCCCCTTTCAGGCAAAAGCTTCCATATCCGCAAGGAATCACAAAATGATCCCCCTTCTTCACCGGATACCCGTCTATTTCTCCGCTGCCTTCTGCTATTGTTACCGCAAGAAACGGATATTCCTGTGTCAGCTGCACTTCCCCGTCGACCTGCACTTGGAAAATCCGGTAATAAGCGCAGTCATACAACTGATTCAGCTGGTTTTTGGCAAGCCCTTCCGCCGAAAAAATACTCTCATCCATTGATTTTGAAGGCACCTGGATCACATCGATACTCTTTTCCAAATGCAGCTCCCGCGGCTTGCCGTTACTAAGCCTGTCGTAATCGTAAAGACGGTAAGTGACATCGCTGTTCTGCTGTGTCTCAAAAATCAGGCACCCGCCCTTGATCGCATGAATCGTCCCTGGATCAATCTGGATAAAGTCGCCTTTTTTTACCGGAATTTCCCGCAACAGCTCCTTCCATCTTCCCTCTTCCACCATCTGCACCAGTTCTTCCTTCGTCTTCGCATGATGCCCGATAATCAACGACGCAGGCTCTTCACAGTCCAGAATATACCAGCACTCTGTCTTTCCGTTGGCGCCATTTTCATGCACCTTGGCATAGCTGTCGTCCGGATGTACCTGGATGCTTAAATCTTCCCTGGCGTCAATAATCTTTACCAACAGCGGAAATACCCCTGCCCCGTCGCTGCCAAACAGCTGCGGATCTTCCTTCCACACTTCGGACAGATGCATGCCTGCATAAGAGCCGCTCTTTACCACGCCATCCCCGTTCGGATGCGCCGAAATCCCCCAGCATTCGCCAGTCTGTTCACCTGCCTGCTCATAATGAAATTCCTGTTTCAGACGGCTTCCACCCCAGATATTGTCTGTACACACTGGTTCTAAAAACAGGATTTCTTTTTTTAATTCACGTTCCATAATTACTCCCTTTTCCGCTTTCTATATTTATTGATCTACATGCTGCCTTCTCTGCCTGCGGCCTGCCGCTCTTCTGCCTTTGCTATGTTAAGCTGTCCCTACCAGGCTTGCAGCGCCGATAATCCCGGCGTCGTTGCCATTTTGCGCCGTTACCACCTGCGGCACATAAGACACGGCTGCCCCAAAGCAGTTTTCTTTCAGATAACGGTTTAACGGTTCCGTCAGTTTATCACCCTGCGCACAAATCCCGCCTCCAAGCACGATAATATCCGGCCGGAAAATATTAGCCAGATCCGTAATACCATCCGCCAGATACAAAATATAAGCATCCACCAGAATCTGCCCATAAGGATCGCCTGCCTGCGCCGCGTCAAACGGCATTTTCGCATCCATCCGTTCCAGATCCTGCCCGCATAATTCCCAGAGCATGGAATCCTTATGCTCTTTTGCCATCTTTTTTGCATCCTGAATCAGCGCCGTCGCCGACGCATAAGCTTCCAGGCAGTCCATCCTGCCGCACGTACAGCGCCGTCCTTCTGCCGCAATCCGGATATGTCCCAGTTCCACGCCGCCTGGATGTCCGCCTTCAAAAATCGCCCCATTGATCACGACCCCGCCGCCGACTCCGGTGCCAAGCGTTAAAAATACAGCGTTTTTACATCCTTTGGCCGCACCTTTCACCGTTTCCCCCAGTGCCGCGCAGTTCGCATCGTTATTGACATAGACCGGAAGCGGAAGGTATTTCTGCAGCTCCGCCGCCAGCGGCACATGATCCCAGCGGATATTATTGGAATACAGCACGACACCGTTCTCACTATCCACCGTCCCCGGACTTCCGACCCCGACACCGAGACAATCCTCTGTCTCATAACCATGATCTTTCAACAAACCCGCCGCCGCGCGGCCCATATCCGCGATCACCTGTTCATACGGACGTTCTGCCTGCGTCGGGATGGATGTCTGCGCCAGTATTCCGTAAGCGCTATCCACTAACCCTATCTTGATCCCGGTTCCGCCCAGATCAATGCCTATCATGATTTTTTCTTTCTTCTCTGCCATGATGATCTGCCCTTCTTCCTGACTATTTGGGCGTACCTGCATATTTTATGGTCAGCGGGCATGCCCATTCTTTTTCTTTTTTTAGACTGATGTGCTGATCTTTTTGATTTACCAGATGGAGTGGCCTCCCGGATGGTTCTGCAGGCGGTGGGGATGGCATGCCGGCACACCTGCGGCCCGACAAAAAGATCTCTGTTTTAATCCAGCGTATCTTCAAGCCCGTATACTTCTACTTCATAAATACGAGCCGCACTGTCGCTTCCCTGTGTCGGTTTATTAATTACCAGTTTCACAAACTGTGCATTCACTGGTGCGAACGCATCGTGTGTTTCGCCTGATGTATTTTTCGTCACGCTTCTTACTTCTTCAAATGCCGCGCCATCCTCGCTTGTATAAATCGCATAGGACTTTGTATTCATCTCAGGACTTTCCCCGCCTGCTTCAGCATGGAACACATCTACAGCGCTGACTGCCTGCACAGATCCAAGGTCAATCGTGATTTCATGAGGCGCGCTTCCGGTTGCACACCATTTCTTGGTCTTGTCGCCGTCTACTGCAAATTGCGGCGCTTCGTTCTCATTTACATACGCGTCCGCTTCGGTTCCTGCGCCTTGGGAAAGGAGTTTCAATCCGTCGGACGCTTTGTTTGAGATTACAATGTAGCCTTCCTTGGATGCATCTGCGCTGCCGGAACTGTTTTCAGCTTTGACTGCTACCGGGTAAACGCCTTCTTCCGCATAAGTAACAGAAACGGTCTCGCCCTCTGCGCTTTCTGTATCAGAGCCTTGCAGTGTCCAGGTTACCTTTTCGGTATTCTGTGAGCAAAGGCTGGTAAAGGTGATCTTATCGCCCGGTTTTGCCAGTGTCACATCCGCTGTAAATGCTGCCTTTGGAAGACTGTTGTCTGGCCAATCCATCGTTACTTCGGCGCTTGTGCCTGCTTCTAACAGACCGTTGACCGGAACGATGCGGAAAGTAGACTTGTTGGTTTCGTCGGTACGAGGCAGCGTATTAATATAGAAGCTTTCCGTATTGGATACGCCGAGCAGGGAAATCGTATTGTCCTGGTTGACGCGGTATACTTCATAGTAATCTGCCTGCGCATCTGATTTCCAGGAAAGGCGTACGCCTGCGTACATAGCGTCTTCATCAAATTCGCTGTCTAATACCTGTACATCGCTGACAGTTGCTTTTTCTTCGGTATTTGGCTCCGCCATAGTGATATTTCCTAAGCGCAGCTGCAGCCCGTTCACATCTTCTGCGGCTGTCATGCGGTAAGAAATCGTGCGGATGGTTTTTCCGGAAAGTTCTGCTGTATCATAAGTAACGGTCGTCCATGCGTCGCCGACTTTCTTGTCGCCCTGCAATACAACTTCCGAACCATCGTCCAGTGTCAGCACAGCATCCAGAGCCACTTCCCCGCCTTTTGATTTCGCAGTTGTGGTAAAGATCATCTGGTCGCATGCCGCAAGCTTCGCGCTGTACAGCTTGATATCAGTCGGAACGTCTTTTTTCATGCTGCCGCGTAAGATCAGGCTGTTGCCGCCGTAATAAGCATCCCCGACATCCAGGTCTGCCGTCAGGCTGTTGCCTTCGCCGTTGCTGATAATATAGCGGTAGGTAGGCAGTACATCCGCGATACTGCGGTTATTCCAGTCAAGCAGGCTGATCTGCTCGCCGTTTTTGTAAAATCCGTATCCGTTTCCGGTAGAGAAGTTCGTGATAAACGGCAGTTTGGTAATCGCGGTACGTTCTGTTACGTAAGTAGATACCCCTTTCCACTGCGTATCGTCCGCTACTTCTACAGGCTTGGAAGGATCTCCCATGGAGTTGACCCACATCTTATTTTCCTGTTTCCAGAAATCTTGTACGATCGGCCCTGCGGAAAAATAAGCCCAGCTCGGACAATACAGCCCAAGAGAAGTATAGGTGCCGCCGTCCGGTTTTTCAAACAGATTCCATTTAATTGGTGTATCATAGCCGTTGCTCTGCACGTCTACGCCTGCATACAGGTCATACGGGTCGATGCCTTTCTTCTCTGCCAGTTTTGCGGATGATTTCAGCAGTTCCTTTTTCGCAAGCTTATCTGTTGTCCACCAGAAGTTTAAGAACATATCGTCTGCTCCCTGGCTTTCATTGCTTGTTAAATAAGCAGCGTTTTTCTTGGTCAGCGCATTCTGCCAATCCATTTCTCCGTCTACCGTCATAGAATCATAGTAAATCAGCTGGAGTTCCGGAGCCTGTTCTTTTAAATAAGCTAAGAACTTCTGCATCTTGTCCGCATGTTCTTTGGTCAGCGGTTCTTCTTCGCTGCCTTCAGTCTCCTGGTTTATAAACCAGCCGTCAAAGCCGTATGTATTTGCCACTTCGATCAGTTTATCCGCTACCGGGAAGCTGCCGTCTTTTTCCTGCAGAAGATCATCCAGCCATTCCATCTTGCCGCCGTGAGCAGCCTGCGGCATAAATACCGTACCAATGACTTTTACGCCATGCTTATGTCCTGCGTCTACCACGTCCGGGCTAGGCGCTACGATCAGACCTTCCCCTGAAGATCCGCCCCAGTATACAAGTGTATCCACATACTGCCAGTAAGAAAATGTATTAGCCTCCATTTTATTCAGACCATGCGGGGAATTTCCGCTTGTGCTGGCATTCATAATGGAGATTGCCATAACTTTGGTATCTTTATTCTGCGTGCTGTTTACCGTTTCCAGCTCTTCCACTGGCACACGTTCTGCAAGCGGCACTTTGCTGATATTAAATACCAGGTCTTCATCTTCATCCGCTTTCCACTCCAGCAGCTGCGCCGGGAACCAGTAGGACGATTCCGGCTGGCGGTTCATCGTCAGTTCCTGGTTGCCGTTTTCTTCAGTCGGTGAATATTCCGCGGACTGCTGTCCGCCTGCATCCTGACTGTCTTCTCCGTCCGAGCTGGTATCCCCTTCGTTATCCGCTGCTGTCGGCTGGTTCTGCTCTTCCTGCTTTACAGGCTCTTTCTTATCGCCGCATGCTGAAAGGCTGGACATCATGGATGCCGCAAGCAATATGCAGGCTAATACCTTCCCATAGCTTTTTCTTCTCATATGATTTTTCCTCCCAATTATCTTCATTTCATTTTTTGATTTCGTCTTCAATCAGCCATGATTTCCGGACATTGATGCCGAAAATCATGGACGGCTGGTCTCTGCACAAGACACTGCTTGTGCAGAGACTTTGCATCAGGCAGATGCCCTTTTGCAGTTATGAAATCTTAACCGTTACCACTTCGTAAGGCTTTAATACGACGTCGATCACATTTGCGGATACCGCCGCTTTGCTTTCCGGTTCTTCTAACAGGTTACAGATCTCTGCCTGGGCAAATTCCTTATTGACGGTCAGTTTTGCTTTTGTATAAGCATTTTCGGACTCATACATACGGATGACCGTTCCTGTGCCGTCTTCGGCCTGCTTAATGGTCTCGATCACAATATTCGGCTGGTCGACCGATGCGAAAGAATATGCTTCCACAGCCTGTGTGTGTGTCCGCACTGTCAGCGGCTGGTTCAGCTTATAGGCTTCCGCGACGGTTCCAGCTGCACGCCATCCCTCAGCATGCGGATAGAGCGCATACGTAAATGTATGCTCTTCCTGATCGGTATGCTCGTTCGGCTCGATGCCGGACTTAATTAAGGTCAGCGCCATATTGGAGTCTTTGACAGAATGGCCGTACTTGCAGTCGTTTAACAGGGAAACGCCGTAATGGCCTTCGGACAAGTCCATCCATTTCTGTCCGCAGCTTTCAAACCGCGCCACATCCCAGCTCGTATTCTGGTGGGTCTTTCTGGTCAGGTTACCAAACTGCACGTCGAACGTTGCTTCGTCTGTATGCACGGCTACCGGGAAATGTACCTTTAACAGTGTCTGGTGTTCTTTCCAGTCTACATGTGTTACAAACTCGATCCGCCGGCTCTTTGCATAAAACAGGATTTTCTGGGTAATTGTGGAATTGGATGCCCTGCGTGTGATTTCCAGTACCGCGCGTACCGGCCCTAATTCGGTCCATTCCATCCGTTCTACGTTGTCTACATCCCAGTATTTTTCTGTATAATAAATATCGATATCCCAGCAGTCGAAGTAAATCGGCTTATCTTCGTACATGCGCATCAGGTTCGCCCTGCTGCCTTCCTGGACAACTTCCCGGTCGTTTTCCTTGTCATAAATGCTCGTAAACATGCCCTGTTCATCCAGACGAACGGTATAGAACGGTGTTTCCAGTTCCCGGTCGTTATGCAGGGTAAACGGACAAGCCGCGTCTGCCGCATCCGCTGGTACGAAGGACTGATAACCTTTGGACGGCAGGTGTTCTACGTAGACGATGCTGCCGTCTGCGGTCTTTTGCACCGGATATACGTTGCCGTCATTGTCCGCGATGGCTGCCACGTTAAGATCACCCAGGTTAGCTACATCATCTCTTGTGATTCCGGTCGTATTAAAGATCGTTACCGCTTCGCCGTCTCCCGCGATTGCCTTTGTATACTTCGCCGTCATATCTGCAAGCTGTGCGGCAATCTGTTCATATTCTTTCTTCGTTACTTCATATACTTCTTCAATCGAAGATCCCGGCAGAATATCATGGAACTGGTTCAGCAGCACGAGCTTCCACATTTCATCCAGCTCTTTGACCGGATAGTCCATTGTATCCGCTTTCAGTACGGCTAACAGCTCCAAGTCCATCAGTCCAAGCTCGGATTTACGGTTGGAGCGTTTGTTTCTGGCCATAGAAGTCAGTGTGCCCCTATGGTATTCAAAATACAATTCTCCTTCCCATACCGGCAGACGTCTGCTGCCTTCTACACGTTCTTTTAATTCATCAAAAAACGTACGCGCAAACGCCTGGCGTACTTTCGGAATGCCTTTGACGCCTTTTTCCATACGGATCGAAGTCTCTAACATTTCCCTGGTCGGGCCTCCGCCGCCGTCCCCGTAGCCATAAGAGATCAGAATATCGTTATTGATATCTTTGTTCTGGTAACGTGTCCAGCCGCCCATAATCGCATCCGGGTGAAGCATTCCGTTATAGGTCGTAAAGAAATCTTTGATCGGCTGATGAACGCCCAGCGTCGTAATCAGGTGCGTCAGCACTTCGGAACCGTCGATCCCGCGCCACATCATCGTATCGTAAGGTATTTTGTTAAACTGGTTCCATGCCAGCTTCGTCGTCATAAAATAGTCAATGCCGCATTTTTTCATAATCTGAGGAAGCGCTCCGGAATATCCGAACACGTCCGGCAGCCATAAGATCCGGTTGTCTACACCGAACTCTTCTTGAAAGAAGCGTTTGCCATGCAAGAACTGGCGCACAAGCGATTCCCCGCTCGTCAGGTTGCAGTCGGCTTCCAGCCACATGCCGCCTTCCGGCTCCCAGCGGTTTTCTTTGATCCGCTCTTTGATCTTTTCGTACATTTCCGGATAGCGTTCTTTAAAAAACGCGTACAGCTGCGGCTGGCTGGACATAAACTTGTAGTTCGGGTATTCTTCCATCAGCTTTAATACGGTAGCAAAGCTGCGGCCGACTTTTTCCCTTGTCTGCTCTACCGTCCACCACCACGCTACGTCGATATGCGTATGTCCGATACAGGTCGCGACAACGTCCTGCCATCCCGCCATATCCGTGTACAGCGCTTTGTCAATATAGTCAGAAGCTTCCTGCAGCGTCCGGTAAAAATCATCCGAATAAGGCGTGCGCAGATCCAGGTAATTCACGGTCGTATTTAAGACTGCCTCGATATCCCGGCGTGTCTTGTCATCCTCTTCCATTCTGGTAAACGCTTCCAGCGGTACCCAAAGGTCATAATACAGTTTTTCAATCGCCGCATCCACTTCCTGCATTTCCGCAATCAGATTAAATTCCGTATGCAGCGTGCCTGTATAAGCAATCAGCACAAGCTCCAGTTCTTCGCCTGCTGCAGCCTGCGGACGCAGAAAGACGTCCCTGTGGTTCATATCAATCCCCTGGATGACTTCCCCATTTACATATAGTAAAAACTGTGGATTTTTCGCGTCGTCCCATTCGTCGATCTGGGTGCAGATATGCAGCCACATACGCTTGCCGTCCAGCTCCTCAGGCGTCTTCCAAGTTGTCTTAAAGCAATAATGACGGTCTTTTCCGTACCAGTGCATATTCTGGCAGTCGAAATCTTCCCATGGAGCCGGGTCTTCTTCTGCTTCGTGCGGACGGATATACGTTCCTTCTTTGTATTTCCAATTGTCAATTGGAATTTTCTGTTTGATTTTCAGCTTTTTGAGTTCGTCGCAGATCACTTTGACCCTTTTGTCTAAAAAATGCATGTTAACCTCCTGCTTGAGCCCTTCGCGCGGGCATTCCTGCTGTAATTTTTTCTTGTTTTCTATTTATGACTGACCCATACCGCGGAATGGCCTGCCAACACTTGTCTGTCGTCCCGGCGCTGCGGCGGATACTGGTATATATAGGTGTGTGCGGCAACCGGAAGCTCATATGGCTCGCTGCGGTGATTCACAATCACCATGCCGTTTGCAAACACCCCGGTCTCGATGCCCCGCTCGCGGATTCCGCTGGCAGGCGTTACATACCTGTCCAGAATATCCTGCACCAGCGTCGTTTTTGACTGGATCAGCGGATACATCTCCTGATTGCCCTGCCCGTATGGGACATGAGGAATATTTTTTGCGGCGTAAGAAGCTCCGATCTGCACGCCAAATGCATAAACCGCTCCTGAATATGATCCGGCGCGGCTTTCCTGCGTATATTCTGTCCGGATTTTTTGATCCGCCAGTTCCGTCAGTACGTCACCTGCATATTCTGCCACACAACAGCCCGCGCCGTCAATATATTCCGCAATTGATTTTCCACTTTTATATCTGCAGAATGCCGCGCCTTGCGGAATAATTGTTTTTCCATACTGATAAGGCATTTTTTCACAAGGTTCTCCTGCAATGCCAAAGCAGGAATGCGCCAGTGCGTCCTGCGGGCCATGCAGCAGGACGCCGCCGGCTTTTACCCATTCCCGGATCTTTGCTTCTGACTCGTCGTGTGCGGCCGCGGCATAACAGTCGTTTGCAGGAACGACCAGAATCCGGTATTGGGACAGCCCGCCCTGCAGGATCTGATGGCTGCTGATCACGTCTGCCTGGTATCCAAGGTCACAGCAAAGCTTGTACCAGCCGAGCAGATCCAGACGGCGAATTTTATTATCGCCTGTTTCAAATGGTTCCATCAATGCCATTTCTGACGGGAACAGCAGCGCGATCTCCTTTTTTCTGCTGCCTGCCCGCATAGGAATTACTTCGCCGCACCAGCGGTTTCCTAGAGCCAGCGCATCCAGAAAGCTTTGATCCATCCGGTTTAATACCCCGCCGTCGTCTAGGCCGTTGACGCCGTAACACGTATAACCGTCCATCCCGCACGCCGTCATCGTCCCGATCATCTCCGCCGGAGACAGGAACGCATACAGATCGTTGTAGATATATCTGCCCCAGTAAATGCCCCCGATCATCTGCCTGCCTTCGTTCATAACCCGCATCATGCTGTGCTGGCACGATACGACATAAGCATCCGGATATCCGTCCGGCGTCACGGGAACCGTGATAAAATGACAGCTGTCCAGATGCGGCGCCAGCGCGTACATATCGATTCCGCGCACCGCTGTATCCCACAGATCGCTGAATTCATTGTCCGCATCTGCCTGTGAACGTCCATAGATATTAAGAAAATATCCCCACTGCGACAAGTCCGGACAGAGAAACAGCTGCGGATTTTTTTCCTTTAACAGCGTCTGCATATCCTGAAAATAAAGTTCCAGCTCCTTTGCCTTCCAAAGCGACTGATCTCTCCACCTGTAAAAACGCGGCGTCTGCTTACGGATCTCATCTTCGGTCAGAAACCCTTCTCCGTCTTTCAGGGAATACCAGTATTCCTCCGGCTCCAGCTGTGCAAAATCTCCCGCATCCGTCCCATACGCGGCGTTCAGCTGATCGATGTGATTGTGATACAGCGTCCGCAAAAACTCCCGGTATCGCTGCCGTCCTTCTTCGTCAAAACTCGGCGCTACCACCGGGTCCCACATACTGCAGACCGGAATCACTTCCTCGTTCCCGCACTCCTCGCGCGCGGCATCACGTTCGTCACTGTCCCGTTCCCCTGCTGTTTCGGACCGCCCGCCGGATACTACACAGCGTTCGCATCCGTCCCCGTACCGCTCCATAATACGCTCCACATGCTCTTTCATAGAACATTTTGCCCGCGCAGACCAATACTTATACCACTTTCCCGGCCTTCCGTCATAATACACCGTCTCTTCCCCATAGATCGGCGGGCTAAAGCGGATATGCGGATACAGGTTATCTCCATTTAAATAAAGCAGCAGAAAATTATACCCAAGCCCGTGTTCCCGTGCAGACGCACCCATATACTCCTGCATTTTCACATACTGGCTCAAAGCCCCGGTATCATACCGTTCCTTAAAATCTTCCCATGCCTTTGTGTCAAACATCACACTATTAAATCCCAGCTCTTTGATCAGCTGCATCGTGTCATCAATAAATGACTCATCATCATAAGCGGGACTATAAAAATTGCCAAAAATCACATTGATATACGGTCTTCCATCTGTCCTGCTGACCAGCATATACTACCTCCTGATGACTGAATACGCCATACTGCAGCCATTATGTAAAAAGAAACTGCTGCAAAAATAATAATTCCTAATTCTTTTTGCAGCAGTTTATCTACCTTCCCCCAGGCTTTGCTTCTAAGCAAAACCTACAGGCACATATACATGTAATTTACTCCATATAATTCATCAGCCGGTCCACGGTCGTAAACGCCAGACCTGTCACCGTATCTGCGCATCCATAATAAATAGCGATCCGTCCCGTTGCGGCATCGGTAAGCGCCGCACACGGAAATACGACATTCGGCACATCGCCGACGCATTCGTACAATTCATGCGGCCCTAAAATATAGTTGCGCGTCCGCTTAAGCACTTTCCAAGGCTCATTAAGATCCAGCAGCGCGCAGCCCATCCGGTATACGAACCCATTGCACGTATTGATCACACCGTGATAGACTAACAGCCAGCCTTCGTCTGTCTCGATCGGAACACTTCCCGCGCCGATCTTCGTACACTGCCAGGCGGAAGCGTCCCCCTTGATCGTACCCATCACATACCTATGACAGCCCCAATATTTCAGATCCGGACTTTCGCTCAGGAAAATATCCCCAAACGGCGTATGTCCGTTATCACTCGGACGGCTCAGCATATAATAATTGCCGTTAATTTTTCTTGGAAACAGCACGCCGTTACGGTTAAACGGCAAAAACGCGTTTTCCAGCTGATAAAACTTCTTAAAATCAAACGTATACCCTACGCCAATCGTCGGATATTCATGATATCCATTGCACCAGGTCACATAATACCTGTCTTCGATCCAGCACACGCGCGGGTCGTAACGGAAATCCCGCTTTGCCACCTCCGGGTGCGCCCCTTCAAATACGATCGGTTCATCTGCGATCTCCCAGTGGATACCATCCGGGCTGAATCCGGTAAAAATATCCATGCTGATCGATCTGCTGTCACAGCGGAATACCCCTGCAAACCCATCGCCAAACGGAACAACCGCACTATTAAAAATACTGTTTGAATTTTTTGTTGCAAATCTTTCAATGATCGGATTCGCATCGTAGCGCCACACTGGCAGTTTTTCTGCGCCAGTCGGTTCCTGCCACGGAATCTGCGGTAAATCCGCCCCCATTATTTTCGCCATACTATCATTCCTGTCTCTTATTTTATTTGCAGCAAAATCGTTGGAAGTTTACCGTCCCGTTTTCTCTTTTTGTAAAAAACGGGACGGCAACTGCGGCTGTTACTGCTGATTCGCCATAAATTCGTCTACCTGTCTCTGAGCTTCGTCAATAATTTCCTGGAAACCTGCCGCATTCAGCTCTTCTTTGATCTTCGGTACATATTCAGAAGGATCTTTTACGCCTGTAAGCATCTCGCTCTTATAACGGAGCCAGATTTCGCTGCAGTTTGCAAGTTTGTCTAATACTGTCGTAGTATCAAATGTAAAACCAAGCATTACAGATGGAGCTGCGCTTTCATTCAGCTCTTTGATCTCATCCCACTGGCCGTATTCATCTGTATCTGTCTGTGTTACCGTAAAGTAACATGCCTGTGCATAGCCCGGGATTTCCCAGTCGTTGTTCAGCTTATGTGCTTTGCCGTCTTCTGTATATTCAAAATCTACGCCTTCTTCGCCATAGTAGAACATATCACGCAGTTTTGTATCTGTATTCACAAGGTTCAAAAGCTGCAGACATTTTTCCGGATACTGTGAATTGATGGAAATCATATTGATGGAACCACGTACGGTATCGTTTGATAAAATCGAATCGCCGACTTTTGCAACGACTACGTCTTTGCCCATCTGCGGACCCCATGCTGTATAAGCGGCAGACGGCCAGCCCTGTCCAACTCTCCACATATTGTAGACACGCCCTTCTGTTAAGGTCGCCGCATCCGGATTTACCAGACCTTTCTGATTCCAATCATAAATTGTCTGGAGCGCTTCCATAATATCTGGCTGTTCTAATGTATAACATACTTTTGCTTCCTTGTCGTCATATCTTACGCCAAGTACCTGTGTACCAGCTCCGATCTGATCATAGTTGTCAAAAATATAATAAATACCGTCGTTCTTGCAGTAGAACGGATAGTCGTTCTTATCTGCTTTCAGCTTTTCAAATACTTCGGTCAAAGATGTAATATCCGTCAGACTCTCAATATCCAGGTTATATTCCTCTACCAGCTCTTTATCCCAGATTGCATAGTTGGAAATCGCACTGTCTTTATAAGTCGGCACCCCATAGATGCGGTCTTTTACCGTAACACCTTTCCAGCATTCTTCCGGCATCATTTCATTTAACTCCGGCATATTTGTTTCAATCAGATCTGTAATATCGGCGTAAGCCCCCAGATTGATATCGGATACATAGTTGTTGCCGTTGCCAAAGATAATATCATACGGCTCATTCGTACTGATAATAACGTTGCGGCGTTTATCCCAGTCAGACCAGCTGATTACTTCTACGGTCAGATTCACGCCAATTTTTTCATTCGTATACTCATTTACTTTTGAAATCCAGGAATCATAATTATCCGGCTGTCCGTTACCGATCAGAATCCATTTGATTTCCGCGATCTCGCCGCTGTCAGCCGCGCCGGATGATCCGTTGTCGTTTGACTCCCCCCCTCCTGCATCATTGGAAGCCCCCTGCTGGCTGTTATTACCGGAATCCGAGCCGCTTCCGCAGCCTGCCAGTAACCCAACCGCCATCATCGATGCAAGTCCTGCTGCTAATAATCTTTTAAACTTCATTTTCTTTTCCTCCTTTTTATTTATTGAAAATAAAATTGCTTCCCCTTGTACTGCATTCCTGCGGCTGCCGTATGTATACACTGCCGGGCGCCTTGCCGCAGGAATGGCATTCAGACTGGTCTTTATTCTTTTACCGAACCAATGGTAAGGCCGGAAATAAAATACTTCTGGAAGAATGGATACGTCAATGCAATCGGCACAATAATAACGATCGCGATCGCCATACGCACACTTTCTGTCGGCATGGACAGTTTGTACTCCTGCATGGACAGCCCGCCTGCCGGATTGTTGGCAAGGTACTCTATATTTTTCTGAATATTATTTAACAAAGACTGCAGCGTCTGCAGATTTTTATTATCCAAATACAGGGATGCCTGAAACCAGTCATTCCAGTAGCCAAATGCCGCAAACATACCGATCGTAGCCATAACCGGTTTGGAAATCGGCAGTACGATCTGCGCCCAGATCCGGAACTGTCCGGCGCCGTCAATCTTCGCGGATTCTACGATCGCATCCGGCACCGTCGTACGGAAAAACGTACGGCAGATCGTAACGCTGAACGACGAACATGCCAGTGGAAGAATCAGCGCCCAAATCGTATTACGCAGTCCTAAAATATTATTGATCACTACATAGCTGGAAAGCATACCGCCGTTAAAAATCATCGGTACAAAAATAATCCATGTATAGATCCCCTTCAGTTTAAAGCTTTTTCTGGATACCACATATCCCATCGTAGTCGTCAGCGCAACCGTAATTATCGTACCGATTACAGTTACGATAATAGACATAAATACCGCCCGGAAAATCATTCCGCGTTCATTCCACAAAAACTGATAAGCAGACGCTGAAAGCGCCGGCGGAATAATCTGATATCCGTTCATTCGCAGCGCTTCCTCGCTTGTAATCGAAATCGAAAAAACAAACAACAGCGGAAAGATGCACGAAAGCCCCAAAACCAGGAATATAATATTGAACAGCACGTTGGTTGACGGCTTAATCTGATTAATCGTTGCCGAACTCTCCAGATCTCTATTTTTCTTTTTCAACTTGCACACCTCCTCTGTTTAAATAAGACTGTTCTCACTGTCGATCTTCTTCACTACCCAGTTCGCCAGCAGGATCGTACCGCAGCTGCAGATCGCCTGGAAGAAAGAAGCCGCCGCCGTCTGCCCGATTGGCACGCCCGGAGTCTGCATCGCCTTATAAATATACGTATCAAACGTCGATACCGTCGAATACAAGGATGCCGGGATTCCTCCTGTTACCTGATAGAACAGACCGAAATCGGAGTTAAAGATCTTACCACAGTCTAAGATCAGCATCATAATAAACACTGGCTTAATAGAAGGAAGCGTAATATGTACCGTCTGCTGCCATTTCGTAGCTCCGTCCATGACCGCCGCTTCATATAAAGACTGATCAATACCTGTAATGCTGGCCAGATACAGCACCATGCCGTAGCCCATACCTTTCCATGTGTTCAAAAGCACAAGAATAAACGGCCAATATTTCGCTTCTTGATACCACAGGATTCCTTCTCCGCCCATTGCCCGGATAATACCGTTCAAATAACCTCTTTCCGGCGTCAGGATCGCATATACGAAGTATGTAACAACTACCCATGACATAAAGTACGGCAGAAACATCATCGTCTGATATACTTTGGACCCGCCTTTGTTGCGCATATTGCTCAGCATCAGGGCGCCCCCTACCGCCACGCTGGCACTGATGATGATAAACACGATATTGTAAAGAATCGTGTTCCTCAGCAGCATTGCAAACGCGTCTGACGTGAAGAAAAACGAAAAGTTCCCAAAGCCGGCCCATTCACTGTGCAGCAGGTTGTAGATAAACCCATGCCTGCCAGGCTGCAGCCTGTATACCTTAAACGCGATAATGATACCGAACATCGGCAGATATGCGAAGATCGCGTACCAGATCAGCGTTGGCAGAGACAGCAGGAACAATTCCGTATCGTCCCTGGACCAGCGTTTTTTCAGTGCTTTCCCCTTTCTCATTATGTTTTACCTCCTTGTTTATTTTTGTTAAGTTAACCTTAACATCATTTGAAACAAATGTCAACTTCATATGTCAGTTTCATCATTATTGCTAATTCTTCATAGTAATTTTAGTATAATTTTACCAACTGTTTATATTTTTATGCTTTAAAGCAGTGAATTTTACTTTACATTCGTTAAAATCCTCCTCCCAAATGTTAACAAATCCCGTTTTGTTCTGTCATCAATTCATTTCCCTCATGTCTGACAGTCTCTTTTGCGGCCTTTGGATGCAGGAAGAAGATTCCTCAGTTCTCTGTTGAAATCATTGTTCAAATAGCCTAAAATAATAACAGAAGCTATCAGGCATATTTTACATACAGGAGGTTTTTACTTATGGAACACACAAATCCATTATTAAACAGCAGCGATACCGAACACAAATTTATTACGATCGGCGAGATTATGCTCCGCCTGACGCCCCCAAACTATGAGAAGATCCGTATGACGACCAGCTTTGAAGCCAGCTACGGCGGAAGCGAGGCAAACATTGCGCTGGCGCTGGCGAATCTGGGCGTAGACAGCACGTTTTTCAGCGTCGTGCCCAACAACAGTCTGGGCAAGAGCGCCGTACGGATGCTGCGCAGCAACGACGTACACTGCACGCCAATGATTCTCTCCACGCCGGAGCAGACGCCGACGCACCGGCTGGGCAGCTATTATCTGGAAACCGGCTACGGCATCCGCGCCAGCAAAGTAATTTATGACCGCAAACACAGCGCGATTACCGAATTTGACTTTAGTTCCCTGGATCTGCACGCGCTGCTGGACGGTTTTACCTGGCTGCATTTAAGCGGCATTACCCCAGCGCTGTCACATAACTGCCGCAAGCTGACGCTGGACTGCCTGAAAGCAGCGAAAGAAATGGGCATTACCGTCAGCTTCGACGGCAATTTCCGCAGCAAACTCTGGACATGGGAAGAAGCCAGGGACTTTTGTACGGAATGCCTGCCATATGTGGATGTGCTGCTCGGGATTGAGCCGTATCATTTATGGAAAGATGAAAATGACCACAGCAAAGGCGACGTCAAAGACGGGGTGCCTCTGCAGCCAAGCTATGAACAGCAGGACGAAATTTTCCAGGCATTTGTGGCAAAATATCCAAATATCCGCTGCATTGCCCGTCATGTACGCTATGCCCACAGCGGCAGCGAAAACAGCCTGAAAGCGTTTTTGTGGTATCAGGACCATACGTTTGAGAGCAAACTGTTTACGTTTAATATTTTAGACCGTGTCGGCGGCGGAGATGCGTTTGCAAGCGGACTGATTTATGCGATGATGCATGGATATAAGCCGATGGATACAGCCAATTTCGCGGTTGCAAGCAGCGCGATTAAACATACAATCCGCGGAGACGCGAATATTACAGATGATGTGGAAAGCATCCGTAACCTGATGAATATGAATTATGATATTAAGCGCTAATCATAAACTGCTGCAGGCGGAAAATGCCTGGCAGCAGTTTTTTGTGAAAAAATCTCTTGTCATTTTGAAATTATTATGATATCATTTTAATATCAAAAAGAAAAGGGAGGACACTTATGATGACAGAAAAGAATTTAAATCTCAAAAAAAACGGACTAGCCGTCCTGCTGCTTACCTTTGTTATCTATGCGGCATCCATCGCGGGAATCTTTTACTGGTTTGAACGGTCCCTGCTGCATACCGGCATCTGCATCTTTTTTATCTGTACGACATGGCTGCTCTGGCCTGGACTTAAAGTATTAAAGCCGCAGGAAGCGCTTGTGCTGACACTGTTTGGAAAGTACATCGGCACCTTAAAAGAGCCAGGATTTTATTTTGTCAATCCATTCTGCAGCTCTGTCAATCCGGCATGGCGGACCAGGCTGCGTCAAAGCGGAGATTCGGTTCATAAAGATCCGGTACAGATGGCCGCAGACACCGCTTCTGCAAGCAAAAAAATCTCTTTAAAGATTATGACGCTCGACAACAACCGTCAGAAAATCAATGACTGCCTCGGAAATCCGGTAGAAATTGGTATTGCTGTCACATGGAAGATCCAGGATACGGCAAAAGCCGTCTTTCATGTAGACAACTACAAAGAATTCCTTTCCCTGCAGTGTGACAGCGCGCTGCGCAATATTGTACGGATTTACCCTTATGATATCGCGCCAAACGTAGACACGACCGGAGACGGCATCGCAGACGAAGGCAGCCTGCGCGGCTCCAGTGAAACGGTAGCATTAAGAATCCGCGATGAAATTCAATCCCGTGTGCTGGAAGCCGGAATTGAGATTATCGAAGCAAGGATTACGCATCTGGCCTACGCGCCGGAAATCGCAGCCGTTATGCTCCAGCGCCAGCAGGCATCCGCGATTATCGACGCCAGAAAGATGATTGTGGACGGAGCAGTCGGAATGGTGGAAATGGCGCTGGAACATCTGAATAACAACCAGATTGTAACCCTGGATGAAGAACGCAAAGCTGCAATGGTTTCAAATCTGATGGTAGTGCTGTGCGGAAATCACGATGCACAGCCAGTCGTAAATACCGGTACCCTTTACTAATCCGGATATGGCAGACAACACCAAAAAACAAGTTCCGCTCCGTCTTTCCAGGCAGCTTTATGACGCAATTGCAGCCTGGGCAGAGGATGATTTCCGCTCGGTGAACGGGCAAATTGAATATCTTCTGACAGAATGCGTCAGACAGCGGAAGAAAAACGGAACGTATGTGCCTAAACAGTTTGATGTACCGCCCGAACTGGACATTGAATGATCCGCGAAAAAATAAATCGGAAATCCGCATCTGCACATAGATTTTTTCTGCAAAATCAGTTAAAATATCTGGTAAATGCAGCAGATTATGCTGCAAATACCAAAAAAGGAGTTGAAAAGCGCCAATGGATAATCTGATCGAACAGACAGACCGACAGATCCTGTCAAACAAGATCAAAAGCCTGGAACTGTCCTGGAATGAATTATATGACAGGTACAAGCATCAGGAACTGCGGATTTCTCCTGCATACCAGAAGCTGTTCCGCTGGGGAGAAGAAAAACAGTCGCGTTTTATAGAGTCGCTGCTGTTAGAAATGCCGGTTCTGCCCGTCTACGTTATGGAAGTAAACCCGGGAGAATATGAACTCATCGACGGCCTGCAAAGAGTCTGCAGTTATCTGAGGTTCCGAGGGGAACAGCTGGACGACACACAGGAAGAAGCGCTTGTATTAAAGGGCTGCGATTTTATCACAGATCTGGATGGAAAGACCTTCGCACAGCTTCCCAAAGCGTTGCAGATCAAATTAAAGCGAAGCTTTGTGCGGGTGCAGGTAATCCGCCTGGAAACCGACTTGTTTTTTAAATATCGAATGTTCAAACGGCTGCATACCGGAGGCGGATATCTGTCCGATCAGGAAATCCGCAGCTGCAGTATCCGTCTGCTTGGACAGGACGGACTGGATTTTCTGGAAGAATGCAGCAAAAACAAAGACTTTAAAACCGTGGTCAGCAAAGCAGCTGCAGACAAAAAGAAAATGCAATATGACCAGGAACTGGTACTGCGTTTTTTTGCAGTCAAAAATGATAACAGCCAAAAACCATATCCCCTTACCGAACACCTCACCCGGTATCTGGAAAAAATCACAACGAAAGAAATTGCGTTTGACTTTCAAAAAGAAAAGGATCTGTTTGAAAACACATTTGCGTTTATCAACCAGCATTGGGGAAAGGAAGCGTTTTCACGAAAAACGCCAAAAGGAAAAATCCGCAATGAATTTGTCCTTTACTATTTTGACAGCGTGACGGTTGCGGTCGCATCTTATATGGATAAAATTATGGCGTATGGGGAAGAGATCGAAATTGTGGAAGCGATCGACTATGTAAAATACGGCCCGGGGCTTTCGGCCTGTAAAACAGAATGCATGCAGGATATCCGGACACGGATCGCATTGATGCAGGAAAAGGTAGGGGAAATTCTTGACGGCAGATGAGTACAGGGAACTTATGGAAACAGAACTGGGCTGGCGGCAGGAGGAGTTTGCTTTTTTTAAGAACCAGCTGAACGATCTGCCGGAAAGGCAGCGGGACAGATACCGGAAAGGTCTTGTAATGATCCTGCGGGAACATTTGCAGGGCTATCTTTCGATCTGTCTGCAAACATATGTCCAATACATCAACGGGCAACAATTAACCGGAAAAGAGGTCAGCCTGCAGTTTCTGGCGGCAGGAATGCGCAAAGCTGCAAAAGACGCCAGCTCCCAGCTTCCGGTAACCGACGATTTTTATCGCTTTTACCAGCAGGTAAATTGGCTGGAAGAAGCAGAGTCCTTAAAAGGGCAGACCTTGAAATTAGATGATTCGCTTTTTGACCTTATTGATCCGATTGATCCTATGTGCGGCTGCGGGTATCAGAATCTGCAAAAAAACCTGTATCGAATCGGACTGCCGTTAGATTTATTTGACGCGTATCAAAACGACCTGGACGCATTTATTTCCCACAGCAGCGGCATTGCCAGAGGAATCTTCCGGGCCGGGGTGACACAGCAGGAACTGGAATACTGGGAATCAATAGCATCCGGTATTGCCTCGGGGGTTATGATGCAGCTTTATAATTATGTAAAATACGAAAAATACTTGATGCGTAACCATGATACCTATTGAAATTCCAACACAAAATTGATATTGCGCAGTATTTTTGACTTCCCGGACGTGCCCGTGTCAGCGGAACAGGATTGCAGCCCGGCGGCATAGGATTGAGCGGACATTCGAGGGGCGCTTTTAGCGGAGGTGAAATCCAGCGCTTACGGAGACTTAGGCAGGAGGCCCACACGCCGACTGTCTTAG
>VSNY01000059.1:0-8939 GCA_009774535.1 Lachnospiraceae bacterium
GGTTTTCCGGCGGCTATGCCGGGTACCGCTCGGACAGCCGGACGGTCTGCGAGCTGCTCCGGCTTGGGGACGCATGGACCTATGAGCCGTATGAGCGGTTCGACGTCACGTTCCCGGACGGCAGGGTGACGGAGTATGGCAGGATTGCCCGGAACAATGCCGTGTGGGATGAGGAATACCAGGTGTTCACGTTGACCGCCGATGTGGAGGAGGGCAGCACACGCAGCGGGGAAATCTCGCTGGACTATGACTTCTTCCATTCCCATCTGATGGAGCTGTCCTGCGGGAACGATTACACGGTGAAGATCACGCCGAAGGACATCAACATCTGGATTTCAAGGCTGTTCCTTGGGGATGCGGACGGCTTTTCCATCCTTTACTACCAGGACGTGGACTCGCTGGTCTATTGGGCGAACGAGGCGGCTTACCGCTGGAAGCTGCGGGGAATCGCCATCTGGTCATTGGGGCAGGAGGACATGAGGCTGTGGGAGGCGCTGCCGAAACAAATTTAATATTTCCATGGATACAGGGCTGTCCGCCGTTTGGCGGGCGGCCTTTTATCATACAAAAAACTTTTAAAGGAGGGTTTCACTATGAAGGAATTCTGGAACACGATCCAACTTATTTTTGCAGGCATCGGGGGATGGCTCGGCTATTTCCTCGGCGGATGTGACGGCCTGCTGTATGCGCTCATCGCATTTGTCGTGGTGGACTATGTCACGGGCGTGATGTGCGCTGCGGTGGACAAAAAGCTGTCCAGCGAGGTGGGGTTCAGGGGCATCGCAAAGAAGGTGCTGATCTTCCTGCTGGTGGGGATCGCCAACATCCTCGATGTGCAGGTCATCGGGAACGGCTCTGTCCTGCGGACGGCGGTTATCTTTTTCTACATCTCCAATGAGGGCGTGAGCCTTTTAGAGAATGCCGGGCACCTTGGGCTGCCCATCCCGGAGAAGCTGAAGGACATCCTGGCGCAGCTCCATGACAGGGCAGAGGACGGGAAGGGGGATGAATAAGCAATGAAACTGGTGGAAAGCATCCTGACAAGAAATCCGTGCTACACGGCGGGGAGGAAGATCACGGTGAAGGGGCTGATGCTCCATTCCGTTGGCTGCCCGCAGCCGAAGGCATCCGTGTTCATCAATTCGTGGAACAGCCCGGCACATGACACCTCCTGCGTCCACGGCTTCATTGACGGGAACGATGGCACGGTGTACCAGACATTGCCGTGGAACCACAGGGGATGGCACTGCGGAAGCGGCAGCAAGGGCAGTGGGAACAATACCCATATCGGGGTGGAGATGTGCGAGCCTGCGTGTATCCGGTACACGGCAGGCTCTAACTTTACCTGCTCCGATGTGGCCGCGGCAAAAGCGGTGGCAAAAAGAACCTATGAGGCGGCGGTGGAGCTGTTCGCCATGCTCTGTAAGAAGTACAGCCTGGACCCGCTGGCGGATGGCGTAGTCATCAGCCACAAAGAAGGACACAGCCGGGGCAATGCCAGCAACCACGGCGACCCGGAACATTTATGGACGCAGCTTGGCGCGGGGTACACGATGGACGGGTTTCGTAAAGCAGTCAAGGCGGCGATGGGAGGCGCATCCTCCGGCACGGGCGGATACACGAAGATCATGGGGGATTCCGCGGCAACGGCGGAGCAGATGAGGAATTATATCAAAGCGAAGAATCCGAATGTGGCGCAGTCTGTCCTTGACATGGTTCCGCTGTATATTTCCGAGGGTAAGGCAGAGGGCGTGAGGGGCGACATCGCCTTTGCGCAGTCCTGCCTTGAGACGGGGAACTTCACTTTTTCCGGCTCTGCGGTCACGCTTTCACAGAACAATTTCTGTGGCATGGGCGTGACTTCCAATGGGGTAAAGGGAAATTCCTTTGACACGCCGCAGCTCGGCATCCGGGCGCAGGTGCAGCATTTGAAAGCCTATGCCTCCACGGATGCGCTGAAGAACGCCTGCATTGACCCGCGTTTCAAGTATGTCACGAGGGGCTGTGCGGAATATGTGGAGTGGCTTGGGCAGAAAGAAAATCCGGCCGGGAAAGGATGGGCGGCGGGAGCTGGCTATGGGAAGAAAATCCTCTCCATCCTGAAAGGCATCCCCAGCACGGCAGGCGGCACATCCAAGCCTGCAGAAGCCTGGTACCGCGTCCGGAAGTCGTGGGCGGACACTTCCTCGCAGAAAGGGGCGTTCAAGTCGCTGGAGAATGCGAAGAAATGTGCGGACGAAAATCAGGGGTATTCCGTATTTGATGAAACCGGGAAAGCAGTGTACGCCAGGGCTGCAGCATTCAAGCCGTATCTGGTGCGGGTATCCATCCCTGACCTGAACATCCGGAAAGGCCCCGGCACTGACCATGCAAAGACCGGGAAATATACGGGAATCGGAACCTTCACGATTGTGGAAGAGGCAGACGGCAAGGGCGCATCCAGGTGGGGATTGCTGAAATCCTATCAGAGCAAACGCAATGGATGGGTGAGTTTGGACTACGCAAAAAGAGTATAACTGAATATTTAAGGACAGAGGGACAGCCCGCGGCATTTGGAAACGATGCCGCGGGCTGTTTTTTCGTTATGGCTTTTAACTGGTTTTCTTTTGTGCGCCCGGCAGGTGCAGCGGCTTTGTCATCAGTTCCACGCAGTCTGAAAAGCCGAGCAGATAGGCAAGGGCGCCATACCGTGCGCCGAGTGCGTTCTGTTCGCAGGAGTGCAGGTCAATCAGCTCCCGTGCCTCCTTTGGCAGGTCCATAGCCTCCAGCCGGTCTAAATATCCTCCGGACTTCCGGGCAATTTCCTGGTATTCCTCATCCTTTTCCAGAATGCGGTCCAGTACGCCGTTTACCCGCATATCCATCAGCAGGTATAGTACGGAATCCTTATCCATGGCAGAATCCCTCCTTTCCTCAGTGGTGCATATTAACTCTGAATCCGCAGGTTATCAACAGGTAAAATCTAAAAGAATTTTTCAAAAACACCCCGCCGGACTGCTGTCCAAATCTCCGTATAGTGAGGGGACAGCGGCGGCAGAAATTTTATGCCGGAGGGTGTATAAAGCTGTCCGCAAATCTCCGTATGATGAGGAGGTGGCTTAGATGACAGATGAACAGAAAAACAGCCATATCACTACGGAAAGAGAAAGAGTGGCCGTACCGGTCAGTGAAAAGTATATGCTGACCATTAAGGAAGCCGCGGAATATTTCAGCATTGGGACAAAAAAGATGAGGCGGCTTGCCGAAGATAACCTTGGGAGGTTTGCAGTCTACAGTGGGAACCGCTATCTTATCATACGCACAAAATTTGAAAAGTTTGTTGATGAATCTTCTGCGATATAGAACCTTTTTATTTGCCACAAGTAGTTGACTTTCCGGGGCTTTAGAGTGATATATGTCATGACCTGGAAAGGCCGCAGATTTTAGGACAGGAGGGAACAGAAAAATGAGAAAACCGGCACTTGCGGAAAAGGATTTTTTAAATCCGGAGGAGGCAATCGAACTGTTCGATCTCAGCAGGAGAAAGTTTTACCGATTGATAAAGGAAGGAAAGCAGCTTGGGTTTATTGCTCTTTATGGCAGCCGCAGGCTGATCATCAGAGGAGAGTTTGAAAAGTATCTGAAGGCGAATCCGGAAATAAAGGAGGGACTTAAGAATGCCAGCAGGAAGAACAAAGACACGCCGTGACTCCAAGCATCGTGTCCTGCGCCGTGGAGAATCCATCCGGGCAGACGGAAAATACCAGTTTAAGTACCACATAAACGGCAAACCGCATTTTGTCTACAGTTGGAGGCTGGAGCCGACGGATAAGCTGCCGGTGGGGAAAAAGCCATGCCTTTCGTTACGGGAGCTGGAGAAGCAGATCGGGTATGACCTCGACACGCTTTCAGACCCGATGGGGAAAAACATAACCGTCGGAGAACTGGTGGAGCGTTATTTATGCACCAAGACAGGGGTAAAGCCGAACACGCTTGCCAATTACAATTTTGTGCAGAACCTTCTAAAAAAGGAAACTTTTAGTGAGAAAAAGATTTCCCAGGTTAAGACATCGGATGCAAAGCTGTTTTTGATAAAACTGCAGCAGGACGGGAAAGGATACAGCACCATCAAAACGGTGCGTGGAGTTCTTCGGCCGGCGTTTCAGATGGCGGTGGATGATGATGTTCTGCATAAGAACCCATTTGGCTTTGAACTGGCAACGGTGGTGGTAAATGACAGCGTGACAAGGGAGGCAATTACCAAAGACCAGATGAGGAAATTCCTCAAGTTCGTCCATGATGACAATGTCTACTGCAAATATTACGAAGTGGTTTATATCCTCTTCCATACGGGGCTGCGGATTTCGGAGTTTTGCGGTCTGACTTTGCGGGATGTTGACCTGGAAAACAAAATCCTTAATATTGACCACCAGCTCCAGCGGACTGCGAACATGAAGCTGGTGATTGAGTCCACGAAGACAAATGCGGGAACGAGAAAGCTGCCCATGACGGAGGATGTTGCCGAATGCTTCCGGGGCATCATTGAGGACAGGGAGCCGCCGAGGTTTGAAAAGGTGATTGACGGATACAGCGGATTCCTTTTTGTGGATAAGGACTGCAACCCGCTGGTGGCGATGCACTGGGAACACCGTTTCAACCATATGGTCAAGAGGTACAACGATATCTACCGGGTGCAGATGCCAAACATCACGCCTCATGTCTGCCGCCACACTTACTGTAGCAACATGGCAAAATCGGGAATGAATCCAAAGACGCTCCAGTACCTGATGGGGCATAGCGATATCGGGGTGACGCTGAATACATACACGCACCTTGGATTGGAGGATGCTGCGGATGAACTGAAGCGGATGGAAGATTTGGAGGTAGCGAGGAAGGAACTGGAAAAGGCGAAGGGTGAAAAGCCTGTGTCGCAGAAAATGTTCCGTGCAATTTGATAAGGGATGGTAAGGCGCTCTGCTTCGGCGGGGCGTTTTTTTTATAATTTTGTCTCCAAATATGGGCAGTTTTATGGTAGAATGATAATTAGAAAATTAGCATAAATTAAGGAGATGTCATGAACGGATTTGGATTTTATGAGAAATATGTCACGTTAATGGGCAATTTAAGAGATAAACCGGACAGAGCAACACCGTACAAAATAGATTATTTGAGAAAAACAATCAAAGATGGGAAAGTATATAAATTTATTTCATTTGACGGGGAGCCAAGTCTGGTAAGGACGAAGATTGATACATTAAAACAAGGAAAAATATGGTTCTCTTTTTATAAAACATTAAATGATGAAACAGAATTTCAAATTAATTATGATGTAAATAAGATTGCAATGGAAACAGGTCGAAGTGTCAGTAATGTGCATTTACTGATTAACTATTTTACGCAAATGTATGATGTATATTCTCTCACATATGAGTGCCAGGATTATATGTGGAAAGATTATGCATCCAATGGAAATGGGATTTGCATTGAATTTAGTGTAGGGGATTATGATTATTTATATCCCGTAGAGTATTTGGACAAAGAAAGTATTGATTTTAACAAAATGATAATTTCAGGGATTAACAATGGTGATTTTGCATTTGCCATTATTCCATGGGTAATTAAAAATCCGTATAATGTAACTTTGAATATTGATTCTACAAAAGAGAAGGAAGTAAGGATGCTTTATTGCCCATATGACTTGGGGGAAGTGAATGGTGGCACAATTGAAATGAATATTAAGGAACGATTAGGCTATAAGGGAATCGCAAAGCCATATGTAGATTTTGACTTAAGCATTTCAAAAATTATTTTTGGGGATAAATGTAATAGTAAATTGATAGAGGAATTGAAATCGTACCTGAATACAAAGGGTATAGGTTATACATATTTATAAAAGTGAGAAGACAAATAAATGCAGTAGTAAAAACCCCAAATTCCTACTACGTTTTTACTACTTTTGATGGCTTCAACTTGCCACATTTTGCCCCGTTTTGCTCATTCTGTGATTTTTTTAACAATTTTCTTTAAAAAAATAAACCCCGCAAAACGTGCTAAAACACGGCAAATCATCGCATTTTAGGAGGAATTTATATTATGATTAAGATACTTTTTGTCTGCCACGGCAACATCTGCCGCAGCCCAATCGCCGAATACGTAATGAAGGACTTAGTTCAAAAACACCACCTAACATCTGAGTTTGAGATTGCCTCTGCGGCCACCAGTACAGAAGAAATTGGCAACCCAGTCTACCCGCCTGCCAGAGACGAGCTTCGTCGTCATGGTATTCGCTGTGCAGGGCATCACGCCAGACAGGTTACAAAAGCGGATTATGACTATTATGATTACCTGATTGTGATGGATCGTATGAATGTCCGTAATCTAAACAGAATTATTGGAGACGATCCGCAGGGGAAGGTGAGCAAACTGCGCAGTTTTGCCGGGATTGCGGGAGATATTGAAGATCCGTGGTATACGGGCGCGTTTGATGAAGTATACGCGCAGATTTTAGAAGGATGTACGGCGCTGCTTTCTCAATTATATCCAAATTGTGAACTTTAGATGAAAATCCTTTAATATCCAAAAAAATACAGTATGCTTTTCGGATAAAATAAGTATAAGGCAAGTATAAGATTAAGTAGAAACTAAGTACTAAGATCAAAAAGAGTATTCTGCGGACAGGCAGTGCCGGATGACCATAAAAGCGAGTAATGGAAGGAAGCTTTCTGCCAGGCGCAGAAGAATGAGAGGAAGGATACCGTATGGACAGGAAAAAAATAATTGCGGGACTGTTTGCGGTGTCGGCTGCTTTTTCGGCAATGCTGACGCCGTATGCAGTCTGTGTACAGGCGCAGGCACATGAGATTGAGATTCCGAACTTGGAGGAAGGGACGTATGTAAAGGGCGAAGCGCTCGTATCTATGTCGGCGACACAGGCTGCTGCGCTGACCAAGGAAGGCAGGGCAAGCTTTGACAGTAACATCTGTGTGGAAGAATGCTGGGAGTTTGGGGCAGCGCAGGACGCGCAGTCAGATCAGGTAAAAGATTATGTGGCGCTGGTCAGCTCAGATACTTATTCCACGCAGGAACTGATGGAGATTGCGGCTGAGAAATATTATGTGGATGCCGTTGCGCCGAACAGCTATGCGCATTTATGTGATACGGGCAAGGATACCTTGTCGGATTACCAGTGGTATCTGGACGGAGACGGGGCTATGCAGACAGACAGCAAAGGGATCGGGTTTTCCGGGCTTTCCGTGCAGCCGTCCGTGCAGCCGGTCGTGGCGGTAATTGATACGGGTGTAGATTATACGCATGAAGACTTAAAGGATTCCATGTGGGTGAATCCTTATCAGTCTAAAGGACTTGAGGGGACATATGGCTATGATTTTGCCAATGATGACGATGATCCGATGGATACAGAAGGACATGGTACCCATTGTGCAGGCGTAATTGCGGCGCAGCAGAATAACGGGGCTGCGATTACCGGGATCAGCAACGCGAAGATTATGGCGCTTAAGGTTGTAAAAGACGGCTCTGATGTGTTTGACATGGCTGGGGCAGTCCGGGCTTTTGAGTATATCGTGCGGGCCCAGCAGATGGGCGTACCCGTTGTGGCGGTCAATTGTTCCTGGGGTGGCAGCCGGGATTCTGGCGCGGTTTTAAATACATTAATCGATAAAATGGGCAAAAACGGCGCGCTGACAATATTTGCAGCCGGAAATGACGCGATTGACTGGGATGCGGTCGCAAAGCCGATGCGTCTGACACCTTATGACCTGGACAGTGAATATGTCGTTGTCGTAGGGGCCAGTGATGAAAATGACGACAGAGTCTATTTTTCGGACTATGGAAATACGCAGGTGGATTTGTTTGCGCCTGGATCTAATATTGTGTCTACCGTGCAGGAGGCAAAATTTCTGCCGCAGTTTTGGACGCGGGAAAAGCGCGGGCAGATGACTTCCTATTATAATACAGTAGCAAGTATCCAGGATTTTTATACGGCAAAGGATATTCCGGGAATTAATACGAATTATACCGTTTCGTTAAGTCATGAGCCGGACATTGGCTTTTCGGACTATGAGGATGGCTGTCTGAAATATACGGTAAATTATAACCGCAGGCTTGGATCTGTGTGGTCGGCAGGCAGTGATCTTTTTACGAACAGCACAGAGCAGGCAGGTTTTATTTATCTGGATGTTACTTCGTGGAATCTGGATACCGATAAGACTTATTATATCAGCTGCATGATGACGGAAGACGACGGAGATGGATCGCCGGCGTGGGAATCTGTAGAAAAGATCAGTACACCGAAGGATTCCAGATTTCAAACGCTAAACGGCAGGACATATCTTGCATTAATCGGGATTACGACGCAGAAAACCAGGGCGACGACCTATTATTTTGATAATTTTGCCGTATCTGTCGCAGATCCGGATACGGATCAGTTTGAAAAATGCGATATTATGTCCGGTTCGTCTATGGCAGCGCCGATTGTGACCGCGGCGGTGGCAGTTCTGCGCGGGGTGAATCCGTATCTGGATGCTGCGAAGACGCGCAGTCTGCTGATGACATGTACGCGCAATGCCGATGCGCTGGAAAATGACTGTGTAACGGGAGGGATTTTAGATCTTTCCAAAGTGGTAGTCCAGGCGTCCGGGCTGAAATTGAATAAGACGTCTGCAAATGTATACTATGGGAAGACGCTGCGTCTGGTAGCGACAGTGCTTCCGGAAAATGTGACAAATACAGGAATCGTCTGGACTTCCAGCAATTCCAAGTACGCTACGGTATCTGCTGCGGGTGTTGTGAAGGTGAAAAAAGCCGGGGTCGGAAAGACGGTTAAGATCACCGCGTCTACAGAAGATGGGACGAAACTGCAAAAGAGCTGTAAAGTAACAATACTGAATAAAAAGTAAACATACAGCATAATCCTGAAACTATACGGAGAATTTGCCATTTTA
>VSNY01000059.1:9039-21960 GCA_009774535.1 Lachnospiraceae bacterium
CATAACAGCAAGGATTTGCTTGTACAACAGAGAATTTGCCATTTTACATAACAGCAAGGATTTGCTTGTACAACAGAGAATTTGCCATTTTACATAACAGCAAGGATTTGCTTGTACAACAGAAAATTTGCTATTTTACATAACAGCAAAGATTTACTTGTACAGAAGCGGAAAAATGAATATAATGTTATAGAAAAGAGCAGGAGTGAGAGGGAGCAATGTCGCTTCCTTCACTCTTCATGAAAAAGGAAGTATGACAAATGGACAGATTACCGAGAACAGGAGAGTTTTACAGGGATATTTCAGACAAAACATTCCAGATCGTCACAATTGCCGTTCACACAGGAACCGGAGAGCAGATGGTAGTATATCAGGCGCTGTTCGGTGATTTTGGCGTTTATACCCAGCCAGTGCAGCAGTTTACGGAAAATTTTAAAAATCAAAAGGAACTGGATGCTTCTAAGGAACCGTATCGGCAGAAAACGCCGGGAGCTGTCAGAGACCAGAATACCGTGGGCTTTTTACGAAATCTGCAGAATGCGGCGGGTAATTATGGAAACAGCCAGAATACGGCGGATCAGCCATTACAGCCGCAGAATCAGGCGGATGTATCCGCAGCCGTACAAAAAGATACAGGTTTCGCCAAAAGTCCCGCAGATCGATCGAAAGACGATGGGGATGCCAGGCAGCCGCAGCAAAAGACGCGCCCGCATACCCAGTCCCCGGCAGAAGCAAGGCGGATCCTGCGGCAGAGCCAAAATCGGACGGATACTGCTGCCGGAGACTCGTACTACGATGAAAAGCGGCGCCGCCAGATGGAGGAGCGGGAGCAGCGCAGGGAAATGTTCCGCAAGTCGCAAAAGCATGAAAGCGCGACCGAAGAACTTAGGGCAAATCCGTGTCTGCTCAAATTTTTAGAGGCGGATACGTATGAGGAAAAGTTCCATGTGCTGAATACAATTCAAAACGATATGACGGACCGCCTGATCGACGATATCGCAGTCGTATTGGATGTTGTAATTCCCGAAGGCCCGTTGAATGACCGTTTTCATCAGCTGAGGAACATTATACTGACCCGCCAGAAATACGAAACGAATCGTTTTCGCTGACAAGCAGCGCGCCTTTGCTCATCTCACTGTTATGGTAGCGGCTGTCATAAGTGACGTCTTCCCCGAACCAGTCCGGCGCCAGGAAGGCATTTGCTTCTTCCACAGAGGTAAATTCCACTTCTGCCAGTGTAATTCCTTCCAGCTGTCCGTGGAAAAGATCCAGTTCGATCGTATGCGCATCGTCCAGGGGAATCATGTATCTGCGTTTGGTAATCAGGATACCATCTGCTTTTTTGCGCAGATGCTCATAGGCTTTCAGCGTCAGGGATACTTCATATTCCTGATGCGCCATCATACCAGAGGATTTGTAAGTCAGAAAACAGTCGTTATCCATTTTTCGGATGCGTATAGTCGGATTGGTACACAGATAACCTTGTTCAATATCATGAAACGGGTACTGGTCCAGATGATCCGGCAGTTTTTTGGGGATGAATTTGCGTTCAATCTCCATGTTTGGTGAGGATTTGTCTTTGTTTGACATAGGGATTCTCCTTTTTTCAATATTTTGTATCCGTTCAGCAAGGATTGGAACGGTTACATACACAGTTGCCATAATGGAAACAATAACGGATTTTGGATAAAAAGTCAATGCGGATAATCGTTTCCACTGATCTGAACGGTTACCGTTAAAAATCAATCAAGCAGGAGGAAATAAAAATGAGTAAAATTGCAGTATTTTTTGCCGATGGATGTGAAGAAATCGAAGGACTAACCGTTGTGGACATGCTCCGGCGCGCCAACCTGGACGTTGTCAGTGTGTCGATTACAGGCAGCAGGGAAGTACATGGGTCGCATAATATTACTTTTTTTGCAGACACGGTCTATGAAGAGGTAAGTGCGGATACGTTTGACGGTATCGTGCTTCCGGGAGGAGCTGTCGGTACGGAGCATCTGGGCGCGCATGAAGGCGTAACAGCGGCTGTAAAAACATTTGCGGCGCAAGGAAAACTGGTAGCCGCCATCTGCGCAGCGCCAAGCGTACTGGGAGCCTGCGGCGTGTTGCAGGGAAAACGTGCGACCTGTCACCCGGGATGGGAAGTAAAGCTGCCGGGAGCGATTACATGTGAAGAATCGGCAGTCGTGGATGGAAATATTATTACAAGCCGTGGAATGGGAACGTCCATTGATTTTTCACTGGCGATTATCAAAGCATTTGCAAGTGAGGAAGTCTTGGCGCAAGTGAAAAAAGGGATTGTGTATGCCTGACAGACAGGCTTGTACGCAAATCGTGCAGCCTGCCTGTTTTGACTATAGTGTTAGCTTATTTTGATTTTAAGGATATTACTGTCCTTTCCATAATAAGTAACCCCTTTTACGACCTGATAGCTTCTGACTTTAAAATAGTATGTTTTTTGGGACTTCAGCTTTTTGGAACTGGTTTGGAAAGACTTTTGACCGGAAGTGCCTTTGCCCAGTTTTTTGTAAGTCCCTTTTTTGTCAGCTGCATACAATAGCTGGTAGCCGTCCGCGTCCGCAGGGAGTTTGATTTGCGCGGTCAGCTTCTTTTTGCTGTCAGAGTACAGTGAACGAAGCACGGCAGGCTTTGGGCTGTGAGCGTCTTTACATGCACGGATAATCAGATCTGCGATCACTGCGTGTCCCTGTACGGAAGGGTGCGGGTCCAGGCTGAGACTGGCAGGCTGTTGGAAGTCTGCCTGCACGTTGGTCAGTTCTTGTTCCTGAAACGGCGTATAGACGTCAATCAGCGTGTAATCCGGCGCATCTTTGGAAAATGCCTGGTTGATTTCCTGGATGTAACGATCGGCAAGTTCTCCGATTTTTGGAAGAAACGCAAATGGATTGTATATATTTGTTACATAGATTTCGGCGTCGGGCGCTTTTTCGTGCAGAAGGGAAAGAATCGTTTGGAAATTTTCTGCAAATGCACGAGCCTGCGCATGGAGCGTGGCATGGTCTGACAATTCTGTAAGCAGCGCTTCAGCTTTTTTATAATATTCTGCCATCTGGGACAAATCCAGTTGCGGCAGCGTGAATCCGTTTTTGATCTGGTCTTCGATCTGTGCCGGGTCAATGGCGGACGGATCGATTTGGAAATAATCCATGACAATTTGAATAAACGGCAGCAGCAGATCGTTGGAACCGATGGAAAGCGTAATAACGTCGGTCGCGGCCAAGTCTGCGTCTGCTTTTTGGGAAGTCAGCAGTTCGATACAGTCGTCGCTGTCAGATCCGGTAACGGCGTAGTTCTGAGACTTTGTCTTTAAAAACGCGGCAGTCAGCGCCTGATAGCTTTTGGCAGGGGCTGCGGGAGTGTCCTGGCTGTCGGTATAGCCGCTTAGGCCGTAACCGGCGGCGATACTGTCGCCGAACGCGGTATAGACCGCCGGCTGACCGGATGCTTTTGCGTATGCTGTACCGGGACTGGCGCATATGGATGCGGCAAGCAGACACAGCAGCGTCAAAAAGGAACAGATTCTTTTTCTCATAGTAGTACCTCCTGTTGGAAGATGTCTGTCATTTTGCTACCGCATTATTATATCATATAATTCCAGAACTTACCATTCATAAATCCATCTGATTTTTCCATACTAACAACAGATAGCGGAACACATTTCTGTTATTGAAAAAGAAAGATTAAGAGAATAAGATGGAGGGACATGCATATGTCAAGTTCAAAAAATTCAAATTCAGGTATGGCAGTGCCGGAAGCAAAAGAAGCAATGAAACAGTTTAAAGAGGAAGTCGCATCTGAATTAGGCGTGAATTTAAAAGACGGTTATAACGGGGATCTGACTTCCCGTGAGGCTGGTTCCATTGGCGGCGAAATGGTGAAAAAGATGATTATGAGACAGGAAGAACAAATGAAACAGTAAGACGCAGGCAGACGGTAAGCCTCCGGCGGGCCAAAAGCCGGACGGCAGGCTGCTGATCCGTTTGTAAAAAAGATGCCCGGTATGTGCGGGCATCTTTTTTTATAAAATTTTCATTTGCAGTGCGGTTGTTTCTATATTATAATCGGATTAGAACAAACAAAAACCTGACCAAAAGAAGAGGAGAAGGAAAAGAATGGAACAGAAATTTTTTATTTGTGAACACTGTGGAAATATCATTGCGATGGTAAAAGATGCCGGAGTGCCGGTCATGTGCTGCGGGCAGAAAATGAAGGAACTCGTTGCAGGAACGACGGACGCGGCTGTGGAGAAGCATGTCCCTTCTTATAAGGTAGAAGGCAATCTTGTAACGGTCAATGTAGGCTCTGTAGAACATCCGATGATGGACGAGCATTATATCGAATGGGTATCGCTGCAGACAAAGCAGGGCAACCAGAGAAAAGCGCTGCGTCCGCAGGAGAAGCCGGAAGTTCGTTTTGCCCTCTGCGAAGGGGATGAAGTGGAAGCTGTGTATGCGTACTGCAACCTTCACGGCCTTTGGAAAGCTTAAAACTGCATAAGTAAGAAAATAACAGAAACCGTGTAAAGCTTCCGGCCCTGCCGCTGGCTTTACACTTTTTTATTTTTATGAAAAAGTGCTGGTAATTTGCAAAGCACTGTGTTATAATCTATAAATGACTGTAAATAGCTGGAATCACAGCTGGGAGAACCGCATGGAGCGTGTTTCTTACAAGCTTTAAGGAGGAAATAAAAAGAATGAGTGTACAGGTGGAAAATTTAGAGAAAAACATGGCAAAGCTTACGGTTACCGTTTCCGCTGACAAGTTTGAGAAGGCGATGCAGGAAGCTTATAAAAAGCAGAGAAGCAGAATCCACATCCCTGGTTTCCGTAAAGGAAAAGTTCCGCGTGCGATGATTGAAAAGGCTTATGGCCCGGAAGTATTTTACGATGACGCGGCAAATATTGTAATCAATGAGGAATATCCGCAGGCCATGGATGAAAGCGGGCTGGAGATTGTATCCCGTCCGGACATCGAAGTGACACAAATCGAAAAAGGGAAAGAATTTATCTTTGTAGCAGAAGTAGCGGTAAGGCCGGAAGTAGAGCTGGGCGAATATAAAGGCGTAACGGTTACAAAGAGCGAGGTTGCCGTAACCGATGAGGAAGTGGATGCCGAGATTAAAAATACAAGAAACATGCAGGCGCGTACAATTGATGTGACAGACCGTGCCGTGCAGGATGGCGATACGGTCATCATAGATTTTGAAGGATTTGTGGATGGAGAGGCATTTGACGGCGGCAAAGGAGAGAATCATTCCCTGGAGATCGGTTCCCATTCCTTTATTGACAACTTTGAAGAGCAGCTGATCGGGAAAAATGCCGGTGACGAGACGGAAGTTCACGTGACTTTCCCGGAACAGTACCATGCCAAAGAGCTGGCAGGCAAACCGGCAGTCTTTCAGGTAAAGATCCATGCGATCAAGGCAAAGGAAGTGCCGGAATTAAATGACGAATTTGTTTCCGATATTTCTGAATTTGAAACGGTGGATGAATATAAGGAAGACGTAAAGAAGAAACTGTTAAAGCGTAAAGAAGATACAGCCAAAGGGGCAAAAGAAGACGAAGCGATCCAGAAAATTATCGCTGCGTCAAATATGGATATCCCGGAACCAATGATCGATATGCAGTGCGAAAGCATGATCCAGGAATTTGAAGGACGTATTTCCCAGCAGGGTCTGTCACTGGAACAGTATCTGCAGTTCTCAGGCTCTAATATAGAACGGATGAAAGAACAGGTGCGTCCGGAAGCGATCCAGCGTATTCAGACAAGTCTTGTACTGGAGAACATTGCGAAAGCAGAGCATGTGGAAGTAACGCAGGAAGAAATGGATGCCCAGATTGAAAAAATGGCTTCTATGTATGGTATGCCGGGCGAAAAAATGAAAGAGTTCTTAAGTGATGAAGACAAAGAAAACATTGAAAGAAACCTTTCGATCGAAAAAGCGGTAGAAATTATTATGGCAAATGCCGTGGAAGTAGAAAAGCAGGAAGAAGAAAGCAGCGAAGAAGCGGCGGAATAAAAGCAGAAATATGGAGGAATCTGTATGAGTTTGGTACCTTATGTCATTGAGCAGACAAGCCGTGGCGAACGTAGTTACGATATCTATTCCCGTTTATTAAAAGACAGGATTATTTTCCTGGGTGAAGAGGTCAATGAGACAACCGCAAGTCTTACTGTGGCGCAGCTGTTGTTTTTGGAATCCGAAGACCCGGGCAAGGACATTCATCTGTATATCAATTCCCCGGGCGGCAGCGTGACGGCGGGACTGGCGATTTATGATACGATGCAGTATATTAAATGCGACGTGTCTACGATCTGTATCGGAATGGCGGCAAGTATGGGCGCATTTTTGCTGGCAGGCGGCAAGAAGGGCAAACGTATGGCGCTCCCGAACGCGGAAGTCATGATCCATCAGCCGTCCGGCGGAGCCAGAGGGCAGGCGACCGAGATCCAGATCGCGGCGGAAAATATATTGAAGACCAAGAAAAAGCTGAATGAGATGCTGGCGGCAAATACAGGCAAGCCGGTAGAGGTTATTGCGCAGGATACGGAACGGGATCATTTCATGGATGCGCAGGAAGCATTGGACTACGGCCTCATTGACAGCATAGTGACGAATCGTGAGTAAGTTTAGATTAAAGAGGGGTGAAATGATGCCAGGCAAAATCAGTGACAGCAAGGTAAGGTGTTCTTTCTGCGGCAAGCCGCAGGAGCAGGTGCGCAAGCTGATTGCCGGACCGAACGGAGCATATATCTGTGATGAATGCGTAGATATCTGTTCCGAAATCATCGAAGAAGAATTTGCGCGGGAAGAAGCGGAGATGGATATGGATGTCGAAACGGAAATCGAAACCCCGTTTGAGATCAATCTTCAGAAGCCGGAAAAGCTCAAAGCCTTTCTGGATGATTATGTAATCGGTCAGGATGAAGCGAAAAAAGTGTTATCCGTTGCTGTTTACAACCATTACAAACGGATTCTTGCAGATGCGCAGCTGGATGACGTGGAACTGCAAAAGAGCAATATTCTGATGCTGGGACCGACAGGTTCCGGTAAGACGTTGCTTGCACAGACGCTGGCAAGAATCTTAAACGTGCCGTTTGCGATTGCAGATGCGACGACATTGACAGAAGCTGGCTACGTTGGAGAAGATGTGGAAAATATTCTGCTGAAACTGATCCAGGCGGCAGAATATGATGTTGACCGTGCGCAGTATGGCATTATTTACATCGATGAAATTGATAAGATTACAAAAAAATCGGAGAATGTTTCCATTACGAGGGACGTATCCGGCGAAGGCGTGCAGCAGGCTCTGTTAAAAATCCTGGAAGGAACCAACGCGTCCGTACCTCCGCAGGGCGGCAGAAAGCATCCGCAGCAGGAACTGATCCAGATCGATACGACCAATATCCTGTTTCTTTGCGGCGGTGCGTTTGACGGTCTGGAAAAGATTATTGAGACACGGATGGATAAAAAGTCGATCGGTTTTAACGCGGAGATTTCCGAGATTTCCAAACGCAGCGTCGGGGAAGCGCTGAAACAGACGATGCCGCAGGATCTGGTTAAATTTGGCCTGATCCCGGAGTTTGTCGGACGCGTGCCGGTTATGGTTTCGCTGGATTCGTTGGATAAGACCGCTTTAAAACGGATTCTGACCGAGCCGAAAAATTCGCTGATCAAACAGTACTGCAAGCTGTTTGAACTGGATGGCATTGAACTGGAATTCCATGAAGACGCCATTGAGGCGATTGCGGATAAATCACTCGAACGTAAGACCGGGGCAAGAGGACTGCGCGCGATTATGGAAAGCACGCTGATGGATTTGATGTACCGGATTCCGTCTGATGAGATGATCCGTAAATGTACGATTACGAGAGATGCAGTGGATAAGACCGGAGAGCCGTTAATCGAATACAAAAGCGCCTAAATGGAGTTAGCACATTCTTTCGATAACAGGCAGACGGATTGCGGGGAATCGTATATCCTGCAGGAAGAGGAGAACCGGAACGGGTCTCCTTTTTTATTTAGAAACCGTTCTTTTATGCAGAATTATGAAAATGAAGGAGATCAGATTATGTGTGAAATGATAAAAATCCTCCCGGCAGTCTCACTCCGCGGAATGGTCGTCCTTCCGGGTATGATCATCCATTTCGATATTAGTAAGCCGTATTCCATCCGGGCGGTGGAAGAGGCAATGAATGCGGATGAAGAGATTTTTCTGGTAACTTTGAAAAATAACAGGACTGACCAGCCCCGTCAGGAGGATTTTTATGAAGTCGGTGTCATTGCAAAGATCAAACAGCTGATTAAGATGCCGGACAATATTGTACGTGTGCTGGTGGAAGGGCAGGAGCGCGCGGGCCTGGAAGAGATCATCGACCAGACGGAGTATTACCAGGTTCGGGCGCTGCGTTATGACGAGGAGGCAGTTGGAGAAATGATACCGCAGGCGCTGGAAGCGATGCTGATGAGTATGAAAGATACGATTTATCAGTACTGCCAGCTGAATCCGAGGACCGGACGGGATTTTTTAAAGCAGATCGAAGCGTCCAGGCAGGTGGAGACCGTGATTGATCTGGCGGCAAACAGTCTGCCGCTGTATTATGAATACAAACAGAAGATCTTATCCGCGGTCAATCTGACACAGCGCTACGAAGTGTTTATGGGAATCCTGTTAAACGAACTGGAAGTGATCCATATCCGTAACGATTTTCAGAAGAAATTAAGAAGCGCTGTAGATAAAAACCAACGGGAATATATCCTGCGAGAACAGCTGCAGCTGATCCGCCAGGAACTGGGCGAGACGAATACGGACACAGATGTGGAAAAATTTCGGGAAAAAACTGAAAAGCTGCAGGCGGGAAAGGAAATTAAAGACAGATTATACGAAGAAATCAGCCGTTTTCAAAATGTGCCAGTCAGTTCATCGGAAAGTGCTGTGATCCGCGGCTATATCGAAACGCTGCTGGGGCTTCCATGGGAAACAGGTTCCAAAGACAACAAAGATATTAAAAATGCCAAGCGAATCCTGGACGAAGACCATTATGGCCTGGAAAAAGTCAAAGAACGCGTGCTGGAATTTCTTGCTGTACGCAATTTAACAAGCAAGGGCGACAGTCCGATTATTTGTCTGGTCGGCCCTCCGGGAACCGGAAAGACAAGTATCGCCCGTTCGGTTGCCAGTGCGCTGGACAAAAAATATGTACGGATCTGCCTGGGCGGCGTGCGTGATGAAGCGGAAATCCGCGGCCATAGAAAGACGTACGTAGGAGCGATGCCGGGACGTATTATTACTGGTCTGAAAACAGCCGGGGTCAATAATCCCCTGATGCTTTTGGATGAAATCGATAAGCTGGGCAGTGATTTTAAAGGAGATCCGGCTTCCGCACTGCTCGAAGTGCTGGACAGTGAACAAAACAGCCGTTTTTGCGATCATTATGTGGAAGTTCCGGTCGATTTGTCCGAAGTGCTGTTTATCGCAACGGCAAACGATGCAGCGGGCATTCCGCGGCCGCTTTTGGACCGTATGGAACTGATCGAGGTGTCCAGCTACACGGAAAATGAAAAGCTGCATATCGCGAAAGAACATCTGGTTGCAAAGCAGATGCAGAAAAATGGGCTGAAAAAGCACCAGCTGTCTATCAGCGACAAAGCGCTTGCCCGGATGATCAGCGGCTATACAAAAGAAGCGGGCGTCCGCAGCCTGGAGCGCAAGATCGGCGCGGTCTGCCGCAAAGCAGCCAGAGTGATTTATGAAAAGGAACAAGAAAGCGTGCGCGTCACGGGCGGCAACCTGGAAAAATATCTCGGCATTGTCCGGTATATGCCGGAATCCATTCATGAAAAGGACGACGTAGGCATCGTCCGCGGACTGGCGTGGACGAGCGTTGGCGGCGTGACGCTCGAAGTAGAAGTCAACTGCATGCCGGGGAAAGGCGAGATGAAACTGACCGGAAAACTGGGCGATGTGATGAAAGAGTCCGCGATGGCAGCCTTAAGCTGTGTACGTGCCTTAAGCGAAGCATACGGCGTCAAACACGATTACTTTGCCAAACATGATTTTCATATTCATATCCCGGAAGGAGCTACGCCAAAAGACGGTCCGTCCGCAGGGATTACAATGGCGGTCGCCTTGTTATCCGCGGTAACCGGCATCCATGTACGGGCCAATGTCGCGATGACGGGTGAAATTACACTGCGCGGCCGGGTTCTCCCAATCGGCGGACTAAAAGAAAAACTGCTGGCCGCAAAAAACGCAGGGATTAAAACCGTATGTATCCCAAAGAAAAATGAAAAAGATCTTTCCGAGATAGATGGGGAAATTACAAAAGGCATGAAAATCGTTCTGGCAGAACAGATCCGGGAAGTATTGGATGCGGCTTTTGTAAAGGTGAAATAAGACGGCTGTTTGCAGCGGCGTTTTATGGCATATCCCGTAAAAACAGCTGACTTTTGCAAGATCTTGTTGGATAGAGAGGAAAAACTGTATGATTATCAGAAGTGCAGAACTGGAAACCGTGTGCGGCATAACAAGCAGGCTGCCGGAGCATCTCCTGCCGGAAATTGCGTTTGCCGGAAAATCAAACGTAGGCAAATCATCCCTGATTAACACGCTTGTTAACCGCAAAGCGCTGGCACGCACGTCTTCACAGCCTGGAAAAACACAGACAATTAATTTTTACAATATCAACCAGGCCATGTATCTGGTCGACCTTCCAGGCTACGGCTTTGCAAAAGTGCCGGACAGCGAGCGGGAAAAATGGGGAAAAATGATCGAACGTTACCTGCATCAGTCCAGGCAGCTAAAAGCAGTCTTTTTGCTTGTAGATATCCGTCACAAACCTTCCGGCAATGACAAGACCATGTACGACTGGATGGTTTACCAGGGATTTCAGCCAATTATTATCGCAACCAAGCTGGATAAGCTGAAAAAAAGCCAGGCAGCCAAAAGCATTCAGGAAGTAAAAAACGGGCTGGGCCTGAAAGCTCACGATATCCTGATCCCGTTCTCCGCAGAGACCAGACAGGGCAGAGATGAAATCTGGCAGCTGATGGATGAACTGGTCGGATGGACAGAACCGGAAAAAACGCAGAAAGGGAATGTATGAGACAAAAATACATGTTTGTAGCGGCTCTGCTTGTGTTTCTGGCAGCCGCAAGCATCGGGCTGACAGAAGTCTATACGCGCTGCTTAGGCAGTCCGGATTCCGGCAGTCCGGATTCCGGCAGTCCGGGAGCCGGTCATACAGGCTCTGAAAATACCATAGATCATCCGCAGGCAGAACAAAGTTTTCAGATTGTAACTTCTTTTTATCCGATTTATATTGCCGCTAAGAATATTGTCGGAGACTGCGAAGGCGTCATACTGCAGAATTTAAGTGAGCCGCAGACGGGTTGTATGCATGATTACCAGCTGACGACCAAAGATATGCGCAGTCTTTCCCAGGCAGATGTGTTTGTGGTCAATGGCGGCGGCATGGAAAGCTTTCTGCCGGACGTGGCGGGACAGTATCCGGATCTGGTTATTGTAAATGCCAGCGCCGAAACCGAGCTGCTAGATGATAATGCCCATGCATGGATGAGCGTCGCCGCTCATATGACGCAGGTAGCGGCTATCGCAGACAGTCTTGCCGCGCTGGATACCGTCCATGCACAATCCTATCAGAACAATGCCGCGGCATATTTAAAAAAGCTGGAAGCGTTAAAGCATAGACAGCAGGAAACCGCAGAGAGTTACCAGACGCGCAGCGTGCTTATATTCCACGAAGCGTTTGCCTATATCGCGCATGATTACGGGCTGACTGTTTCCGGCGGCATGGATCTGGATGAAGAACGCCAGGTCAGCGCCGGGGAAGTCGCGGATCTCTTAAGACAGATCCGGGAAGAAGGGGCGGAAGTGATACTTGCAGAAGAATTGTATGGCAGAAGGATGTGCGAGACCGTGCAGCAGGAAGCGGATGTGCAGGTAATTTATCTGGATACGTGTGTGCGTGGGGATGGCAGGGCGGACAGCTATCTGCGGGCAATGGAAGGAAATCTGGAACAGATGGAAAAGCTTTATCTATCAGGAGCAGGAGCATAATTTATGATGCGAAAACTTATCAAACCATGCGGTCTCCACTGCATGAAAATCCAACATTTAAGCGTTGCCATCGGCACCCAGGAAATACTGTCCGATATCAATCTTCATATCCATTGCGGCACCCTGAACGCTGTAATCGGAAAAAACGGCGCCGGGAAGTCTACCCTGGTGCGGGCGATGCTCGGCGACCTGCCCTATACAGGCAGCATCGCGTTTAAAGACCGCGAAGACGGCAGGCTGCAGAAATTAAAAATCGGGTACGTACCGCAAAGCATTAATATTGAAAAGTATACCCCCGTCAGCGTCTATGACCTGATCGCCAGCTGCCAGTCCCGTTTTCCGGTATGCTTTTCTAAAAGAAAGCAGCTGTATGCGCAGATCCGGGAAAGTCTGAAAGTATTTGAAGCCGACGCCCTGATTGACAAGCAGGTATGCAGTCTTTCCGGCGGGGAACTGCAGCGGGTGCTGCTGTCGCTGGCGGTTATGGATGAGCCGAATCTGCTGCTTTTGGACGAACCGGTATCGGGGATTGATCAAAACGGCATGGAGTTGTTTTATGTAATGATGGATGAGCTGAAACGGAACTTTGACCTGGCGGTTATATTGATTTCGCATGATCTGGACTATGTAGCCAAATATGCGGACTGGGTAGTGCTGCTGGATAAAACGGTATTAAAACAGGGGACTGTGAGGGAGGTTTATCACAGCAGGGAATTTCAGCAGGTATTTGGTGAGGCAGATTATGAACACGCAGGAGCCTGAAAAACTGCAGAACGGAAGTTTATGTATATAAAGGCGGCAGGAGGTGTGGTATGAC
>VSNY01000006.1 GCA_009774535.1 Lachnospiraceae bacterium
GCGGATAGTGTAGTTGCTTTCCACGGTTCCTTAAACCCCGGAAATCGCAGCTTCGGATACTTTTCGAGACCGTTACTTGAGGATACATTTGCCATAATTATCATCCCTCCACATCAAAGGGGAAATCAAGTCCTAGCTCGTCAAAATAAGGTTTCAGCTGTGCATCTATGTCCTTAATCTCACCCTGCAATTTTCGTATTTCAGCAGCTACTTCATTCAGATCAATTTCTTCCTCCGGCTCGAATGTATCAACATACCGGGGGATATTCATGTTATAGCCGTTTTCTTCAATTTCTTCCAGTTTAGCAACATGGCAGAACTTATCTATGTCCTTACGCTCCTTATAGGCATTTACAATCTTGTTGATATGTACATCTTCAAGCGTATTCTGGTTTTTGCCCGGTGTAAATTCTTTAGAAGCGTCAATAAACAGTATATTTCCGGCATTTCCATTTCTTTTTGTTTTCAAAACAAGCAGGCATACCGGAATTGAAGTTCCATGAAACAGATTAGCAGGAAGCCCAATCACAGCGTCCAGTCTGTTCAAGTCTCTTACAATATATTTACGGATAGTTTCCTCTGCTCCGCCTCTAAACAATACACCATGAGGAAGAAGAACGGCAATCCTGCCATCATCCGGATCCATATGGTAAATCATATGTTCCAAGAATGCAAAATCTGCATGACTTTTGGGTGCCAGCTTTCCTGCACCGGAGTAACGCGGATCATCCTCAAAAGACTTATCCGCAGACCATTTCAGCGAGTAAGGCGGATTGCAGACCTGCACTGTCATTTTTACATCGCCATAGCAGTCATTTTTCAATGTATCACCTTTATAAATATCAAACCGTTGGTACTCTATATCGTGCATTAACATATTCATACGGGCCAGGTTGTATGTGCTGGCATTATTTTCCTGTCCGTAAAAATGACCAACTTTACCGGAAGTCAGATGTTTCTTAACTTCTAACAGCATGGAAGCGGAGCCACAGGTACAGTCGCCAACTGTCCGCGCTTCATCCAGGCCAATCGTTGCAAGTGTCGCACATAGTTTACTTGGCCCCGTGGGAGTAAAAAATTCTCCGCCCTTTTTTCCGGCATCAGAAGCAAATAAGCCAATTAAAATCATATATGCCGTACCCAGCACATCAAACTGGGATTCCTCCAGCATAAAATCAATATCCGCAATGCGGGACATTACCTTGGAAATCAATTCTGTCCGCTCTGATACTACATCACCCAAATCGGGATCCTGTAATTTCATATCATTAAAAAGTCCAGTAAAATCCTGTTCAGATGCCTGCCCCATAGTAGAGCCAGTCAGATCACTGATTGCTTTTTCTAAATCCTCAATGGAAAAATCATTTCGGTTAATCTGTTCAATCAGGTTTTTATAAAGATATTTTGGTTTTATGATATAGCCAAGGCGGTTCAAAGACCATTTTTCTACCGTGGGGCGGAACCGTTCATCCGCATAAGCAGATTCATAAGTCATGCCATCATTTCGCAGAAGATCATTCATATAAGATTCTGTCCGTTCCGACAAATACCGATAAAAGATAATCCCCAGAATATAATTCTTAAATTTGCTGGCATCCATATTTCCACGCAGGTCATTGGCAATCGCCCATAATTTATTGGAAAGTTCATTTGCCTGGCTCTGATATGTATTGTTTTCTGCCATTGTCATTCTCCTTCAGCTTTGTATTTTTTATATGTTTCAACTATGAATTGCTTTAAATCTTCAATCAGTACCGTCAGTTTCAGTAAGCCAAGATTCAGATAATCCACTTTATTTCTGATTTCCTCCTCCGTTATATTGCCATTAAAACTATACTCTGAGAATAAATCAAAAACGATTTTTTCTTCCAGCTGGTTTGCATAGGAAAATTCCTCAATATCGGCGTTTAAAGCCTCTTTCTCAAATTGTTCGTATTCACGCTGAATATCTGCATCTGCTGATAAATCGAAAAAACGGGTCTGGATAAACTGAATCATTAAATCTTTTTTGAAGCGCATAGCCTCATTATCTGACCGCTCGATTTCCCTCAAAATCAAATCAATGTCCCGCTGTCTTTCTTCAGGCGTACTATCCCGATGTACATTCTTTAACAGATTCAGGATATAAATAACATTGATTCTGTCTGTTCGGACAAGTTCAATGTCAAAATCTATATCTACCGGAACAGGAACTTTATTATTCTCTGTTTTTGCTTTAGTCTGGTCATAAAAATATAAATACCATGTTTTGAATGCCTCATATTCATCTTCATCCAGGGCAACTGCCAGATCACTCCATTCAAATTTAGAAAAAGTCTTCAGTGTCGCAAGTGTCTGTGATAACCGCCGGAAGGCAAGAATAAACATACGAATTGTGTCTTCGCTTTGCAATTCTCCGGCATCTGTCGGTGTATCCGCAATCTTTCGCAGCGTTGGAACCTGGTTCAGCCATTGGTTTACATAGTATTCATAATTTTGTAGCAGGTATTCGTTTGGATCACCGTCGCCGGAAAACAGACGAAGTGCGTCGTCCTGAGCCTTCTTGATATTCCGGTAGGTAACAATCTGCCCAAACTGTTTTGTGACTTTATCCACCCGGTTGGTACGGCTGTACGCCTGCACCAGTGTATGCCAGACAAGATTCTTGTCCAGATAAAGCGTGTTACATGGCTTTGCGTCAAAACCGGTAAGAAACATATTGACCACCAGAAGAATATCTATCTGGGGAAGCTCCTTCTGTTTCATCCGTTTTGAAATATCTTTCCGGTAAGCGTCGAATGTATCTGTTTTAAAGCCGGTTCCGAATGTCCCATTATAATCATCCATAATGCGTTCCAGCAGTTCACGGGAATGTTCATCGCCTCCCTCGTCCATATCCTCGTTCGCACCATAGCTAAAGATAGCTGCTATATTAAGTCTCTGATCTTTCGGACGTTCATCGTTCAGCTTTTTGAAGCAGTCATAATATTTTCCGAGTATCGGTATTTTGTCCACCGCAAAAAGCGAAGTATAAATATCTTTCCCCTGGGGGTGGACATGCTGCCCGTGATGTTCCATGATATGCTTCGCAATATTTTCTATCCGCTCGTCATCATGGTAACGGTCGGTTAAATCAATATTATGCTGGCGGCAATATTCAGGATCGTCGATATACTCCGGATTGATCCCCTTATCAGCAATCCGGTTTGCCCATATTGTTCTCTGGTATTCAACGGAAAATCTAAGAACGTTTCCATCGGCAATCGCGTCTTTTATCATATATTTATGCAGACATGCATCCATCTTTCCGGCGCTGAAAAGGTCAGCCGTTGTACGCCCGTCTGCTCCTTTATTTGCCTCAAAAATTGGAGTGCCTGTAAAGCCGATGTAATTTGCGTTTAAGAAATGCTTTTTAATGTCAGAATGCATTTTCCCAAACTGAGAACGGTGGCATTCATCAATAATGAATACTACCTTTTGTGTACGGTAAGAATCCATGAGTTCCGAATATTTCGGATTTCTCACAGCAATCGCCAGCTTCTGAATCGTTGTAACAATCAATCCCCTGTCTTTTTCGCTGAGCTGTTTTATCAGGACAGAGGTTTTGTCTGTCCTGTCAATGCAGTCTTTTTCAAAACTGTTATATTCATCAACTGTCTGGTCATCCAGGTCTTTCCGATCAATCAGGAAAATAACTTTGTCAATCCGGCTCTCGTCCCTAAGAAGCTGTGCAAGTTTAAAACTTGTCAGAGTTTTACCGGAACCTGTGCAGGCAAAAACATAGCCGTCTTTGTTTGCTTCCAGTACACGTTTTTTTGCAGCTTTAACAGCATAAATCTGATATGGACGCATAACCATAAGGATCGGTTCTGTAATCTTGACTACCATATATTTTAGCAGCATATCTGTAATGGCCACCTTGCGGAAAAAGTCTCCGGTAAAATCAAAAAGTTTGTTGATCCGCTTGTTTAATTCGTCTGTCCAGAAAAATACAAGGCTTTTCAGAATTGGATTATATTCTCCGTTTGCCATTTCATTTTCATTGGAAAAATATTTTGTTTGAACACTGTTGGAAACTACAAAAAGCTGTAAATATCTGAAAATCCCCCTAAAAGAAAATTTCCGGTATCTGTTAATCTGATTGACAGCTTCATTTATTTCAACTCCCGGACGCTTAAGCTCAATTTGAATAAGCGGCAGACCGTTAATAAGCACAGTTACATCGTAACGGTTTTTGTAAACTACATCATCTTTATGTGCCGGATCCATCGTAACCTGGTGAGTGACCTGGAAAATATTTCTTGTTGAATCCTCACACAGAAAATCCATATATACTGTTTCATTATTATCCAACAGAAGAACATGCTGATCTCTAAGTATTTTTGCCGATTCATATACAGTATGGTTATCCATATATGTGAGCAGTCGTGAAAATTCAGAATCGGACAAATCAGCAGTTCCCTTTTTTTCAATCAGTTTTTCCTTGTTGAAAAGAGCAATTTGTTTTTTGAAATTTTCCAGAACCCCGTCATAGTTTTTCAGATCTATGTAATCATATCCAATTTCACAAAGTCGTTCTATGAATAACTCCTCAATTTCGTATTCAGATTGTACTCTTGGCATAATGGCTACCCCCATTAGTTTTTTATTTGGATAATCTCCTGACCGGTAGGTATTATCCTATGTTTTAATGCTTGAGGATTATTTTAATTGTGGGATGGGTTTATAGTCCCATATTTTCTTTTCTAAAATTATGTAATCGTTATTGTCCGCTGTCCTTTACGGCTTCGCAAATATCACCAATGTCACAATCTAAGTAGTCACAGATACGCAAGAGGACGGAAAGAGCTACTTCCTCCCCTTTTGTAAGTTTGCTCACCGTACTTGGAGACAGTCCGATTTCCAGTCTCAAAGCCGATTTCGGAATGTCCCTTTCGATTAACAGCACCCATAATTTTTTATAGCTTATCTTCATCAGATTATACCCCGCTCATTCAATGATAGTGAGAGTTATTTTATTATACCTGATAAATTCCGCGAGTTCAAGATTTCTGTACGATTATCCGTAAAATAATCCGCATTCTCGAAACATTTTGAGCAGCGCAGGTTCCATCTGATTCAATTTCGGTATAACAGCGGCAAGCAATGGATTAGAATATCCTTTACGGATATTCCAATCCACCACTTGCCCGCCTGCGGCGTTCTCGTTTTGCTTGTTGGGGACACCCCAAGCCCCGGCAAAATACGCTGCCGCTCTTTTGCGAACACACCTTGCGGTGTGGCTTTTCACACAGGCAGAGCCTGTGTGTACTCCCTCCGGTCGCCTCTGCCGCACTCCGCGCAGCAGTTTCAGTCCTGATACCGCTCAGGACAGTAGAAAATCAGAAGATCTATATCTCTTGAACCTTCTTCATCCTCATCCCGGCTGTCACAGGAAATATAGTAATCACCGAAAGTAAAAGCAGTAATCTTTTCCTCAAAGAGCCGTATTTCCCCAGTACTAAAATCAATCACTCCAACACTGAAAGGCTCATCCGACCAGCAGCGATCCATCAAATTATTCAGGCAGTCTGAACACAGGTGGGAAGCCGTTTTTTCCATATCCAGAGCTTCATTTTTATCGAAGGACAAGTGACCGTGGGCATATCCCCTGTTGGTATCCGCCGTCACAGAAAGAAAGAATCCATTTTCCCCGGTATTAGTGATATGGGTAGACGAACCTTTTTCTGCTTTCTCAACCAGTTTTCCAAAATCATCATATCGGTTGATCGTGACAGGAGCCAGATCAAAAGAGTTCAGATTAACAATACCAAGATTTTCCTGCCCACGGTACAAAGGCAGAACAGTTCCTTCCCCTCCGCCGCAGACAAGGCAGTCTTCCGGTGATGTGTCAGAAACGTATTGCGATGGCATTTCCGTCTCCATGACCTCTGTCTGGTCTGTACTTTCCGATTGGTTCCCTGCGTAACTTTCTGGCCGACATCCAGCCGCGAGAAGTACAAAGAAAAATGCCGATACCGTCAAACAGCTGCGCCGGCTTTTTGCAAAAAATCCCCTGTTTTTCATCAGATCCTCCTTCTATCGTATTAAATCGTTCATATTTATTATTATATCCAGTACAATCAGATAACTCAATCAAAATATACGGTTTGCCAAGATATAAATACCATTGGTGTAGGGTACAATCATACAAAAGGGGCGGCGTGTTATGTTTGAGGACTTATTTTACGACAGATTGATAAAATTGAGAGCGCAGAAGGGAGTATCCGCAAGGGAAATGAGCCTTGCCATCGGGCAAAGCCCTGGATACATCAATGGGCTTGAAAATCGGAACGGCTTTCCGTCCATGCAGGTATTTTTCTATATCTGTGAATACCTGAATGTCACGCCGTCGGAATTTTTTGATGACGGCAACAGCTATCCGTCAGAATACCGTGAGATGCAAAAAGACATGGAGGCGTTGGACGAAAAAAGCCGCCAGAATGTTCTGGCGATTATCAAAGGACTGAAGCACTAAAAAACAGCAGACAGAGAAAGAAGACACGGGTGTATCTATTCCCGTGTCCTTTTCATTATCTTTCACATATTTCCAGCAGATCCGCAATATCGCAGTCAAAATAATCACACAGCCTGATGATCAGATTCGCATCTACACGTTGAAATTCATCCCTGCAATATCGGTTAAAATTCCCTCTCTGAAGGTCTAAGTCTTTGCAGATTTTTGTTTTGCTTATTTTCTTTTCCTGCAATAATTCCATGATCCTGATGTGTAAATATTTCATATCCATACCTCTCCTGTCAAAATTATTATAGACATATATTTTAAAAATAAATACTTACGGTATAGACAGGAAAAGAACATATACTATATAATTAAACAGTATATAAATACACACCTCGGACAAGGAGAAAACTCTATGCAGACCTATGAGATAACACATATAATAGAAAACGAAGAGTGGGAAAGAAAGCTGACAGAACTGGCTCAAAGATGCAGGAAATTGAATGGCTGGACGGAGAAAGAACTGTTACAGTTTGCGGTCACTTCCATGCCGATGTATCGGGTATGGCTGATGTACCTGGAAGATATTGTGATTGATATGGAACAGGAAGAGAAACGTAAAGGCTTTTTAGAAAAGCTGCTCAAGCAAAAAGAAGGGAATACATCTGTATGAAGTGGATTTTTGATTTATTTGCCGCTGGTTTGGCTGTATTGATTTTTGCATATATAATTGTATGGGACATTGCCAAAATTGTATATTTTTTCAAGTGCGCCGGCGTGAAAAAATGTTCAAATAAAAGGTGTCTTGCAAAAGATACCTGTCAGAAATATGCGCCTGTATGGACAGAAGAAGATATGGAGAGATTGTATAAGCTGATCGATGGCTTAGACGAACTATAAAAGAGTGGATACCAGATAATTTGTCTGGCACCCACACTAAAAAATCAAAATCTGCTATTTATCAGCGGCTTCATTTTTTATGGCGTTCTGGTAATCATCCAGCGTGATAACATTTGGATGGTTTTCACGCCACTGCCTGATATGACTGGCAGATCGGCATACTCTGTCAAACTGATCCGGCGTCAGTGTCTGGAGTTCGCGGAAAAGACGGTTCATCCGCAATACGTCTTCTTTATTATCTTCATACATCGTAATGTCCGGAGAGATATTCAGCAGGAAAAAATATCCTGCTGCCTCTGTCATGGGCGGATCCGCATTGCCGTTTTCAAGTTCTATAATTTCGTCAACATGAATTCCCATTTTGTCGGCCAGTTCCTGCTGCGTCCACTTTTTTTCTTCCCTTGCCTGCTGGACGACCAGACCAAACATTTTACTTTTTTTCACTTTCGCATACTCCCTTCTGATAGTTATAATAGTTTTTAAAATTATCTGTAGACCGCCTTTCATATTGCCCGTATAATACAGCAAAATCTCTGTCAATCATGGCGATCACATCGTTCCCGTCAATGCTGTTTTCTATATCCAATTCCTTGCACAACAGTAAAAACGTACCGCGAATAACATAATAAAGCATGATTGAGATTTCAAAATAATGCAGTACAGGATAAATGGCCGCCTGTACACTTCCATGGGTATAAGCATGGCACGCTTTATAAAAATATTCCAGTTGTTCCAACTCGGAAATCCTGCTATCGTTTTTAAATTTCAGGTAGGCTAGGATCCCATATACAGAATAAGGAACCTTTGTCACTATGGAATGATATCCATCAATGGAATCCACCCATCCAAAATGAAGATAATCCGCCTTGCTTTTTGCGTTCTGGCAGCTGCGTTTTTTAAAAAGCTCATAAAATTCTTCCGGGTATCGCTGGCTGCAACAGGACTGTTCTACCTCATACATCCGGAATTTTTCATAATCAGCAGAAAGAGCCTCCGGCCTGTTTAACAGCAGAAATTTTGCATATACCTCAATCATGCCCCGGCATAAAGGGTATGCGCCACCGGGAAGGTTATCTTCCATGAGTGTCAGGGCTGAAAGCCCATTATGCAGTATGCCATAATAGAACTGCCAATGCTTCAGCCCATAGTTATCTTTCAGCAACATGCTCATTTTAACCGCGATTGCAAAAAGCTCATAGGGCAGGGGATAGTATAAAAATTCCTCTCCCGAAAACAGCGCTTTTTTTCTAAAATAGGAACTGGCATACAGACGGAGCTGAATCTTTTCTACAGTTTCAGTAACAAGCCGCCTCCTGTATTGATCGTTTTTTTCATTATCCCTTACTTCCCGCCTGGAAAGGAAAATGGAATATGCCCGATGTATCCCAACAATCATCCTGCATATGTCATATTCCGGAGCTTCTCCTACTCCTGTGACCATTTCCACATCTGACCATCGGAAATCATAATATTTCATGAGATTATCAAATCCCAATTTTTTTAAAACCTGCTCTTTTATTTGCATCAGAAAGTTTTTGCGTATTTTTTCGCCGAATATCCGTTTTAGTGCGGTATCATTCTGTTCAGCAATATTTTTTATCGTATGCGGATCCATAAAGGGCAGTGGTGTGAACCTTTGATTTTCCAAATAATCGCCTCACTTTGCTCCCCGGCGTTCCGATCACAGGCCGCATTTGCGCCGGTATTCTTCTGGATTGTCCTTATATTCCTGGTACTGTTTCCGCATACAATTCCCGCATGGACGGTATCCGGCGGCCAGAGCCGTTTTCTCGTCGGCAAAGAATACGCGGTATTCTTCATAGCTGCCGGGAAATCTTTTGATTGCAGGCAGGGCAGTGCGGCAGTCAAGCCGACCATAGATTTTCTGTTTGCTGTTCCCGCCGAAAGCGCCTGGCATTTCAGAAAGATATGGTTTTCCATCTGCTCCAAGTAATTTGTACATGATTGTTCCTCCGTAGATTTTAAATGGAACCAGTTACATACTGAAATTAGCGCGGCTTACATATAAATCTAAGCTTGCGGCTAATCATTTTCGGACAAATACCAGCCATGCTCACTGTGTTCTGGATAACCATATTCTTTTTTACCCTTCCAGGCTCTTTTGCTCATTTCTTTATCAAACTGCCTTAATATACTTTCTAATTTTACGGCCAATGAAAAATCTTTTTCCGCTGAACACCAGTCCTGCCTGACTTTTTCGCGTTCAGTTTCAAGTTCATCATCAGACAAGGATTCCATCCAGCTATCGTTATATTTTTCTTCCCCATTTAAAAACTTAAATAGTTTCGTTCCAACAAAAGCAGCTGCGCACAAACCTGTGATTACTCCAATCTTCTTTTTCTTATCCATAAAAAACCTCTTTTTCCAAGCTCAAACGCTGACCACAATAAAGTCTGTCAACAATTATATTTTCCATTATAGCAAATTGGGGGGGCTAATGCTCATACTCATATGGGGTACGGTGTCTTTTCGGCTTTTCCTTATCAATCTGTATGCTTGCCGCCGCTTCTTCCTGAGTGGAAAACAGCCTATGCTTCCGAACCTGAATACCACCTCCTTCAGCAAATCTGATAAGATACATTCCACCAGAATGTCTTATTACAGTTACCTCCCGGACAGTACGGTTTGATTCCACTATAAAAGCTTTGTCACCAGAATTAAAATTTCCCATTCATATCACCTCTGATTTTTACTGAAAGTATTTCTATTATTAGCCTTATAAACTGGAATTTTCATTACTGTTACCTTTTTAGAAAATCGCTAAATTCTTTCAATTCCTTTTTTGTATCTTCTGAAAGTCTGTTATATTCTATATCATGAATTGCTCCCTCCAATGTATATAAATGCACAAGACACACATTCGGGTATTTCTGCTTTAATCTAAGAAATGCATCTTTCGCACCTATATCAATAAGTTCCTCGGAAGATTTAATCCCAACAGAAATGAGCTTTCTTTCCATTTCTTTGCCTATATTCAGCATGGACGTTAATTCTGACATACTTATTCCCAACTTTCTATCTTTGCTTCTTCTCACAAATTCCGATTTTCCTGTCTTTCTACTTGAAATTATAGCTTCGGTTCACAATCTTTCAAGAAAAAACGCAATGACATAACGGTGACTGCAATTTTGTATTTGATTTCTTCGGATACTTTTTGGGGCGGACTTGATAAAAGTTTTTCAATATCTTTTGTTTCCACACCTGCCATTGCAGCAACTGTTTTCTTAGACAAACCATGATGTGAAAGAAGCACTTGTAAAAATGCGGTCAATTTCAAGTCTTTATCATCTATTGCGCTTAAATACAAGAATGAGATTTTGTTAAACAGCTTAAACCGATATGTGCAATCGTCTGGCAGAAAGTTAATGTTTCCATTCGATAGATCATCTATACTGTTCAGAGGTAAATCTAAATATTGGGAAAGCGTGTTTTTGTTAAAACCATATACGGTGATAAGTTCTTTTAACTGCTCTGTTACATTATCCTTTTCATTCATATACAATCACCTCAAATTTTGATTTTTCAGTTTCTCTGCAAAATGGAAAGTTACCGCTCTGACATATATTTCTGTATTCCATCAGAAGTCAATCTCTTTATCTGTGTATTTACACATTCTCTGTATTTATAAAAATAGACTGCATATTTTCACACGTTTTTTAAGATATTTCCTTCAGCAGTTCTTCCCGGTAGTCCACATCTAATACAATCCGGTGAAAATCCCTCATCCGCTTTTCGATCATCAGCTTCTCCCCAATCTTTACCAGCGGCATTTGTTTCCACTTTGGCTCAATTCCCTTCTGGCAATAATACCTCGCATAAGAAAATCCCTGGCTTTCCGCTTCCGTTCCTTCAAATACAGTTACAACCGTTTCCATCAGCTTCACGATCACGGAATCCGCAAAAATCTCCCTCAGCTGTTCAAGACCGTTCTCATCATACTGTTCATCAAAAGACAAGGCAAAATCATACTTTCCCCACTGATCGCCGTTAAAAGTAATCATTCCGGAAATATCGCCTTTGCCGGATGGAAAAGCAATCTGCTCCATGACCTCCAGCACATATTGCCTGCCGTTGAAATCTATTTTCATTTCAAACATCTGTGAAATAAAAGCCTCATTTTCTGAATCTTCATCTTCCCGCACAAAGGAGATTGGCTTATAATCCAATTCCTCCCATTTCTGTTTCCCGGATAATGTCCGGTCTGCCAGAGAATCCAGCAGCATCTCCATCGTCTCTTTATCAATTTCCCTATACATTTCCATACTGTGCCTCCTATAATTTTATCCCATCACCTGTAATCACTTCTTTTTATGAAACCTTCTGAAAACTGTGATATGTCTTTCTTCACAATCACAGAAATACCAATAATAAGCAATAAAATCCCTATAATCACCGTTATTATAAATGAACTGTTTCCAACTATCATAATCTTACATTAGTTTCCCAATTTTCCGACAGCTCTATTATACTATAACACATCTCATCAGTGAACAGATTTTACGCAAAAAAAGAAAGGATACAGCTGCCATATCGACAAGCTGTACCCTTTCTTTCGTTCTGATTCGTCCAACAGCCGGTTTACCGCTCTGTTTCCTGCCTTTTCTGCTGTCCGTTCTCCTCCGCTTCCAGCCCCAGGATCCGGTCAACATTTTGTTTTGCGGTCTGATAGTCGATCATATCCTTCCGGGCGGCCTTGTATTCCTCATAACGTTCTTTTTTCTCCGCCAGCAGTGTGGCATATTCTTCTGACAACTGCGCCACTTTTGGAATCGGCCTGCCGCCCAGGGCGTCAAATGCCGCCTTTGCCGCTTCGTGCTTTTTGATCTCATCCGCGTGTTCTGCCCGGTATTCTTTTTTATGCCGGGATTTTTTGTATTCCTTGTAAATATCTCTTGTTTTGGAATAGTTTATGATGTGCGTTTTTAGCTGCGCCACTTCCGTCATGCGTTCTTCCAGCTGTTTGATGCGGAGGGAAAGTGTATCAAAAGTTTCCCCGGCAGTTTCTGCCCGCATCTCCAGTTCGCTGTAATCGGTGACGCCGTTTTCCACAAGGAAATTCAGGGTCTTTGCCGCCTCCTTCAGATTGAACACTTTTGCCCAGCGTTCATAGCCTTTCCCTTTGCCGGCCTGCATTTTTGCCTGAATATCCACAAGGAGGTTGACATCTCTGCCTGATACCTGGCGTTTCTGTTTTGCCAGTGCGGATTTTGTGCGCGATCCGGAAAGCCGTACCTGCAGAGCTTCTTTTGTATAATCGTCTCCCAGACGCTGGGAGCGGGTAAAACGCTGCTGTCCAGGGGCCAGAAATTCCAGAGACTTTCCACGATGTTTAATTTCATACCCTTCCTTCCTCATGCGTTTTAAAAAGTCTTCAAAGTCTCTGCTGTCTGGCAGTACCCGGTCAATAGCCTGCCGCAGTTGCTCCTTATAGCTGCGTCCGCGCTTTGACGCCGCTTTTTCTTGATACCGCTGTCCTCTGGCTTTTGGCTTTTCAATCACCGAATACCCGTGTTCCCTGCATATCTGATCATTGAGACGGCGGAGGACAAGGGCGGAATTATAAAAGTTATTGAACTTGCCGTTACATTCCAGATTGGTACTGTTAAACTCCACATGATTATGGATATGGGCTTTGTCTACATGGGTGGCGACAAGAAACTGGTGTTTCCCCTTTGTGAATCTCATGGCCAATTCATACCCCAGTTTGTTGGCTTCCTCCGGCGTAATCTCGCCCGGCTTGAAGGACTGGATGATACGGTAGGCGATGATGTCGCGTTCTTTTGGCTGGCTCCGCCCGGTGGCGGCTTCATAGAGCAGCTTGCTCATTTCAAATTCTTCAGCAACGGTTTCCGGGCTGCACATATAGGAAGATACCAGCTCCCCGTCTTTGGTCTTTTCTTTTTTCTGGTCATAATCCAGACGGTCATGGAGCGTCTGCCTGCGGGATTTACTCCCCATACTTTTACGCGGGAGCAGGTCGGAAACCGCCATACGGATCCCCCCTTTCTCTATTTTACATTTTACGATTTATAATCCTATGCCCGTTCTTCACGTCTGGGAACAGAACGTAAAACTGTCCTCCGGCAGAGCAGTTCGTTATAATCTTTTCCACAGCCGGCGGGCGGCGGATTGTCTACAATCACCTGGATGCGTCGGGAAAGGCTGATATCTTTCCGGATCGCTTCCCGGATTTTCTCCATTCCCAACAATCCGGCCCGGTCATTATCCAGGCAGAGGCTTATGCAGGTGACAGCCTCATGGTCACGGAGGAACTGGAGCAGGGCGCGGGGTGCGGTGCCACCCAGGGACAGATAATGATTCTTTCCGGAATCTTCTCCCTGAAGCTGTAGAAGAGTAGCGACGGAAAGCGCGTCAATGGGGCTTTCCGCTACAGCAAGAAAAGTGCTTTCTTTATCTGATGCAGGCAAAAAGAATCCATACCGCTTATCACTCCCGTCTACATCCATCTTAAAATCTCCATGTGTTCCACGCAAACAGGCATAACGTGCGTTTCCTGCCGGGTCATGCCCTACAAAGACACAGTTCTGGTAGCGACGGCTTTCATACAGGATCCTTTTTCCGATGCACTGACTGATGATATCTGCATCTATACCGCGGTTCTGTAAATAGGACACCATCGCCCTCCCGCACCGGTTCTCTTCTGGCAGGGAAAAAGGCTTCTGCTGTCTTTCCTCTGACTCCGGCTTTGGCCTTTCCCACACCGCCGCTCCGCGTTCTCCGCAGAGCAGCTCTACCGCAGGAACGAATCCCATCCCTCTTACTTTGAGTAGGTAATCTAATGCCGTCCGTCCGCCAATCCCCCTGCTGTGCCAATGCCATTTTCCGTTAGATATTTTTAAACTATCATGGGTCACAGTGCGGTATTCACTGCCGCTGCACCGCCTTAGCTCCTGCGGTTCATAAGCCTGCAAATAGGAGAGCAGATCCCATTCTTTTGCCCGCCCAATCTGTTCTTTTGTCACTCCTGGCATATTTATTCACCTCCTTGTTGCTGAGATCCGGCAAACCGCGTCATTGGCGTGCTTTGTCGGATACTTTTGTAATAAAAAAAGACGGGCACGGGAAGATAGATTCCTCCCGCACCCATCCGTTCACAGGCTGGCAAACTTCCGGAGCAGTCCCAGAAGCCCCGCCTGCGCTGTTGCATAGCCTTTTCTCAAGTCGTCCACGTCCTCTGCATAGAGATTTCGCGTCTCGTTGCAGCGGCGGGCGATCTGGTTTGTGTTCGCAGATATGGAGCGCAGGAGTTTACACAGCTCCTTTACGCTTTCCATGTCCAGGCGGACGATGTAGCCGTCCACCGCCATCTTCCTGAGATAAGCTCGTTTGTTCTGTGTGCCGGCCTGTTCCATCTTTTTTTCGATCAGCTCCATTTCTTCCGGAGAAACTTTAAAAAAAAGTCCGATGGTGCGTCCTTCATTTTTCCGCACTAGATCACCTCCCGTTCCTGGCTTTTCTCCCTGTCGGAAATGACCGGCGCAGGACGTTCGTATTCCTTTAAGGATTTCAGTATGGAGGGTTTTGCGGCGGCTCCTTCCTGCCGTCCATTCTCCTCCGGTGCCGGTTCTTCCTCCAGTGTTTCCTTCCCGGAACCGTGCCCTTTTTCCTCATTGTCAAGGACTGTATTCAATTCCGTAAGGCGGGCGGATTTCTCCGCCAGTTCCTCCTCCTGGGGGAAGGGTCTTTCCGCTTCCTCCTTTGCGCTCTCTAGTTCCGTATGCAGCCTCGCCAGGTTCTCCTGATGGTTTTTCAGGCTCAGGGGGATTTTCTCCAGCGCATTGTTAATACGAGTGATGTTCCCCACCACATCGCTGGATAATTCCGCCGTATGGGTCAGGTGCTGCTTCATGGTAACTTTAAATTTTGTACCATCGAAGCAAAGCTTCATAGGGAATCCACGGTAGCTGCCCAGTTCCACGTCCTTATCAGGATCATCCATCAGGCGACAGGCAGCAACGATGGCCTGACCCGCTTCCTTCCGGTCGGTGTAGACAGTCCCCATAACTTCCATGGTAAAGGCGTCCTCTTTGGCAGGGTGTGCCTCCAGGAGCGGCAAGTCGGCTTTCAGGCAATCAATGAGCAGCTCCGTTTCCTTAATTTTATTAGGATAATACCCCCGCACTTTATCCTGCATTTCATACTGCTGTGCCGTATGGTTGGATTTGAGCATTTTCAGCTTTGTCACCTGGATGTCCAGATCCATCTTCTCTTTAATTCTTTGGTCTCCGGTGGCCAGCATTTTCACTTCTGCATAGGAAAGTGCAGTAGCATCCACGTCCTCAATGGAGCGAGCCGGCGACTTGCTGGTCATGATCTGGCCGATGAATTTTTGTTTCGATTCCACCAGCCCCCAGGTGTAGGCATCGAAGGTTCCTTTCGTCACATAGCGGAAGATCTTTACATGGTCGTTTTCATTACCCCTACGCACAATACGGCCTGCCCGCTGCTCCAGATCAGCAGGACGCCAGGGACAGTCCAGGTCATGGGAAGCGATAAGCTTTGTCTGTACGTTGGTTCCTGCGCCCATTTTCTGTGTGCTGCCTAAGAGAACGCGCACCTGGCCGCTGCGGACTTTGGCAAACAGTTCTGCTTTCTGGTTTTCCGTGTTGGCGTCATGAATAAAAGCGATTTCTTCCGCGGGAATTCCTTTTACGATCAGTTTCTTGCGGATATCTTCATAAACACTGGCCTCCATAATGGTTTCTTCACCGGTTTCCGGCTCCTTTCCATCGTCTGGGCCTTCTGCCTCTTTTCCGTTTTCCTTTTTCTGATCTGCCCGCCCTTTTGGGGTGGAGAGATCGGAAAAAATAAGCTGTGTGCCTTTTGCCGGGGTGCTTTCCTGCCAGATTTTAAATACATTCTCTACACAGGCGTTGACTTTACTGCCGGGATCATCGGGAAGCAGCGGGTTCATGATACGCTGGTCTAAGGCCAGTTTTCGTCCATCTGATGTAATTTTCAATACCGATAGGTAACGGTCTGAACTGGCTTTACAGTTCTCGCCGCTTTCCCCCGGTTCGCACCGTGCATGACAGTTTCCCATCACACGGCGCTCCATCAATAATTAGATTGCAATAGTATTATCCAAAGAACTTATTTCTGTGTTTCCAGCTAAGTTTCTCAACTCATTCAGTTTGCGTAAATCTATGGTGTCTTTGTATTCGGAAATATACTGTGATATTGTGTCCTGCTTTGTCGCATGGATTAGCCTATGGATGTCCTCATGCACGATTACCAGATTTCTATATTCATCTGTACCGCCTTGACAGCGTGGGGTTTTATGGTGGCAGTGGATGTCGCTGTATTCCAGTTTTATCCCTGTTACTGCACATTTCCCATACTGCCCGGCATAAAGTGAAATCCTGTTGTCCGCATACTGTATGCTCCTGTTGCTGACAGGGTTCTGCATGAGTTTCAACAGCGTAAAGGTGTCTATCCCTAAATTATTGTGGATTTCAGCACGCCCTTCCGCTGTGTATTTATTGACAGACTTTTTCTTACACTTAGGGATTTTGTTCTGTACATACCCAACCGGGGCTACTGCATAGCCGCTTATAAATCGGATTTGCTCGCTTTTCCCATAGTTCATTTTCACAGCTTTTGATATGTTCGGCACTCTCTTTTTCCGCTTTTTATAATACTTCACGGATTTATAGTTTTTCCTCATACGGTTCTTAAACACAGCCGTTGTCTGGAACGCTATCTTCCGGCAGTCAAGGCATATCCGGGTAGCTGTTTTATAATAATTGTGTATGCCCATGACTTTTGAGTTGTAGTTCTGTATCATCTTATACTGCTCTTTGCCGCTGTCCGGCTTCTGTATGCGCTTTATCTGCTCCACCAGCTTCTTTGCCGCTTTCTTTACAGCCTTATCGCTCATACTGCTGACAACGGTGTATTTATTCCTTTTCCGATGAACCTTTAACTTGAACCCAAGAAAGTCCGAATAGTGTTTCCGCAAATTTACAATCTTTGATTTTTCAGATGAAATGTCCAGTTTCAGCCGTTCTTTCAGCCAGCCTTTCACCGCATGGAATGTCCTGACGGCGGCGTCATAACTCCTGCAAAAGATTTTGAAGTCGTCCGCATACCGCACAATCCGCATTTCCTTTACATTGGTTTTCTTTAATGCTTCCATTGCGCCGCTCCTGCTTACCGTGCCGTTTTGGGAAGTGGTTGTATAGTATTCATACCTTGTCGGCATGTTTTCCCAGTTGCTGCTGACCCACCAGTCCAGTTCATTCAGCGCGATATTGGACAGCAGCGGCGACAAAATGCCGCCCTGCGGTGTTCCTTTCATCGGATAATAAACCGTCTTGTCCGGCATTTTAACCGGGGCTTTTAACATCTTCCTTATAATCACCAATAACTGTTTGTCCTGTATCCCCATTGTCCAAATCTGCTTTAACAGCTTTGAATGGTTGACGTTATCGAAAAATCCCTGTATGTCTATATCCACACAGTAATGCAGGTTGGATAACTGCATATTCCTGTGCGTTTGGGCGATAGCATGTTCCACGCTCCTGTTTGGGCGGAACCCATAGCTGTGTTCATAAAACTTTGCTTCACAGATTGGCTCCAAAACCTGCAAGATACATTGCTGTATCAGGCGGTCATACATTGTGGGGATTCCAAGCGGCCTTGTTTTGTCGCTCCCTTCTTTTGGGATTTCTACCCTTTTTACTGCTTTTGGCTGGTAATCCTTAAATTTACGCTGGATAATCTGCACGAACTCGCTTACTTCGATTCGCTCAATATCTTTGATATTCATATCGTCTGTGCCATACGTTTTACTCCCGGCATTGTCTTTGATGTTCCTATACGCAAGTTTTATATTGTTTTCACAAGTGATATACTGCATTAGGTTCCTGAATTTCCCGCCGTCTTTGCTCTTTTGGTACAGCCCGTCATAAATATCCTGCATATCGTAGTATTCGTTGTGCCTTAGCTTCTTGTTTTTCAGTTTCTTTGTCATAGAACATCACTCCTTTCGGAGCAAACTTTTTGTCTTGCTCGAACCTATGGTGATAATTCCTATTGCAAATCTGACTACTGACTGGAGGCTATCCCTCCTCACGCCTTATTATTGCGTGTATCATCAGTACTGTGCCTCCACTTTCATCACCCGCAAAGACGCTTATATGATTCGTCATCACCACCTGCAAATGGGCAGGCGTCGGGTAACTTACTACGTTCCGATAATCTTATCCCAATCCCTGAAAAAAAAACTTCAAGGATTTCAATATAGTTTTAGGTTCTGCTTTAAGCCTGCCAGCTTGATGCCGCCTGTAACGGCATAAGGTATTTCATAACATGCACTTTTACTTTACCTCACTGGCTCCACGCCCGTGGAATAGACATTTCTATCTATGCGACATATAGACTTGTACGTTCGCAGATATGTCAGTCTTTTCAGACATTCTAACCATGACTATATATAGACCTCCGACCTGTCATATACAGCCGGCACCTCTGCCGGCCTTTCCACAGCTCTGCCTGTTTGGGTATACTTCAGCCGTCCTCTCCGTGCTGTAGGCCGTGAACTTTATCCACTCGCCCAACGGGGTATTAAGGGAAGCGTTTCTGGGCGTTGCTCCATCATTCCACTTCTCAGATTATCAGTTATCCTGATGTGTTTTTAACTACTGCACACCAGCCACAGCTTTTGTCACGTTTTCCTCGTGGTTTGTAGCTGTAACGTATCGCTCACACATGTTGTCGATACTGGGGTCTATTTTTTCTCTCCGTATTTTTTCCGCCCGCTCTGCCAGCCCCTGCACCATTTTTTTCTGTGCTTCACTTGGTTCCGTCTGGATCGTGATATACTCCGCTTCCGGAACCGGAAGTTTTAGCATATCAGCAGTCTGGATATCAGCGGCTTCTTTCCAGAGGTTCATCAGTTCCGGCAGGTTGTAGAATCTTGCAAACCGTGTTTTTAACCGGAATCCGGTTCCCTCCGGTTTTAATTCTACCGCCGTCACCTGTTCCCCGAATGTTGCCGCCCAGTTATCGAAGTGCTTTAAGCTGCGTGTCTTTCCGGTGCTGTCTTGATAGCCCTGCTCCAGCATGTTATACTGAAGATAGCGCATCATGGTGTACAGCTCCACCATGGAATTGCTCACGGGGGTTCCGGTGGCAAATACAACGCCACGTCCGCCGGTAATCTCGTCCATATAGCGGCACTTGGCGAACATATCGCTGGATTTCTGCGCCTTTGTCTGGCTGACGCCGGCCACATTCCTCATTTTTGTATGCATGTAAAGGTTTTTGAACGCATGCGCCTCGTCCACAAACAGGCGGTCAACACCCAGTTCCTCAAAATATACGGTGTCGTCTTTTTTCTTGTCGTGGAGTTTTTTCAGATCTGCGGCCAGGTTCTTTTTTGTGCGCTCCATCTGCTTGATCGTAAATTTTTCATCCTTATTTGCTTTCGCTTCTGCGATTGCGTCTACGATTTCGTTAATCTGTTCCTCAATAATCGCTTTCTGCCGCTCAGGGGAGATAGGGATTTTTTCAAACTGCGAGTGGCCGATAATGATCGCATCAAAATCGCCAGTGGCGATGCGGGCGCAGAATTTTTTTCGGTTCTTCGGTTCAAAATCTTTTTTTGTGGCTACCAGAACGTTTGCACCAGGATAGAGAGCCAGAAAATCGCCGCCCCATTGTTCCGTTAAATGGTTCGGCACAACAATCATGGACTTTTTGCACAGGCCCAGCCGCTTGCTTTCCATGGCAGTAGCTACCATTTCATAGGTTTTCCCTGCGCCTACCACATGGGCCAACAGGCTGTTCCCTCCGTAAAGAGAGCGGGCGACAGCATTCCTCTGGTGTCGCTCCATATGGATTTCCGGGTTCATGCCGATAAAATTGATGTGCTGTCCGTCATATTCGCGGGGGCGCATTGAATTAAACATCCGATTGTAAGTGGCGCACAGGTCAGTTCGCCGCTCCGGGTCTTTGAAGATCCAGTTCTGGAATGCTTCTTTAATCGCTTCCTGCTTCTGCTGGGCGATTGCCGTTTCCCTTTCGTTCAGCACACGGGTCTCCTTGCCGTCTACATCGTAATGCGTGTCAAAGATCTGGACACTTCGTTGGTTTAAGCTAGCTTCCAGGATTGCATATGCGTTGATGCGTTTCGTTCCGTAAGTATTCCAGACGCGTGTATTTGTTCGGCTGTCCTCACTTTTCCCACGGACACTCCATTCACCGGAAACATCCGAATAGACGATATTGATCTTCTTTTCCTGCAAATAATAAGGTGTCTGAAACAGGTCAAACATAAACTGCTTATAATATTTTGTATCAATCCAGGGAGAGCCGATGCGGACACTGATCTCCGGTGCAGTCAGGTCTTTGGGCTGTACCTTCTCCAGTTCTTCCACATTTATAGCAAATTCCGGGTACTTTTCGGCAGCAGCGCGGGCGGTTTCCAGTTTCCGGCGCACATTCCCAGAAAGGTATTCGTCAGCCGCCTGCCATCCTTTGTACCAGCCATCGCTTTCCATATCAAAGGGGCCGCTTTCCGGTGCCTTGAATATAATGCCCTTTAAGTCGGAAATAATTTGCGGTATTTTTTCCGGCCCTCCCATGAGGGAAGCCATAAAGCTCAGATCTACGCAGGCCCGTTCCCCGATGGACACTCCCAGGGCTTCTACTGCTGTATCTACGCTGGTCACTGGCTTCCGGTGCTGTATAGTGCGCTTGCTGAACATATCGGCCTTTCGTTTTAAATTTCCTTCCTCGTCCAGTACCTCTAAGGAGCAGAGCAGGGGATAGGAGGAATCCTGACGGAAAGCCAGCCGGTTCCCGGCACTGTTTAAAATTCCGTATTTTTCCTGGAACCGGTCATAAAGGCGGTTGAGGTTTTCCTGTTCTGTCTGAATTGTTTCGTCATCGGCTCCATTCATCTGAAGGTTAATGAGTTTCCTTGCACTGTCACGGATTCCAATCATCCCACGGATTCGGGCTGCCTGTGTTTTTCCCGGCTCTGCCAGTTTCATGCGTGAGTTTTCCCGGAAATATAGTTTTCCTCCTTTTTCCGTGAAGCTGAAATTCCGCACATCAGGGTCTGCCGGTATGGTTTCTGCTTTTTCTCCGGCTTCCGGCTCCGGTGCGTCCATATGCAGGAGTTCCCGGTCAGGTGGCGCAATATAGCCGATTGCCTGGGCAAGCTGCTCTTTTAAATCAGCACCCTCGATGGGCAGGCAGGCCGTCTCCGTGGCATTGCCGTACATATTCTCATAAAATGCCATCTTCCCCAGCACCATCTCCGGGTGTTGAAGGAAATAATTGTTTAACGGCACGCCGTCTTCTGTCTGTCCGATATGCACCCAGTCCGGAAGTTTCTCCGGTGCGCTTCCGCGTTTCTGGAAAAAGAGGATATCCGCCGTCACGGAGGTTCCTGCGTTGGCTTTGAAAGCAGTATTTGGCAGACGGATCGCACCCAGGAGATCGGCTTTCTGCGCCAGTTCCTCCCGTGCCTTGCTTCCCAGCTTATCCATGGTTCCCTTGGTGGTGATGAAAGCCGCGATGCCGCCGGGACGAAGTTTATCCAGGGATTTTGTGAGGAAATAGTCATGGATTAAAAGGTTCTGACGGTCATAGCGCCGGTCATGTACCTTATATTCTCCGAACGGCACGTTTCCCACTGCGAGGTCGAAGAAATCGTCCGGGTGGCTGCTATCCTCAAATCCACTGATTGTGATATCAGCTTTCTGGTAGAGCTGCCTTGCGATACGCCCGGTCAGATGGTCAAGTTCCACGCCGTACAGGTTTGACTTTTCGTATCCTTCCGGCACCAGCCCGAAAAAGTTTCCAATGCCGCAGGAAGGTTCCAGGATATTCCCTGGCATGAAGTCCATGCGGCTGACCGCTTCATACATCGCCTTAATGACAGTGGGGCTGGTATAGTGTGCATTCAGCACCGTGCTTTGTGCAGAAGCATATTCCTCCGGCGTTAAAAGTTCTTTCAGCTCTGCATATTCCCGGCTCCATTTTTCATTATCCGGGTCAAATGCCTGGGCAAGACCGCCCCAGCCTACATAATTGGATAAAGTTTCTTGCTCCTGGGGGGTAGCAAGGCGGTTTTCTGCCTCGACCTGCTTTAAGGTACGGATTGCCGCCACATTATTCTGGTATTTTGTTTTCTGCCCGCCGGTTCCCAGTTCATCATCGGTGATATGGAAATTTACCCGTTCAGGGCCTGTGCGGAGTTTCTCAATTACAATGTCGTAGGGCAGGAGCGGACTGGAAAAGAGCAGGGGATTGTCACCGCCTATCGTGCCGCCCTCGATCTCTACCATTTCCGACGGTTCTTCCTGTGCATAGGATATTCCATGCTCTGGTGGCGTTCCCTGGTTCCTGTCCGTTTCCTGCCTGGTGGGTATGTTCTGTCTCTCTACGGTTTCCGGTTTCGGCAGTGTTTCCCATCCGGCAAAGGCATCTGGCTCCGTCGGCTCCACGCCTTCCCTTGCGCCTGCCGTTTGTTCCCACATGATCCGTTCGTTTAAGTCAGCTTCCAGCTGATCTTCAATGTGCGGTTCCAGATAAAGGAGCTGGTCATAGTCAAGGAAAGCCAGCTCCATGTCGATCAGTTCCCGCAGGCTGTCATACTGCCGTGTTTCCACAACTTTTCCTTCTACAATCTGGCTGATAGAGAAATCCAGCAGGTTCACATCCACCTGGACTTCAAAACCGTTCTTGTCTGTCACGCCGTAGGCAATCCCTACCTGGCGAGGATCGCGGATATCCACGCTGTCCTCGTTGTATTCCTCCAGGATAAAATCTCCGATCAGCTCTATGGCTTCCTGCATTTCCGGATCAGACATCAGCCGGGACAGTTCTTCTTCCGTCAGTTCCCCGTCAGCCGTTTTCTGCCCCGAAAGCTGTGTCTGCGGTTTTTCCTCCGCAGTTTCCAGAACATCCGTCACAAATCCGGCGCGTTCCCATTCCTGCTCTACACAGTCGCGGACAAAAGGAACCGTTTCCTGCCGGAAAATGGGGAACCATCCCTGCATTTCCAGGTCTCTTAAACTCACATGCCCATTTTCGTAATCAACGCTGTCAATCTCCATACGCCGCCCATCTATGGTAAGCTGCATACCGAGAGGAATGTAGTCGGCAATATCGCGTTCTTTTATAATCTGATAAGGGGCAGTTTCTCCATGTTCCGGATCCGGTCCGGCGATCACGGTGCTGTGTCCATGTTCCAGCAGGTTTTTAAGAATGGTCTGCCATGTCCTGCCGCCGGTGACGGAAGTTTCCCCAAGTCCTGGAATTTCCCTTGTCTCCAGCTTTGTGCCGAGGGCAGCAGCGGCAGTTTTGGCATCCTCCCCATAAAACAGGTAATAGCCGCCTGCCTGCACACCTACAAGTTTATCCGGGTGCTGTGATTTCAGGTTCAGATATTCTTCTACATTGGGGGTTAAGTCAGGCTCTGCCGGTTCCGCAGGGGTGTTTCCCGGCTCTTTGGCGGTATCCGGCACAGATTCTTCTGTATGCCCGGTTTCCGGCTCCTGGACAGGCTGTTCCTCTGCGGCGGTTTCCATCACAGGCTGTTCCTGTCCCGGCGGCTCCGCTGCCCATTCCGGGAAATCTGGTTTCCCTGCGTGGCGCAGGAGTGCGTCACGACTGTCGATCAGTATATCATCATAAGTGAGCTGAAGAATATCCTCCACCATCCATTCACGGAACTTCGGAAGAGAGTGGAAAGCTTCATATAATTCCGGCTGGCTGCCAGCAATATCTTCTACAAAATAAGCGAGTTCGCTGTCCAGTTCCGCTGCCGCACTGTCATAATCGGTTTCCCGGTCACGCAGATAATCATAAAAGCTGCTCTGGCGGATCACATCGGTCAGGGTGGCAAGCGTCTCCCGATAGAGGGCCGCTGTTTGGTTCGTCTGCACCATTTCCTGGGGTTTTTCTGTCAAAGTCTCCTTGTTTTCCTCTGCTGTGGCTTTTCCTTCCGTCCGTTCTGCATCTTTTTTGGGCGGTTCCGTAAATACGGGAACATCCTGGGTGGCGGAGATGTTCGGCTCTGCGGTATCTGCAATCTGCCGGATCTGTTCTTTAATAATCTCCGGAAGGTCGGCGTCCCGGAAATCCACACTGCGGTCAGCGTTTATATGGGCGACCGTCTTATAATCGCCATATACTTCTTCCAGACGGTTCCACACAGTCAGGCCGTTGCCCAGATAGCCGTATCCAAGGTCATATTGGGAGAGGATCGCTTCCTCTTCGTCCCGGTTCAGGGCTTCCTTAGTCCGGCGGGCAAGGGCTTCCCCGTTTACCGGTTCCTGTCCGGCCTCATCCAGAACGGTGTCCAGCATTTCATCAGAAACCGCAAGTCCCTGTTCTTCCAGTATTTTAGAGGCATCCGCTTTTATGTTTTCCCGTTCTGCCGGTTCCTGCCCATCCGGTTCCGCTTCTGTTTCTTCCGGAACATTGGTAGAAAAATCAAAGGAGAGCTGCCCGTTAGAATCTTCTTTTGCCTTCTGGCGCTGTTTTTTCGCCAGTGCGCGGGCCGCCGTTTCCAATTCATCCAGCGGTTTTGCTTCTTTTTTGGCGGAAGGTTTTTCCACTTCTTTCTTTTTCTGCCTCTGTTCCTGCAAAGCTTCCGCTGAAAGAGGGGTGAACAGGGAATATTCGCCCCTCTGGTATGCGCTCATGTTGTCTACAGCCCTCTGCATAAGGTGGTAATTGCGCTCGTCCGGCTGCACCAGGGCGAACCGCTTTGCCATGTCCTCATACATCGCCGCGCTTTTCTCCGGGTCACCCAATGAGGTGAGGATCTTTTTCTGTGCCTCATCATAGCTCCGGTCATAAGGAGAAATATCCGTTTCCCGGTTAGGGTCGCAGGAATAGAATGTGACGATGTTCCGGGCAAGCTGTATCTTTTCATACTGGGCGGTATATGCCATTTCCTTCGGGGTCAGGTATCTGCCGCTTTCAATAAGCTGCCCGATCCGTTTCTGCACCTTGTCCCAGTTCAGCCGTACCGTGTCATAGCCTTCAAAACCGGAAATCTCGTCGCCACGGGTAAGCTTGATCCCTTTAGAATCGTGCCATTCATTATACCCGGTATGGCCGTGTCCTCCGGTTCCGTATTCATCCCGCAGGAATGCGGTGCGTTCTTTGGCGTCATGCCCCTGCACAAAATAGGAATAGATCCGCATCTTTCCTTCGGATATGCCGCTGCCCCTGGTGAGCATACGGTCGATCTCGTCCTCCGTGATAAAGCTGGCCCTTGCAGGCTCAAAGCCTTCCAGTGCTGTAAATTCCTTTGGCTCAGGGGACAGAAGCGAGATGCGGGCGGCAAGCCCGAACGGTTCATGGAAATGGAAGCGGAGAAGATTGCGGTTTCCGTCATATTCTCTGGCAAATCCGTCAACCTCGTACATCAGACGCTTCCGTGTCTCCGGATCTGCCAGGCATTCCGCCAGTTTCTCCGTACAGTCAGGGAATCCGTGGTAAGTATCATAAAGTTCCGAAAGGAAAGGCAGCGCATCCATTTCCTTTCCCTCGTCGCTCAGATCCTGCCTTAAATACCACAGTTTTTCCGCCAGTTCCCGGTACTCATTCTGCCTTGCGGAATCTAAAGTTTCCTGGGCGGCATAGCGCCCTTCTTCCAAAAGCCCGGACACCATTTCCGCCGCCTTTTCCCAGGAAACAAGCGTGGAATCGGGGATATTGGCAGTGTGCCCCTGCGCAATACGGATACCGTCCCGGTCAAACCACATGGCATAATCCCTGCCGCCAATGGAAAGCCCCTTGCCGCCGGTTTTGTATTCCTCTGCAAGAAACGCAGCGGCCTGTTCTACATCGGGATCTTTTTGATAAAATGCGGCGATCCGCAAGATACTGTTTTTTTCATTCCCGCCGCAGGTAAGTGCGCGACCGATCACTGCGTCCGTCACCTGCGAAGCCGTCCTGTCTGTTGTAAGTGCGGCATTTTTCGCCTGTCTGTCTTTTTCCTGCGCCTCTGCGATACGTCCTGCCTGTTCCTCTACGGTAGGGAAAAGAGAAAACTGGAAATATTGCGGTTCTTTTATCTCCTTTTCCCCGGACGCAGAAACAGCAGGTTCCTCACCTGCCGTTTCCTGTCTGTCTGTATCCAGCTGTCCGTTTGTTTTTTTCTGTCCGTCCTCTTCCGGACTTACCGGTAGACGATCTCCTTCAGCACCACTTCCTCCGCCTGTGCCGTGAAGCTGTTGACCGCCTGCACCCAGGCCATCTGGTCGCGCTCCTTCATATCCTCGTCCACCCCGTTCTGCTTCATCATTGCGGCTACCATCTGGTCTGTCTGCTCCTGTGCCTGCTCGTCGATCTGTTTCAGGTGCGGCATAAGCCTCCCCGTCAGCAGCATGGAGGTGTACGTCCCGTGGTGGTGTTCCTTCAGGAATGTCTGCCTCAGAAGCCCGTATTTCCCTAACAGGATTTCCTCCGCTTCTTCCTCCCCGTCCATGATCAGATTCGGTATCAGATAATCCCCGTTCTTCCTGTATGTCAGCTCTGCCATTTTGTATGCTCCTTTCTTCGATTTCACGCTTTAAAGTGCTAAAGTACTTTGCATCTTTAGTATAACCGATGTCAGCGGCATTTTCAAGCGGTTTTTCTTTCTTTTTTTGCTGTTCGTTTATCTGTTCCCGGTCAAAGTTCCGGATCGTCCGCCCGATCTCCTGGAGGATTCCCATGGAGATAGTGCTTGCGGCGTCGCCCAGATGGTGCAGGGCGGCAGGAGTGGAAAATTCCGTGATCCCACGGAGGTCGTCGTCATCCAGATAGTCGGAAGCGTCCAGGCCGCAGCGGGTAAGGAGCGTGTACTGGACGCTGGCTGTCAGGGTATCCCGGAAGCATACTTCCCGGTTGAGGTTGTCCATCTCTTCCAGAAAGCTGCCCTCCGCGTCATAGGCCAGATCCCGCAGGTATTCCGGGTAGGCTTCCTCCACAATACCGGAAGCCGTTTCCATCAGACGGCTGCCCAGATCCTGCTGGCTGCCCACTCCGTACTGTTTCTCCAGCGCGGCAACAACGGCCGGATGGTGTTCTTCCCTCATTTCCCACAGATAAGGCATCCTTGCGCCGCGCACAGGCCGGGTGTCGGACACGTCAAAGACATATTCCAGTCGGGGTCTGCCGCTCTCGTTTTCACGAATCAGGGCGATGCCTTTAGAGCCTGCCTTCACCCAGCGGCGCATTTTTTCATTCCACAGTTCCATCGACGCACAGGCCGTGGCGTCCGGTCGCTGTGCGTAGATCAGGAGCTGGTCTTCAAACTTGTACTTATAAAGCCGTGACGCGCTGTCCAGATAAGCCTTCCAGTTGTCTACGCCCCGCGTGACGTCATGGGCGGTCTGGTCTGCCAGCTGCGACACAAGCTGTAACTTTCTTGCCATGCGTAACCTCCTTCTTGTATGGTTTCTGACATAAGGAAAGCCCATGTCCGGTTCTACACCGTTTTCATGGGCTTTCCTGCATTTTATTCTTTTTTACGGCTGTCTGTCTTGTGCATGGAGCAGTTTCAGCCTGCCTGTCTCCGGATCTCTGCCGCAGCATACCGGATCAGTTCTTCCGGCGTAGGGATTTCCCCTTTGCACGGCACCTTCCTCTGGTACGCCGCTGTCACGCCGCCGTCCGCCGGAGGGTTCTTCCATGCTTCGGTTATGGCTTTCTGCATTTCTTCCCTCACTTCCTCTACCGTAACGCCGTTTTCTTTCGCGATCCGTTTCAGTATCTTCTTCATCTTCATAACTGTTCTCCTTATGATTTGTTAGGCGTTTTACATGTTCTGTTAGTTCATAAACTTATCATAAACCATAAAAAGCGCAGAATCTGTCGAAGTCTGTTGTTTATAAAAATTTTATGATTTATTGGTTCATAAAATCAGATTTTTCACGTCTATTGAATCATTTCAAGAAATCCGTGCGCTATCTATACTTTATATGTGCCAGTAGTTCATGGAACACGAACATAATATAAGGAGAGATCAGTCATGGAACAACCATTCAATATACTGCTTATGGGAGAGCGGCTCCGTTCCTGCCGGGTTGCCAGAAAGCTGACCATGAAAGAATTTGCGGAGCAGTGCGGCATTTCCGAACGGTATCTTGCAGATATCGAGAGGGGCATCAAAGCGCCGAAGCTGGAAACCTTTGTCGGGATCGTCAACGCGGCAGGCGTTTCCCCGGAATATCTGCTCCAGGACAGCTTAAAAGCAGTAGACGCGGGCAATCTTGTGAGGGATGCTTTAAACACGCTGCCCGACGAACAGCAGGAATTGTTTAAGGATTTTATCCTGCGCCTGGTAAAGAGCATGGGATAACGGTCTATTCTCTGCCCCAGCGGCTCCGGTTCATTTTTTTCAGCACTTCTTTTTGTGCCGCAGACAGGACGCGGGGCGGAACTATCTTCAGCCACTTCTTCGGCAGTTCAAAAGTCAGTCCTCCGCAGCCGTTATCTCCGGTACGTTTTACCTGCTCCGGATGGGAGCCGCACAGCGTTGTCAGCTGCCGGATCAGGGCGGCATTATGGGTATAGATGCTTGCCGTCCTGTCTGCTTCATTAAAGAGAAAGACGCTCTCTTTTTCATAGTTTGTCAGCTTCATTTTCCCTACCTTTCCAGCCCATGTTTTACATGATCCATGGCGGGCAGTTCCTGAATGGAACGGGCGGCTTCTTTCTGATCCTGCCGCAGCATGTCAAGGAGCGAAGGGCGACTCTCCCGCAGATAATCGCGCTGTTCGTCCGCCCTTGCGTGAAGATCTTTTACTGCCGCTTCCGGGTCGCAGAAATAATGGCCCCAAAAGAAATTTTCCTCTTCCCGCTGTTCATCGTTTTTCATGTTCCGTGCCCAGGTCGCGTAAGGCTGGGGCGCGTTCTGGTTTTCAGCAAGGACATATTCCATGTGGCCGACAGTTTCACTTTCCAGTATGGTATAACCCTGGTTGACACGGGGCGGCTCATTGTTGGGAATCCCATCGATCATGTTCATATTCTGCTCCGTGGAAAGTTCCGCCGTCCGCAGGTGGTTTACATTTTCTGATGAGGACACAAGGGCGTATTCCTGTTCCAGCTCTTTTGTCAGCGGCCTGGGGTATTCCACATACCCGAAAGCTTTGACCGTGCCGTTCTCTACAAGGACAGGCGTAATCTCTTTGATCTCCACCAGTTTCATATCCTCCATGTGGGGGCAGGTGCCTTTCTGCAGGGCCTCATTTGTGATGTAATAGCGGTATCTGTCCGGCTGCTGTTCGGCAAATTCTTCCAGTTTCTGTTTTGGTTCCATATAGATCGCCTCCATCTTTTATTTTTTATCGAACTCCAGCTTAAAATTTACATATTTACCTCCTGTATCCTCCATGACAATCGTTGCGTCATAGAAGATCCCTTTCTTCTCCGAGTACAATCCGGTCATTTTTACCTTTCCTTTTTTCAGCAGAGCGGCAGCAGTCTTTTTTGTCAGTTCCTTCCGCTTGCTTTTAAAATATGGGTTGTCTTTCCACAGGGTAAAGCCGCAGGAAGGGGACGCTTTATAACCGGAGCAGTAAAAGCTCTTTTTCCCTTCATACACCGGCCTGCCGCAGCGAGGGCAGATGCCGACAGCCTCTTTGTCAGAGCCGGATAGGGCGCTGCCGGTATCAACTGCCACATTTTTATAGGATTCCACCAGCCCGCAAACCATATGGGTGATCCCGTCCATAAAATCCTCCGGCTTCCGCTCCCCGTGTTCCACCTCTTTTAAGGCGGCTTCCCATTCGGCAGTCAGCTTTACGCTCTTTACGGCATCCGGCAGGACGCTGATCAGCTCCATGCCCTTTTTTGTGGGAATCAGCAACTTCTTTTTCCGCTCTGCGAATCCGCCTTTTACCAGCTTTTCAATCACGCCCGCACGGGTGGCAGGTGTGCCCAGCCCTTTTCGTTCCACATCTTCGATCTGTGCAAATTCCTCCGCCCCGGCGTTCTCCATGGCGGAAAGGAGAGAATCTTCGGTATACCGTTTGGGAGGGCTTGTCGCTCCCTCATGGAGCGCGGCAGCTTCTGCGGTAAGGAACTGCCCTTCGGATAATTCTGGCAGAGGAGGGTTTTCTGTTTTATCCTCCGTTTTTTTCCCTGACGCTTCCAAAAACGGCCGTTCTACCGCCCGCCAGCCCCCGGACAGTTCCGCACGCCCTTTTGCAGTAAAGGTTTCCCCTTCACACAAAAGCGCCACTTCCGTATCCGCATAGGAATATTTTTCCGGGCAGACCGCACATAAAAGGCGTATGGAAATGAGGGAGAAGATATTTTTCTCTCCGGTAGGAAGGTCAGCAAGGTCAGCCCTGGCGGCTTCCCTGGTGGGAAGGATGGCATGGTGGTCGCTGACTTTGGAATTATCGGTCACAAGGGCCGCATCCACACCGCCCTGGAATCCCGAAGCAGACGGGAACGCGCCGGCGATCTCCCTGCACAGTTCCGGCAGCATACCGGCCATGTCCTCCGTCAGATACCGGGAATCCGTGCGCGGGTAGGTCGCCAATTTCTTCTCATATAAAAGCTGGATATAGTCCAGTGTCTGCTGTGCGGTATAACCGTACAGCCGGTTGGCTTCCCTTTGCAGGGTGGTGAGGTCATAGAGTTTTGGCGGTTTCTCCGTCTTTTCCTGTCGTCTCACGGACTGTACTGCGGCCTGTTTTCCCAGGCAGGCCCTCCGCAGCTTTTCCGCATCTGTTCGGCTTAAAAAGCGTCGGCTTGAGACAGATATGGAGCCGCAATCCAGCTCTACGGTATAAAATTTTTCTTTCTTAAATTCAATAATCGCCTGTTCTCGTTCCGTCAGAAGTGCAAGGGTGGGCGTCATTACACGGCCTACATTCAGGGTTTTTCCCCGGTAAAGGGTGGTAAAGAGCCTTGTGCCGTTGATCCCCACCAGCCAGTCTGCCTTGGCGCGGCACAGGGCAGCTTCGTAAAGCAGGTCATAATATTCTCCGGGGCGCAGATATTCCATGCCCTCCTGGATTGCGCTGTCCTCCATGGACGAGATCCAGAGCCGCCGGAATGGTTTTTTACATCCCGTCTGGCGATAGACCAGCCGGAAGATCAGTTCCCCTTCCCGGCCTGCGTCCGTGGCCTCCACCAGTTCTGTGACGTCCGGGCGTTCCATCAGGCTCTTTAAGATCTCAAACTGCTTTTTTGTCGCCGGAGATACTGAAAAGCGCCAGGGTTCCGGCAGGATCGGGAGATCCTCACGCGCCCATCTGGAATAACGGGGGTCATAGCTGTCGGCGGTGGAAAGCTCCACCAGATGCCCGACGCACCAGCTTACCAGATAGCCGTTTCCCTCCAAGTAGCCGTCCCTGCGTCCGGTCACGCCGATGCTTTTGGCTATTGCCTGTGCGACGCTTGGTTTTTCCGTTATGATAAGGGTATAAGTTGGCAAGATACATTCCTCCTGTCTGATAAGGCCGGCGCAGGAGATACACTGCGCCGGCAGTCTGTTACTGACGTTTCCGTTTCATGCGGTAAAGGGAGAAGCTGCACGCCGCAGCACCTGAGAAACAGAGTGCGGACAGCCCCATCGGGAAAAGAGGCAGCGTTTCCCCAGTCTTTGGTATGATGTCCTGGGGGTTGGTATGCTCCATATCCCGCTCACTGGTAATCTCCACCTCCGTCGTCATGCCTGCCGTGACAGAAAAGCGGATCCGGGCAGTTTCCCCGAAAAAACCTGCCGGAGATTTCCGCTCCCGCAGGTAATAATCGCCTTCCGGCAGAGTAAGCGTTCCCCTGCCGTTTTTTACCGTCACTTCCCCGGCCTTCTTTCCGTCGCTGTTATAGACGGACAGCACCTGCCCGGAAAGCTTTTCCCCCGTCCCGGCGGCAGAATTAACGACTTGCAGGGTTCCGGTCTTTTTATCTGCCGTATCCCGGCTTTCCCCGCTGCCTGTCCAGGTCGATGAGGATCCGGCGGCAGACGATGTGTCTGAGAATGGAACAGACGAAAGGGCAGAAAACAGGCTGTCGAACGGGGACGTCTGTTCGTCTGGTTCCTTATCGCTGTTTTCTTTCTGTTCTTCTTTTTCTTCCTCCTTTACGTTTTTCACGTTTTTTTCCGTCGTTTTTCCGGAACGGACACGGAATCCGATCTTTTCTTCATCCAGCCGGTAGCCTTCCGGGGCTTCCAGTTCCAGGAGATAATAACTGCCCGGTTTCAGTTCGATCTCCGCCACACCTTTCTGATCAGTAGTAACTTCCCCCATGCAGTTGTCTGTGTCTGTTTCATAAATACCGAAAATGGCGTCTTTCAATCGTTCTCCGCTTTCAGAATCCCGTTTGGTGATCCGCAGTGCGCCCGGTTCTTTGCTGTCCTCTGTTTCTTCTCCCTTGCGGTTTGTGACTGTCAGTTCCTTCACCTCCCCTTCTTGCAGGGAGACATGGATGACATTGGAAGAAAGCAGGTATCCTTCTGGAGCCATGGTTTCTTTCATGGTATAGCTGCCGGCAGGAAGCTCCATGCCTGCCGTTCCGTCTTTCCCAGTCATCAGTTCCCCGGCTTTTCTGCCGCTTTCTTCCTCATAAACGGAGAACACGGCTCCGGATAGCAGCCGGTCATTCTGGTCAGCATCCGTTTTGGTGATTTTCAGCACTGCCGGTTCCGGCGCTGGCAGGGGCTTGTTGGCGACCGTAAGGTCTTTCGTTTCTCCGCCCGCCACAGTGAACGCATATTTTTCTGCGGACAGTTCATATCCTTCCGGCGCGCACTGTTCCAGCAGGTAATAATCCCCCGGTGCGATGGCTGCCTGCCCCGTTCCTCCGCTTCCTGTTAGCAGTTCTCCGGCTTCCGTGCCGTCTGCCGCATGGTACACTTTAAAAAAAGCTCCAGGCAGGGGAGCGCCTGTGTCTGTGTCCGTTTTCAGCACCCGGATCCAGCTGGTTTCCTCCGGTGTGCCCGGATCGGCCTGTGATTCCCCCGGCTCCCTCAGGTCATTGCCGGATACGGTTTCTGCCGTATCTGCGGTCGGTATTTCCTCTGCCGCAAGCGCCGCCATGGGCGTGGTCATGAGGATAAAAAAGCACAGGGAAATAAGAAATGCTGTGATTCGTTTTGACATAGTGGTGTGTTTCCTCCTTTCATTCTTCCAGCCGCATTGCCCGGACGATCAGCCGGTGCGTCGCTATCCTGACTGGGGTGCAGGTATATAGGGTTAATTGCGCCCCGCCGTCAGTTGGCAGGGCAAATACGGCAGGATCGTCCGGATCCGCTGTCAGAATCTCGCTTACTGAAAATGGGATGGATTCGCCGTCTGCCGTGGTAAACAGAATCTCATCCCCGGCTTCCAGTTCCTCCAGGCGGTTGAAATGCAGTCCAAAGGTATAGCTACGGTGTCCCGCAATCACGGCGTTCCCTTCGTCTCCAATTATATCTGTCTGTCGTACCCATCCTTCCGAGATCTTCAGCTGTTCTTCGGTGACTCCTGCCGTGACCGGAAGTTCCGCGTCTATTTTGGGAATTGAGAGGATCCCTATCTCCGCGCCTTCTTCCGGTTTTCTCTTCCTTTCTGCCGGGGAGTTTTCTGTTTCCAGTTCCGACAGGCTTTCCCCGTTTTTCTCCCCCAAAGTTTCTCCCGGAGCCTCCGTTTCCGCAGGTGGTTCCGTTTCAGGTTCGGTGCGTGGAGAAGCCTCTGTTTCCTGAACTTCCCCAGCAAGCCGCACGATCATTGCTTCCTGTTCCTGTTTTTCCCGGCGGCGTTCCCACGAAGGGAACAGCGCCAGCATAGTCCCGGCAAGGACGGCAGACAGGAGCGCAGCGGCTAAAAGAGCTTTTTTATGTGTCTGTTTCATAGTTCCTCCTTTTTTTTCTGGTATCAGACAGCAGATCTTTGATACAGAAGCCAATGCAGGGGCGGGCGCGCCCATAAGGGCATCCCCTGCATTTGTCAGATAGGGCAGGGGCAGGGCTGCTTCCCCGCGCCAGGCTGACAGACGGCTTCCCTGCCATCATGTATTCATACGGGGAATCCGTAAACTGTGCCATACTGTTATTCCTCCTGTTCCGGCCCGCCATCCATGTCATCATCCGGGTAATCATCATAAAAAGCCGCGTCCATATCCGGCTCTGTCACTTCCATGCCGGCCTGGGCCTGCATTTCAGCATCCTCATTGATTTCCGGTTCGTCCTCATCCAGCAGGTCGTCCAGATCCTCTGCATCGTCCAGGTCGTGCTTCGGCTTATAGATTTTTAAGTAGTACCCGGCTCCACCAAATGCCAGGATAGCAAGCAGGATAAAGATCATGATTCCTGCGCTGCCGCTTTTTTCCGGTTTTTCCGGTTCTTCCTCCTTTTCGTCTTTCGTTTCTTCCGGTTCGCCGGTGCAGGCTTTTAAGTCATTCTTGCAGACCGGGCAGGCGGTATCTACCTTTCCGGCCTCACACTGTTTCACACAGGAGCAGACCTCCACCACAGGCATGGCGCTCTCCCCGACGCTTCCTTCTTTGCTCTTTTCCGCCAGGTCTGCCAGGTCGTTCTCCGTAACCGCATTTAAGAAATATACATTGTCGGAATCCCGCTGGCGGTCGATCACAAGATAGAAGATATTTTCCTCCGGCGTAACAAAGGTAAAAAATTCCTTTCCTTCTTCATCGGTGGCATTGTCAAGAACAGAAGCCTGCCCATTCGGGGTAATCGGTTTCTGTTCCGGTTCCGGCTCTGGAGCCTGGTAATGGGGGTTTGTCACCGTAACAGTCTCTGACTGATTCCCGGCAAAATCAATCGCATAAACTTCCACGGTTTCCTGTCCGTCCGGAGCGAAGTCCTCAAAATCCAAGTCAAGTGCGCCGTCCACACGGTAGTTGACCCGTTTCCCAGCAACATAGATGGCCTCCACGCCGGAATCATCATCGGTTGCCTCAATATGCAGCATACCATCTGCGGCTTCTGCACTGACCCTTGGCGGGGTAGCGTCGGCCCCGCCTGCCGCAAATGCCGTCACAGGAGTAAAAAATGCGCCTATGCCCAGCACAAGCGCGGATAATGCGTATCGAATATTAGTTTTCATTTGGTCTTATTTCCTCCTCTTTTACAGGGTTGTCCTGGGGTACTTCTTTCATGGACTGGATCAGCCCCAGGATCGTTTTCAGTTCTTCCGGCGAGGCGGTAATTCCTCGCACAGCCTGGATAATCTCCAGGTTTTCATGCTCCGTGATCTGCCGTTCGATGTCCTTTGCTCGTGCCTGCCATTCCACGGCTTTCTGTCTTGCCTTTTCAAGATCCGCCCTCAGACGTTCGATCTTCATTTCCTGCTCCTTTCTGCTTCCTGCGCCAGTTAGGGACAAAATCATTAAAATCCGGTACGGCGCGGAAGAACCATTTATTGTTTACCCACTGCTGAAGCCGGCGTGTGACGGAAGGGGCGGTGGATTTTTCATACACCATCACATAAGGGTCGTATCCCATGTCACGGAGAGTATAGATGCGGTACAGATCCTGCTCATGGGTGCTGCCGTAATTGGTAAGGACATAGACCCGACGCTTCCGGCAATCTTTTACAGAAGTCCATTCCGAAAACTGCCGGAAATACGGCGTCAAATCGTCCTCTGGGTTATCCCAGGCAAAATGCAGCATTTTTGTCCTTACCTGGTTTAAAGCCGCTGCCTTCTTCGGGGTCATGAGTCGTATGTCGAGCCCCTGGGTGAAATCCACCATCGCCCTGCTGTCCGCAAGCTGCCCTAAGAGCCGTTCCCAATCCGGGCAGGCCAGCAGATTTGCATCCAGAAGTTTGATTTCCTTTTCTCCCATCCAGAACTCGGAGAGATCTGCCACCGCCACCGTCTGTCTTCCTTCTTTTTCTCCTACAATGCAGAAGCCGCAGCCCCGCGGACAGCCGCGCGACAGAAAGCCGTAGGCAGTTCCGGCAAACTGCGGGTATATCCCGTAATCCGGGCAGGTATGTTCTACATCGTTGGGCAGGCGGTTGGAAAGCCCGTATCCTGTGCCGCCCCGGATAATCTGGTCAGCACGGATCCGTCCAGCAAAGTCTTTGGAATAGCTGTCCGTAAAGACGCGGCTCATGTAAACAAGGTCATACCGCCTACGTCCGTCATGCCATTCCACGGTGTCGCCCCGCGCCTTGTGATAAGCGGAAAGCTTCATCAGGCACAGGTTTGGCCATCGGTGGCCGTCTACGTCAATCAGTCCTATTTTCAAGTGTGATCCCTCCTTTTTTGGGTCGGTTGTCTAAGTAGGCAAATTCCAGCTGATTTTTACATATACCGCTGCACAGATAGCCGCTTTGAAACGGCACTCGTTTTGATTCCTCCATGCCTTTTCCTGTGTACTCCACCCTTGGACTGAGCCAGAGCATCTCCACCCGGTTTTCATAAAACATCTGAAACCGTTCTTTACTGTCAAAAATGCCCTGAAAATTCAGCAACATGGCAAAGGGCCTGCCGATCTCATACAGCCGTCGGATTACCTGCCCTTTTAAACTGTAAGGCGGGTTGCTAATGATATAATCGCAGTCCGGCACCTGGACCGTAAAAAAATCCTGTCCAGTATGGATATGTCCATAAATAACATGGAATCCATTGCCGGACAGGACTTTGACAAACGCACTTTCCACTGTATCGAACGGGCACCAAATCACAGTTCCAGGCTTCAGCCGTTCCATGATCGGATATACCGCACAGGCAGGGGTGAAATATTCATCGTTTTTATGGAATTGATGCTGTATTTGTATTGTAATTTCCTCCTTTCAGGGCAGCCTGCCCCCGCTGTAGAATTTTGATAACCAGTAACTTGTGTCAATGCTGGCATAAGAAATTGGCGAACCACAGTGAATCATACGCCCACCGCCGACATAGATTCCCACATGGGTAACCGGGGTAGCCGCCGAATAAGTTCCGGTAAAAAAGACCAGATCCCCCGGCTGCATATCCGCCCTGGAAACCGGAGTGCAGAGATTGTAAAGCCCCTGCGCCGTCTGTCTGCCCACGTTCCCAACGCCGGAATGGTTGATGACCCACGACACATATCCAGAGCAGTCGAAAGAAGTAGCAGGTGAGGAACCGCCCCAGACATAGGGGAACCCCAGGTATTTTTCCGCTTCCGAGAGCATGGCTTCAAAACTGCCGTCGCCCATGGCTGCTCCTGGATTTGGTGCAAAATCAGGCATACCAGCCGCTCCGCCGCCCGGAAGGTAGCCGTATCCGCCGTTATCCACATAATAATAGGGGTTTAAATACTGACCGTTATGGGTAACTTCCAGATGTAAATGCGCACCGGTGCTGTTTCCCGTGCTTCCTACAGCGGCAATGACATCACCCCGCGCCACTTCCTGCCCTGCCCTTACTGAAAGGGAAGAGCAGTGGGCATAGCGTGACTGGTAGCCATCCACTCCTTCGATCACCACGCACAGGCCATAGTCCCCGGCATTTCCTGCGGATATCACACGCCCGTCCTGCACTGCCTTGATCGGGGTTCCGGCTGCAACGCCGATATCTACGCCCCGGTGGAGGTCTTTTGCCCCGGTCGTGGGGTGTACCCGGTAGCCGTATGGGCTGGTGACATAAGGGATCCACGCAAAGTCAAAAGGGTTCCCATAGCACTGGCGGTTGCCGCAGGTCTGCATATATACACCATAACGGTCTGTCTGGTCGCCTGGTGCAAGGCTTGACGCGATAATATCCGAAAGCGGGCGCACAGCCAGCGTTGTTTGCAGGACGTACCAGTCATACTGCTGCTCAACGCCGTCTGCGTCTGTATAAGTGCGCACCTCCGTGATCTGCGTCCGGGTGAGCTGGTACTGCTGGCCGAACAGCCGGTCAAGCTCCGCCTCCACCTGTGCATAGGTAAAGTCTCCGTAAACCGCCGTGAGGTATCCCATCAGTTCATAGGGGTTGTGGCCGATCTCGCCGATGTTGTAGCGGTATTCATCATAGTTTGGATAATCCGTCTCCGTACTGTTGATGTTCCTTTGCAGGTCGGTCTCCAGTTCGGTGTAGTGCAGTTCGCTTTTCTCAATTTCCGTATCCTCCGCCACATAACAGGTGGATATCACTGCCGACTGTACGCCGGTGAGCATAGCGGAGCAGGAGGAAAACAGGGAGCCGCACAGGGCAAAAACAAGGACGCCCACGGCGATGATCCCAAGGACTGCTTTGTGGGCGATGACTTTCTGCGCAATGGCACGGATCACCTGCCCGGCTGCGGTCAGGACATTGGTGGTGTGCTTTGCCCCCTTTGCCGTCTCCCTTGCTGCTGCTGCGTATTTCCGTTTCAGCTTCTGCTTCTGGAGCCATTTTGATAAAGCTTTTTTCTTCTGTAATTCCGGGCTATCCATCAGAAGTTTTTGATAGGCTGCGTTCACATTGGCTTTTACCAGACGTTTTTCCGCGCGGCGCACTTCCCGGTAAGGTTTGTCATGAAGCCTGCGTTTATTCCAACGGAGAAACCGCCCTGCGGCGCGTTCCGCCGTAAACTCCGCTTTATGCGCGGCCTCCACGCCGACGTTATCCCGCTCTGTCTCCCGGATCTTCTGGTGCAGCTTTAATCCGGCCGTAGTAACAGCCGTTCTTCGCAGGGCAGTTACCGCCCGTTTCGGCAGCGGCGGTTTTTCATATTCCGGTATGGCCTCTGTTTCAAACTGTAGCCGGTGCTTCACCTTTCCGGATTCACTGTCATACTGCTTCTGCAAACGGGCACGGCGGCGGGTCGGCAGTTTGGACTGCGCCTTTTCCAGTTTTTTCCCGGATGATTCGACTTTGTTCTGTGCCGATTCATATTTCTTCTGTTGCATGGATAATCCCGGTGGTTTTTCCGTCTCCGGCACACCGTTTTTTCCTGCGGCGGCAGTTTTCCGTTCCTCCGGCGGCAGTTCGCTCCGGTCATATTGCAGGCGGGGCGGGCCTTCCGTCCTTTTTTCTTCAGCCGAAAACTTTGCCGCCAGCCTCTGCTTTTCTCTAGTCCGTTTTCCAGGAGGTTCCCCCGTCCTGTTATCCTCATGTTCAAACCGGAGCCGTCCGGATTCTTGGGGTACAGAAGCCACCCCCTGTTCCTTTTCTATGCCTTTTTGCTCCGGCTTTGCCGCATCGGCAGCAAACCGCCGTGCCTGCTTCTTTTTTAAAGCCGTGCGGTCTTTTGAATCTGCCTGCTCTTTTTTTGTTTCTGCCCAGCTCTGGGGATTTACCTCCTTCCCTTCCCCATGGCCGAACCGGAGCCGTCCAGATTCGTTTGTTTCCGTGTCAGATTCCGCCAGGCTTCCATCTGTTGGTCTTTCAGCATTGGAAGAAAATTTTACTGCCATTTTCTTTTTTATTGCCGTCCGGCCTTTTTCTGGTTCTCCATTCTTTCCTCCCGGCCCGAATTGCAGCCTCCCGGTTTCATGGAGCGGTGGGGAATGCGTGGGAATCCCGTTCCCCGACACGGCCTCCGGTTCGGTATCTTTGCCCGGAACAGGTGCATCCGCTTCAAAATGCCGTTTTACCGCCACCCGCGCTTTTTTTCCTGTCTGCGGTTCTGCCGTTGGTTTGGAATCCCAACCGCTTTCTGGTAACGTGCCGGCCTTATCCTTGGCATTTTCCTGTCCGGACGGGGGATGCCGGTATCTTTTTGACGGCTTTGAAGACGTATGGCTGTCTCCGGGCGCATGGTTATCCCCGATGGCATTTCCCTTCGTAGGAAGAGGCTTCTCCTGGAAAATCGGAACATCTGTGGCTTCCCGCATGGAAGCAGGGGCATTTGCCGGCCCCCATATTTCCGGCGCAGCGGCCTCCGAAAAACGGGCATTTACATCCTGCTGAACCGGTGGGAGTTCCGGCGGCTGGTACGGCTGTTTAGGCTCCTGTTTCTTTTCCGGTGCTTGTATGCGTCCCTGGGATCGGTGTCCAGCTGCGGTATCTGCCTGCCGTTCCTGCCTGAAAGAAATTTCCTCCAGGCGGCTGCTGATCCGCTGCTGTGTTCCCTGTGTCAGATTCTTCTCCGTCAGCCCATCACGGGTCATTTTCTGTACTTTTTTATCCCGTACCCTGAATTCCTGCCCCCTCATAATGCCGCCTCCTGTGTTTTCCGCCCTTTATCCGGTGCAGGGGCAGCATGGGCGGCGGCGAGACTTTTCTTCTCTTTTAAGTCTTTCAGCACCGAAGTTTTTTCTTTCGTTTCCTCCGCTTTATCCGTCTGCGGTTCCGGTTCGTCTATAGAAGCGGTTCCCTTCTGTTCTTCCCTGACATCCGTATCAACAGCAGCTGCGCCCACTTCCGGCAGTCCTTTTCCTGCCGCCTGTTCCAGCCGTTCTACGCTGCCAATGGCGGCAAGGGTCAGATTGTTCAGTTTGTTCAGGATATTTCGTTCCGTGCGGAGCGGTGTAAGGACAGCTGCCTGGAAACATCCCTCTGTGCCTCCGTCCACCGTCACCATTTCTTTTCCGGCAGCGGCGCGGACTGCGTTCTTCAAATGCCCGCCTACACTCCGCAGTTCCTTTCCTACAGCCTCCACCTTCTCAATGGACTGCTTAACTTCGGTAATGGAACAGGACAGACTTTTCTGCATGGTTTCCAGCGTTTTTTTTATTCCGATTGCGGAAACTGCTTTATCCAGAGCTTTTACTCCAGCCTGTTTCGCACCGGCGACTGCATCCCAGGCTCCTGCTATGATCCGTTCCTTTAATCCCATGATACACTCCTGCATGGCATGGATCCGGTTATCTGTCGCGTCGATGGTGCGGGAGATAAATCCTTTTTCCGTGATTTCCTGCATTTGGGCAAGCTGTTCCCTGGCTTGGGCCAGTTCACGGGCCGCCGCCTGAAGCTGTTCCGCCATGTGTTCCATCTGCCAGAGCATAATGGAGTAATCCTGTCCAGCTTCTGGGCAGTTCTCCATCAGCAGTTTATAAAACTGCCGGACAGCATCATTTTCCATAAGCTGTGTGCCCTGTATGCTGTTCTCATTCATTATTGCGCCCTCCTTTCTGCTGCCGTTTTATCAAGCATTTGCCAGATCTTCGGGCCTTGTTGTTAGTAATTGATACAAATGGGTCTGTTTCGGAAAGTGGTCAATAAAAGGTATGATCACATTCCCATAAAACAAAAGCCCCTCACCAGCGTTGGAATTGGTCACATAGGAAAGCTGGTGAGGGGAGATGTTCAGCTGTTTTGCCAGAATCTGCCGGTCGCCGGCGGCCTGGTTGAGCATATAAATGAAATCGCTGTTTTCAAAGATATTCTCGATCTCCCTGGAAGAAAGGAGATCCTTTACATTTTGTGTGATGCCGGTCGGGATCCCGCCCCACTTTCGGAAACGCTTCCAGATCTCCACCGAATAAGCGGCGGTTTGTTCCTCCTTCAGTAAAAGGTGGAATTCATCAACATAGAGCCGGGTAGACTTATGGGCTTCCCGGTTTACCGTGACGCGCCCCCAGACCTGATCCTGCACTACCAGCATCCCCAGCTTTTTCAACTGTTTTCCCAATTCCTTGATGTCATAACAGACAATGCGCGATTGAATATCCACGTTCGTCCGGTGGTTGAACACGTTTAAAGAGCCGGTCACATAGATGGCCATGCAGTCTACCACATGCCGTGCCCGTTCACCGCCGTATTTTTCGATTTCTTCATATAAATCCTGTAAAATTGGCATTTTCTCCGGTACTGGGTCATCAAAAAAGCGGTGATACACCCTGCGCAGACACTGGTCAATGATACTCTTTTCGTCCGGTTCCACCTTCCCCATCATCAGTTCCATAAGGGAGAGGATAAAATCGCTCTTTAAAATCAGAGGGTCGTCGTCCTCACTGTAATTCAGGTTGATGTCCATGGGGTTGATATACTGGCTGGAAGTGGGAGAAACCTTAATGACCTGTCCGCCCAGCGCTGTTACCAGCGGGGAATATTCCGCTTCTGGATCAATAATAGCGATATCATCTGTCGTAATCAAAAAAGCGTTTGTAATCTCTCTTTTTGCGGAGAAGGATTTTCCTGCACCGGGAGTTCCCAGTATCAGGCCATTGGGATTCTTTAACTTTTTTCGGTCGCACATAATCAGGTTGTTGGAAAGGGCATTGACACCGTAATACAGCGATTCCCCGGACTGGAAAAGCTCCTGAGTAGTGAACGGCACAAAGATCGCCGTGCTACTGGTCGTAAGCCCTCTCTGTATTTCAACACGGTTCACTCCCAGCGGAAGGGAGGACATAAAGCCCTGTTCCTGCTGGTAGCTTAACCGGCGCAGGGCACAGTTGTATTTCTGGGCGATTCCCGCTGCCTGGAATACATTGTTTTCCAGCTTCTGCCGTTTTGCCGCCGTGTTCATTAAAAGAATGGTGACAAGAAACATACGCTCATTACGGCTCTGTAAATCCTCAAGTAATGACTTGGCTTCATTTCCGTAAGTGGCAAGATCAGTCGGGATAATGTCCATATCATATCCTGCCCGTACTGCCTTTTTCTGCTCCTCAATCCGCATTTTATCCAAGTCGGTCAGCTTGCGCTTCACAGTCTTTATCGCCGCACTCTGGTCAATGGACTGAATATGCAGTGTGACCACCATGCTGTTCTCCAAATCGAGGAAATCCGCCAGCATACGGTCGGTCAGTTCCGGCGCTAATATCTGCAAAAATGAAACTGCACCATAGGTCTGCCCGATTTTAAAATATTGCCCGTTCTGGAAAGTGAAACTGTCCGGCGCGATAAAATCCTTGCTGGAAAGCCCCGTTTTCCAGATTGCATCCCAGGAAAAATGGAACTTCCTCTCACCCGCAGGGTGGAACATCTGGTGCAGGATGGAAAGCCGCTCATATCCGTCCAGTGATCTTGCTTTTACCCCCAGCACTTTGAAATTCGCCAGGATATCGGCCTCAATCCGTTCCAGCCGGGTCTTTGCTGCCTTAATGTCGTCCGCTTCGATACCGAACGTAATGTATTTTGTCTTTGTCAAACCGTTGTTGCCTCTTGAGAGCTGTCCGCGCAGCATACCGGCATATTCGCGCCGAATTTCATTGAACATGTCGTCCTGTTCCGGGATCTCAATGGACTTCTTAAACTTCTCCATATCTGCCTTCTGGTTCAGGAAAGAAAGCTGGAAGCGGATGGATGCGTCAAAATAATTGAGGAAATCGCACCAGTTCTCAAAAATGATATTCTTGTCCTCATTCTGTGCCAGCTGGTAATTGATGTCTAAAAATTCGATCTGTTTCGTGTAGTAGTTCCCGCCTGCAGCGCAGATCCCGTCCTGCCGCATTTCCTGGTAAGGAATCGTCTCCTGTGCAGATTTGGGGATCCGTCCGTCACGTTTTGCCTTTTTAATAGAAGCGACAAGGCGTTTTTTCTCCCTGCCTGTCAGCTTCCCCTCCGGGGAAAGCCGGAGGGCTTTTAAGTCTGCTTTATCTTTTTTGTACTGGTTTTTTGCGGCCTGCAGGGCCTTTTCCTGCTTTGCCTGCTGTTTTGTTTTCAATCTTTTCTGCCTCCTTATCAAATTCCGCCTGCCGCATGAGCGCGGCATAGCCGTTGTTGGTACGGTAAGGCCGGGCCGGCGGCCGCAGGAATGATACATTGATAAAATTCCTCAGCACTTTTTCCAGCGGCTGTCCGTCTTTTTCATAAATGCCGAACGCAAAAAATGGCAGCATGAGGCCAATCATCAAAAGAGCCGCTGATTCATTCCCGATGCTGCCGCGGCTGAAAAGGTAAGTCGGGATCCCGATAAGCCCGCCCAGGCTAAAGCATATCAGTTGCCGTTTTGTCAGGTTCAGGGCCACCTTGGTCTTTACTTTCGTCAGATCCTTTGGTACAGGTACAAATGCCACGCTACCTCACCTCCCGGTCTCTGTTTTTTGCCTGGGGCTTTTCCCCGGCTGCGGGCGGTGCGGATAACTGCGCCCGGATCGAAGGTTTTGGCTTTTCCTCTTCTGGCAGCGCCTTTTCCCTGTCACGCTCCCGGCGTACAAGGCCGATAAAACCGTCCAGCACAGCCGGGTGGCTCTCCACAACATAATCCAGACGCGGTTCAAAGACAGAATTATCACTCCCTGGGATTGGGAATGTCTCAGCCCATGCCTTGTTATCTCTGGAAAAACGCCCGTCAGACATCTTCGTCTGGACAGTGTTTGCCAAAACCCAGTCCACCCGATCAATGCCGTATTCCGCAATCACCGGTTTGATACAGCCGCCTTTCAGGTGAAAGCCGTCAAAATTTTCCCGGATCGCCGTCTCCACCGCGCATTTACACGCAATGTTCAGTTTATGGGAAGCCCGGAACAGCCCGGTTTCTTCCCTGGCCCGCGCTTCCGTTGCGGAAAGTTTATAGATTTCCGGATATTCCATGTTCATTTCCTCCTTTTTCCGCCCGGTATCCGGACGGATTCCTTAACGTGCCCCTTTGTCTGCCGATCTCTGTACATCTGGTGCCGGACGCGCGGCAGCTTCTTTTGCAGCATTTTGCAGCGCTCCGCGCAGGGAAGGTTTTTCTACCGCTTTCTGGTATTCCCCCAGGACAGCCGTATTGATCGCCTGGCGCATTTCCGCAGTGGTGGGGCAGCATATGTCATGGTATTTGCCGTCCTTCCCTTTGCTGCTTGGCATGGCGACAAATTTTCCTTTTTCGCTGTCCATAACACGGATTCCGTTCACGGCAAAGCAGCCTCCGACCGTCGCGCTGGCAAACGCGAGCAGGTTCCCTCCCTTCTCCTGAAGGGGATAGACCTTGACGCTGACTTCCAGCGTATTCTTCTGGTTTTCCATGGTGTCCTCCTTTCTTGTTTCCAGGGGCAGGAGGTTTCCGCTTTCATAACGGTAGCCTGCCTCCCGGACTGCGTTTTGTGTTTCCACCGACACGCGCCCGTTTACCAGGATATCCGTATCTATGGCAAACAGGAGCATGTCTTTTTCAGTAAATTCCTCCGGCAGCTTTCCGTTCCATGTCCGGCGCATCTGCCCGGTTTCATCCATACGGTAACGCGCCGGCATCCGTCTTTCTCCCATAAGCGCCTCCTTTAATGTGCGTTAAATATGGAGCGGGAGATGGAGCTGGTCTTAAACAGCGAGAAGCATAAGAGCAGGGTGTACCCGGCACAGCTCCAGATTGCTTTATGGATATTGGGCGCGGCTCCGATACCTGCGATCAGCGCGGAATAAATGGCGATACAAACCATGATAAAAAAGCCCTGCAATCCCAGGGCCACCAGCCCCCGCAGGTAGTTGTTCCCCATCTGCCCCCATTCCCGGTTGGTCATGGTCGCGAAGGGGATCGCACCGACAGAACAGTAAATATAAATCTCCACCATGCGCCCCACCAGCACCAGCATGACACAGACTGACAGGATAGGGGTAGTAATCCGGATCAGGGCAGTCTCCACCAGAAGCCCGAACAGTTCCCCAATCCCCATCGTATCAAGCTGGGTAGCCAGGCTTCCCAGGACAGCAGAAAACTGGATGCTTGTGTTCCCGGTGATCACGGCGGCGCTCCGCCGCACGACTGTCTGTGACAGCTCAAAGATCGCCATGGTGATGTCAAACGTATGGGTGACAAGGTAAGTCGCAACATATACCTTGAAGATCCATTTGAAAATGTTGAACGTGTCAAAATCGTGCATGTTGTTCTTTTCCACGATCATGCTGATCAGTTCATAGCATAAAACAAACGTGAGTATGATTCCGGCTATGGGGACGATCACGTTATCTGACAGGGAGCGGATCATGGAAAACACCCCAGAGTTCCATGTCTGGGGTGTCTTTGCCACATCCACTGCCACGTCCCCGACCGCATCGTTTACCTGGTCGAACAGCCCGGAAAGGTTCCCCGTGATGCACTCAATCAGGAAATCCTTAATCCATTGTTCGATCTGGTCGAGGATATTCAGCATAAGCAGTACCCGCCTTAGCTAAACAGGTTGGCCAGCAGGGGGATCAGCTGCATACCGATCAGGGCAACACCGCCGCCCGCCATAAGCTGTTTCATTCCCTGTGATTTGGCACCGGGGTTGTCATTGCCGTATCCCTCCAGGAGATTGATCACGCCCCATACGCCGAGGCCCGCGCCTAATGCGATTACGAGTACCTTCAAGGTTCCGATTGCGCTGGTGAAAAATGCCATTAAAAAATTTGAAACCGGAGTGTCTGTTTTGTCGTTTTTCTGTCATTTTCTATTTTTCTCAGGAAAGAAGGAGCAAATCCCGCCTGCTTTTTTGTTTTTACGGGATCCATCATCCGGTTCCGTCTCCTTTCTTTTTATGTGCATACGCTTTTCTATCCTGAGATATTTTTAAAAGGCGGTGCGCGTATCCTCATAGAAATTACCTCCATTAAAAAAGCCGCCTGAACATAGTCAGACGGCAGGATCGCCGGTTTCGGGCGGAGCTTCCAGTTCGCAGACTTCAAACACATCATCCGGCCTGACCTTCAGGCGGCGTTTCAGAAATTTTGCTACATCAAACGTGTTCTTCGGATCTGCGTCCGAAAGGTATTTGTACTGCGGGTGTTTGGTTATATCAAACTTGTCGGAGAAGAATGGGCGGACACCCTGCACCTGGAGGATGCATTTTCCCCCATCCATGACCGCAAGTTCATCGGGCGTCATCAATTCTTTTCCTAATTTCTGATAATTTAACCCGTAACTGCGCTGGCTTCCCCGTGTGTCAGACGTATTAAAACTGTCTATAGTTTCTTTTCCGAGAGTGGCTGAAATCTCTTTTAAGGTGCTTTGTTCCTTGCCGCCCAGGAATAGTACACAGGAGCAGTTTCCGATGATTGTCTCCGCATGGTCTTTATAAACGGCTTTTAACTGGCTCTGTGTCTGGACAATCACATGGGCGGAAATCTCTCGGCTCCGGATCACTGAGATCAAGTGTTCAAAATTGGGAATTTTCTGGTTTGCAAATTCATCCAGCAGGCAGGTAACGTGCGTTTTCAGTGCGCCGCCGTTTTCCAGCGCTTTGTCACAGAGAGTATTAAACATCTGCGTGTAGACCATGGATGCGATGAAATTGAATGTCGTATCCGTGTCAGACACGATGCAGAACAGGGCCGTCTTACGGTCGCCCAGTTTGTCAAGCTCCAGTTCGTCATCCATCATCATGTCGCGGACTTCCTTAATGTCAAAAGGAGCCATCCTTGCACCGCAGGAAATCAGGATAGATTTTGCAGTTTTGCCTGCCGCCATTTTATATTTTTTATACTGGCGGACAGCGAAATGCTCCGGGTCGCGCTGTTCCAGCCGGTCAAACATCATATCCACCGCGTTTTTAAAAGTTTCATCCTCCTCCCGGACTTCGGAAGCGTTGAGCATTTCCAGCAGCGTGTTGAAATTCTTTTCATTCTCTGGGGCTTCATACCAGATATAGGCGATCAGCGCCTGATAATACAGGGCTTCCGCCTTGCTCCAGAAATCTTCCCCGCCTTTGCTGTCCTCCCCTTTGGTATTCTCCATGATACAGTTGACCAGCTTCAGAATGTCGTTCTCACACCGCAGGTAGCGGAAAGGGTTGTAACGCATGGACTGTTTAAAGTTGATGGTATTGAGGATCTTGATTTCATATCCGCCGCGCTGAAGCATCTTCCCGCATTCTAGGACAACGGTACCTTTCGGATCAGTGACGACATAGCTTGCGTTCATCTGCATTAAATATGAGGTAGGCACCCTGCGCCTTACTGGCTTTCGCCAGCAGGTTTCAGGGAGCCGCCTCCCAAACCGGACGTACAC
>VSNY01000060.1:0-10653 GCA_009774535.1 Lachnospiraceae bacterium
TGCTTTGGTATATAGTATAGAAACTCACCATTAATTATAGCAGATTTTTGAAGACTTGGCCAAAAGACTTATTGAAGGTTTTTTATTTTTTTCTTGCACTCCACAAAACTCTGCGCTATAATAAATAGCAGTCTAAATATTTAAATGCAAGGAAGGTGGCATAACCGCATCCCCAAACCCGTCCCGCTGACAGAGAGAAAAAGTGAGGCGCTGAGAGCTTTTTTCAGAACGGGCAGTTTTCGGATTTCACACCAGAGCAGTCCGGGTCAACAGATCTGCCAAAATCAGATTTTGGATGTGAATACTAAGTAGCCTGGAACGTTCATACACGTTACGTATGTCAAGCGCCTGGCCAGGCAGTCAGCCGATCATTCGCTGATTGCCGCGAAACCGGGAAACAGGGTGGTACCGCGGAGCAGCTTCGTCCCTTTTGGGGGAGGAAGTTTTTTTATGTTCTAAATAATTCGATAAGGAGAATGCGCAAATGAAGGAAAAATTGCAAAAAATTAAAGAAGAAGCGATCAGTCAGATCCAGTCTTCCAAAGAATTGTCCAAACTGAATGATGTCCGTGTGGCGTTTCTTGGAAAAAAAGGGGAACTGACAGCCGTATTAAAAGGAATGAAAGATGTGCTGCCGCAGGATCGTCCGGCCGTCGGCCAGCTGGTAAATGAGACCAGAGCCGCGATTGAAGAAATGCTGGAAGAGACGAAGAAAAAACTGGAAGCATCTGAACTGGAATTCCGGTTAAAGCAGGAAGTGATTGATGTTACTCTTCCTGCCAAAAAGAACCGTATCGGACACCGCCATCCGAATACGATTGCTTTGGAAGAAGTCGAGCGCATTTTTGTAGGCATGGGCTACGAAGTCGTGGAAGGCCCTGAGGTGGAATATGATTACTATAACTTTGAAGCGTTAAATATCCCGCAGGACCATCCTGCGAAGGATGAACAGGATACCTTTTACATTGACAGTAAAATCCTGCTGCGAACCCAGACTTCTCCGGTTCAGGTGAGAACGATGGAGACTCGTCCGCTGCCGATCCGTATGATCGCGCCGGGCAGAGTATTCCGTTCGGATGAAGTGGACGCGACCCATTCCCCGTCTTTCCATCAGATTGAAGGAATGGTCATTGATAAAAATATTACTTTTGCTGATCTGAAAGGGACACTGGCAGAGTTTGCGAAAGAGTTGTTTGGGAAAGGTACAAAAGTAAAATTCCGTCCGCATCATTTCCCGTTCACGGAACCGAGTGCGGAAGTGGATGTAACCTGCTTTAAGTGCGGCGGCAGCGGCTGTCGTTTCTGTAAGGGAAGCGGCTGGATTGAGATCTTAGGGTGCGGTATGATTCATCCTAAAGTGTTAAGGATGAGCGGCATTGATCCTGAAGTTTATTCTGGCTTTGCGTTTGGAGTCGGGCTGGAACGTATCGCACTGTTAAAATATGAAATCGATGATATGCGCCTGTTGTATGAAAATGACGACCGGTTTTTAGCACAGTTTTAGGAAAATAGCGGAGGAATCAAGATGAATACTTCTTTCAAGTGGATTAAAGATATGGTGCCGGGACTTCATGTGTCACCGCAGGAATACGTGGACGCTATGACGCTTTCCGGTACAAAAGCAGAAGGATATGAAGCATTTGATAAAGACCTGGATCAAATTGTGATCGGACAAATTCAAACGATCGAACCTCACCCGGACGCAGATAAGCTGGTGATCTGCCAGGTAGACGTTGGCGGCAGCGAACTCATCCAGATCGTAACCGGAGCGTCGAATGTAAAAGAAGGCCAGAAGGTTCCGGTTGTACTGGACGGCGGACGTGTGGCGGGCGGCCATGACGGTACAAAGACAGAAGGCGGAATAAAAATCAAAAAAGGCAAATTAAGGGGTGTCGTCTCTAATGGGATGATGTGTTCCATTGAGGAGCTTGGCTCTAACAGAGATATGTATCCGGACGCGCCGGAAGAAGGGATCTATATTTTCCCGGACAGCGCTCCGGTTGGCGGAAATGCTGTCAAAGAACTGGGGCTGGATGATGTGTCCATAGAATACGAGATTACATCCAACCGGGTTGACTGCTTTAGCGTAATCGGTATTGCCAGAGAAGCGGCCGCAACATTTCGTCTGCCGTTCCAGCCACCGGTCATCCAGCCGACCGGAAATGCGGAAGATGTCAATCATTTTATTCAGGTACGTGTAGATGATACCAGGCTGTGTCCGCGTTATACCGCTCGTGTCGTAAAAAATATTAAAATCGCGCCATCGCCGGAATGGATGCAGCGCAGGCTGATGGCACAGGGCATCCGTCCGATCAATAATATCGTGGATATTACAAACTATGTGATGGAAGAGTATGGACAGCCAATGCATGCCTATGATCTGGATACGATTGCAGGAAAGCAGATTATCGTTAGGCGCGCGCAGAAAGATGAAACGTTCGTAACACTGGATGGACAGGAACGTGTACTGGATGATACAGTTCTGATGATCTGTGACGCGGAAAAACCAGTTGGCATCGCCGGTATTATGGGCGGGGAAAATTCTATGATTACCGACAGCGTTACAACGATGCTGTTTGAAGCAGCCTGCTTTGACGGGACAAATATCCGCCGTTCCGCAAAAAAAATCGGTATGCGCACCGATGCTTCCGGTAAATTTGAAAAAGGGTTAGATCCGAATAACGCTATGGAAGCAATGAACCGCGCCTGCCAGCTGATCGAAGAACTCGGCGCAGGCGAAGTGGTCGGCGGCGCCGTAGATGTATATCCGCAGAAAAAAGAAGGAAAGCGCATCCCGTTTGAACCAGAAAAATATAACCGCCTGCTCGGAACGGACATTGCGCCGGAAACAATGCTCGAGTATTTCACAAAAATTGAATTAGGATATGACAAATCAACAAATGAAGTGCTGATCCCATCCTGGAGACAGGATTTGGAATGCAGCGCAGATCTGGCAGAGGAAGTGGCAAGATTTTATGGTTATGACAAAATTGGGACAACGCTGCCTTCCGGCGAAGCCACAACCGGAAAACTGTCTTATAAACTGCGGATCGAGGCGGTTGCCAGAGATGTGGCGGAATACTGCGGATTTAGCCAGGGAATGGTCTATTCGTTTGAAAGTCCGAAAGTATTTGACAAGCTGCTGCTTCCGGCTGATTCAGATTTGCGGAAAGCAGTGGTAATCGCCAATCCGTTAGGAGAAGATTTCAGCATTATGCGTACCATTCCTTTAAACGGAATGCTGACCTCATTAGCGACGAATTATAATAGAAGAAACAAAGACGTGCGCTTGTATGAACTTGGCAATATTTATCTGCCAAAACAGCTGCCGCTGACGGAATTGCCGCAAGAGCGGATGCAGTTTACACTCGGCATGTATGGAGAAGGGGATTTCTATACGTTAAAAGGCGTGATTGAGGAATTTTTACAGCAGACAGGCATGCATCAGAAGCCGGAATATCAACCGGAAGCGCAAAAACCATTCCTGCATCCGGGCAGGCAGGCGCTGATTGGTTATGATGGAAAGACCATCGGCTATTTTGGTGAAGTTCATCCGACGGTTGCAGCCAATTATTCCATCAAAGAACGCGTGTATGTGGCTGTTATCGATCTGCCGTATATCGTAGAGCTGTCCAGTTTTGACCGTAAGTATACCGGTATTGCCAGGTTCCCGGCAGTTACGCGTGACCTGAGTATGGTCTGCCCGAAGCAGATCCTGGCGGGCGATATCGAGAAAATTATTGAAGCAGAAGGCGGAAAAAATCTGGAAAGCTACCATCTGTTCGATATTTATGAAGGAAATCAAATTAAGATTGGGTATAAGTCCATGGCTTATTCCATTGTATTCCGTGCGCCGGACCGTACGCTGGACGAAGCGTCTGTGCAGGAACCGGTGAACCGGATTATCCAGGCGTTAGAGGAAAAAGGGATTGATCTTAGAAAATAGGGGAAGCAGATGAATGTAAAAGATTTTAATTACGAACTTCCGCAGGAGCTGATCGCGCAAGACCCGTTAGAAGACCGCTCCAGCTCCAGGCTGATGGTCCTGGGGCGGGAGGACGGTTCCATCAGGCATGGAATTTTCCGGGACATTACAGATGAGTTGCATCCCGGTGACTGCCTGGTAATTAACAATACCAAAGTCCTTCCGGCAAGACTGTACGGCACAAAAGAAGGGACGCAGGCAGGAATCGAGCTGCTGCTGTTAAAGCGACTTTCAGATGACCGTTGGGAGACGCTTGTAAAACCTGGAAAGAAAGCAAAGCCCGGCGCGAAAATAATATTTGGCGGCGGGCTGTTGACCGGTGAAATCGTGGAGATTGCGCAAGAGGGCAATCGGGTAATTCAGTTTTCCTATCAGGGAATCTTTGAGGAAATCTTAGACCAGCTTGGCGAAATGCCGCTGCCTCCTTATATTACACACCATCTGGAAGACAAGCAGCGTTACCAGACCGTATACGCGAAAGAAGAAGGCTCCGCGGCAGCTCCGACCGCCGGACTGCACTTTACCCCGCAGCTGTTAGCACAAATCCGGGCAAAAGGGGTGGAGATTGCAGAAGTAACGCTGCATGTCGGTCTTGGAACGTTCCGCCCGGTCAAAGTGGATCATATCCTGGATCATCATATGCATGCGGAATTTTATACTATTACCAAAGAGCAGGCGGACAAAATCAACCAGGCAAAAGCAGCCGGACACCGCGTCATCGCCGTCGGAACGACAAGCACCCGCACACTGGAGACAGTGGCGGATGAAGCGGGGTATGTACGGGAAGCAAGCGGGTATACGCAGATTTTTATTTATCCTGACTATCAGTTTCGCTGCATTGATGCGCTGATTACGAATTTCCATCTGCCGCAGTCGACGCTGCTTATGCTGGTCAGTGCGCTGGCAGGACGGGAGCGTGTGCTGTCGGCGTATGAGGAAGCGGTACGGGAAAAATACCGGTTTTTTAGTTTTGGGGATGCGATGCTGATTATTTGACACTTTTAAGAAGGAGATGACAGAACGTGCAAAGAAATAATCTGAATTTTATTTTGCGTCAAATGGATCAAATTTACAGTACTGTTTTTGGAAATGATATTGTTAAAATTTTGCTTTACGGCTCATATGCCAGAGGGGATTTTCGGGAAGGTTCTGATATCGACATTGCTGCAATTGTAATGGGCAACCGAAAAGAACTGCAGGATGGTTTGAAAGAAATATGGAATTTGTCCGAAGAACTTGAAGTAGAGTATGGCGTAATTGTATCTCCAACAGTCATCCCTTATGAAGAATTTGAAAAATTTAAAACTGATCTGCCATATTATAGAAATATTTTGAAAGAAGGTGTTGACATCCGTGCTTGAGCAAAAAAAAGAACTAATGAATTATCGTTTGAATATGGCGCGGGAAAGGATTCATTCTGCAAAGATTCTTTTGGAAGATGGGAGTTATAAGGATTCTATAGGCCGCTCTTACTATGCAATGTTTACAGCTGTCCGGGCATTACTTGCAGTTGATGGTCAGGATTTTTCCAAACATGCGGGTGTGATTGCTTATTTTCAAAAAGAGTATATTAAAACAGGCAAGTTCGATAGAAAGTTTTCTAAGTATATCAGCCAGGCATTTCAGATCAGAAACAATACAGATTATGCAGATTTTTTTCTCGTATCCAGTAAAGATGCTATAGAGCAGTATCAACGGGCAGAAGAATTTCTGCAGGTAGTAGAGAATTATTTAAAAATGGACCATGCATGAATTTCGGCGAATGGATACAAGATATTTTGCGGGTTTTTTAAGCCTGATTTTCAAAACGATTCGGACTTTCCTGGAATTGTGAATTTAAAAGGAGTAACCTATGAAACTTGACCGCATGATCGGAATTCTGTCAATCCTGCTGCAGCAGGAAAAAGTGACGGCTCCATGGCTGGCAGAAAAATTTGAGGTATCCAGACGAACCATCCACCGGGATATCGAAGCGCTTTGTATGGCCGGGATTCCGCTTTGCACAGAACCAGGGCAAAACGGCGGCGTTTCGATTATGGAAGGTTATAAAATTGACCGCACGCTTCTTAGCAAGTCAGACCTTCAGGCCATACTGGCCGGACTGCGCAGCCTTGACAGCGTAAGCGGGACGAACCGCTATGCCCAGCTGATGGAAAAACTGTCCGCAGGGTCTTCAAGCCTGCTGGCAGGAGACGGGCATATTTTTATTAATCTGTCTTCCTGGTACAAAGATTCACTGTCACCCAAAATTGAACTGCTGCACGACGCCATCCTTTCCTGCCGCAAAGTATCTTTTTCCTATTACGCACCAAACGGCGAATCTGAAAGAATTGTGGAACCATACGATCTGATTTTTCAATGGACCAGCTGGTATCTGTGGAGCTGGTGCGAAACCAGGCAGGATTTTCGTCTTTTTAAACTGGGGCGGATGACCGGGCTTACGTTAGCAGATACTTTTGAAAAACGCGCCGCGCCGCTGCCGGATCTTTCCCCCAGGCGTATCTTTTCCAATACTTTACAAGTAAAAGCACGGATACAGCCGGAATATAAATGGCGTCTGATCGAGGAATATGGTCCGGAAAGCTTCGTGGAACAGCCGGACAAGAGCTTGCTGTTCTCTTTTGGATTTGCGGATAAAACCAGCGTGATCAGCTGGATTTCTTCGTTTGGAGAAGGCGCGGAATTATTGGAGCCTTGGGAACTGCGGCAGGATATGCGGACGTTTGCGGACAGTATCCGAAAAAAATATGAAAAACCAGATCAATCATGACATACAGCTGTCATGGTTGGCCTGTTAGAATAAGGCTGTCAAAATCAAATAAGAAAGACAAAGGAACCGTCAGCTTTCGATTTGATCCGTCAAACAATGGGCGTCGCTGACTGACCGTTCCTTAAGAAAGGATGGCCTGATTTTATGGAATATGAAATTGTAACGTTAAAAGAAAAAATTGCCGTAGGCATAGCGGCGCGGACAAATAATCTGTCCCCAAATCCAGGCGCTGTGATCGGCGGGCTGTGGAACCGTTTTTATCAGGAGGGAATCTATGCGTCTATTCCGAACAAAGTCAATGAAAAGGCTCTTGGAATCTATACTGCATATGACGGAGATGAAAAAGCAGATTATACCGCAATCGTTGCTTGTGAAACAGCTGAGGAACCGCAGGAAGGCACATATACCGTATGTAAGATTCCTGCCGGCCGGTATGCAAAATTTGTAATTCACGGGGATATGGTGCAGGCCGTCGCCGCAGCATGGCAGCAGATTTGGCAGATGCAGCTGCCAAGGACGTTCCAGTGCGATTTTGAAGAATATCAGGACGATCAAATGGACAATGCCGAAATACATATTTATGTAGGGCTTACTGAAGCAGCGTCAGCCAGCGTCGAATCCAGATGCGGCCTTTTATGCAGCGCATGCGAATATCGGGAACAAATGAACTGCAAAGGATGCATACAAATCGACAAGCCGTTCTGGGGAGACAGCTGCCTGGTGAAAGCATGCTGTGAAGAAAAGCGGCTGGAACACTGCGGACAATGCGAACAATTCCCTTGTACCATACTTCATGGATTTGCATATGATGAAAAACAGGGAGATCAGGGAAAACGTATCGAACAGTGCAAATGCTGGAAACAGGAAGCCGGCGCCCAGTCTGATCCGGCAAAATAAGATTCATCCAGTCTGAAAAAAATTCCGGAAACAATCAACGTTCCCGGGATTTTTTTTCGGATTGATAGTCGTTTGGTGCCGTTTGTATGAATAAAACGAATAGAAATCCGATAATATTTACGTATCGTGATTTTTTAGAAAGGAGAAGACGGCAGTATTTGAATAAGATGTGCAGAGAGGAGAAAACATGAAGACAACAGTCTGTGAAGAAGACACGGCAGAAGGACGGCTCCAAAAGCGGGTAGTCCTGTTTCCGTTTGTAGAAGGGGACATACCGCTTGCGTTGGATGATCTGATTTACATTGAGACATGCCGGCATAAAAATCTGTTTTATACAAAAAACGGTGTATTCAGTATTTACCGGAAGCTGAATGAGATTGAGATGGAGTTAAACGGAATGGGATTTCTAAGGATTCATCAAAGTTTTCTTGTTAATATGCAGTATATTAGGAAAATCAGCAGCTATCTGATGACTCTGACGACGGGAAAAGAACTGTCCGTTCCGAAAACAAGATATCCCAACGTCAAAAAGCAGTATCAGCAGTTCCAGGATTTGGAACAGAAGATTTCATGTGCTCGGACTTTTTAAGGGAGCATAGCCAGCTCTGACTGACAGATGAGCTGGCGCAGAAACAGGAGGCGCAAAGCCTGATCTGCAAAAAACTGGAAACCGTTCAGGCAAAGTGTTTTTTGGAGTCATCAGACAACGCTTTGTCTGAACAATAGAAAAACAGGGTATTTTTGATCTATTAGACAAAAAAGGAGATCTATCATGAAAAACAAACTAATTTTATATATTGCAATGTCTTTAGATGGATATATCGCAGAAAAAAATGGTGATATCCGCTTTTTAGATGAAACCCAAAGTCCTTCTCCAGACCTTGGCTATGAAACATTTTACCATTCTTTACAGGCAATCATACTGGGCGGAAAAACCTATCGTCAAATAAAAAATGAGCTTTCACCGGATCAATGGCCCTACGAAGGAATGCCTTGTTATGTATGTACGCGTCAGCCGTGTCAATACGACCCGAACGTCCAATTCACTTCGTTGCCGCCCGGGCAGCAAGTATTAGATTTTATTTCTAAAGAACACACAGGAAATATTTGGCTTATGGGTGGAGGAGAAATGGTTCGCTGCTTTATGCGCGAGAATTTAATTGACCAATATTATATTTACGTTATGCCAACTGTCCTTGGAAATGGAATACCCCTTTTTCCTCCGGAGTTTCCGAAAACGAATCTTAAATTAGAAAGCTGCAAAAATATCGGGGAGATTGTTGAGTTGGTTTACCAAAAGGATGCGTAACAGTTTCATGGGTGATCTGAACTGTTACAACGAAATCATATCCTGACTCGTATCCTGCTTGCACTTCACAGATCATTATGTTATCCTTTCTTAGAGCATATCAGATAAATCGAACAGAGGTGAGATCACATGGCAATTGATAAAGTAAAAGCATATTTCAGACAATTCGGTATGGAAGAACGCATTCAGGAATTTGACACATCCAGCGCAACCGTAGAACTTGCCGCCGCAGCGCTGCACTGTGAACCGCAAAGAATCGCAAAAACACTTTCTTTTCTGGCAGATGGCCAGGCAATACTGATCGTAGCGGCCGGAGATGTTAAAATTGATAATTCCAAATATAAAGCGCAATTCAAAACAAAAGCGAAAATGCTTTCTGCGCAACAGGCAGAGACTATGATCGGACATGCCGTAGGCGGCGTCTGTCCGTTCGCGGTGGAAGAAGGTGTAAACATATATCTGGATCAGTCGCTCAAACGCTTTACAACCGTTTATCCTGCCTGCGGCAGTGCGAACAGCGCAATTGAACTTACAATTCCGGAACTGGAAAAATATTCCGGGGCCGCGGCATGGATAAACGTCTGCAAAGAATCATAACCATAAACCATTCTTACATGCAGGGCGGATGACAACCGTGCTGCGCCAGTCGGGCATTGTGTACCGCTAAATCTTCACTAAGCGGAAACGTTTGCCTGAATTTTTTAACAAGCTTCTCCTGGCGGCTGATCAGCAGCATCCCACTGCTGTCAAACGCAGCCAGTTCTACGGCAGCCAACGGGTGCTGTATGGAAAGCGTTTGCTGCCAGAAGCCTTCATAGTCAACCGCCTTTGGCAATGCATGATTCCGGAGACTTACGCTTAAGACCTCTTCTTTTGGTATCGAAGGATCAAAACCGGAAAGCACTGCCCAGATCCATTGAAAATCTTCTGTTTCTAAAAGTTCTGTCAGTTCGTCACCGCGAAACCAGTTATAGCTTCCATGTGCGGCTTGCTCAATGCCTGCGGCAGTACGTTCGTTCTGCGGATTTGCCACGCAGTCCGTAATCAGCCAGTTATATTCGGTCTGAAAATTGTGCAGCGTGTGAAAGATTTTTCCAAAACGCGTGTAATATGGTTCTCCTTTTTCTAAAATAGCGCCTTGTATCACAAATATTACCTTCCTTTTCTATATATATTGTAAAAACACTGATCAGAATATCATTTTCTATCCTGGATCAACCAGAAAAATGCAGAAATGACATTGCGCTGCATTATGCGCAAAAATGTTTCTTATACCCTATTCAAAAATAATAGCATTCCAAAATGTGAAAAGCAAGATCGGATAAATATGTTGTAACCATTCAGGACATCCATGAAACTATTACAACATTTTATATTAATATTCGTTAATTATTAATTATCATTAACCGATATAACATACAAAGAACCAAACAAAGAAGAAAAAGTGAAAGGATTACCTATGGAAAAAGAAGAGATTACGCCGTCTGAATGGCAGATTATGGAGATTCTTTGGTCCGGCGATACGTCGTATACCTCCGCAGAAGTATTTTTAAAACTGCAGGAAACATCATCGATGTCTCAGCGGATGGTGCGTGTCCTGATGAACCGCCTGCATCAGAAAGGGATTCTGACCTACACTGTGGACGCGCACGATTCCAGAGTATACCACTACCAGGCAGCAAAGCCCAAAGA
>VSNY01000060.1:10663-21709 GCA_009774535.1 Lachnospiraceae bacterium
ATGCTGCTTTGACGGATCGCCAGATCCATGAATTAGAGGCGATTTTAGAACAGAGCAAAAAACAAAATAAAGAACAAATGAAAGAACAAAATAAAAAGTCTTCGCAGAAAGAGAGGTGATCGCCATGTCTGTCTGGCAACAAATCATCAGCTTTCTGGATGTATGCGGCGCGTATATAACCATACAAATATTTTGGTGTCTGGTTTTTTCAACGCTTTTGACAGGACTGGTCATGACGCTGCGCCGGACCGTGTTTGCCGGACGTGTTTTTGCAAAAGGGACGTTGTGGGCATTTTATCTGGCCGTACCATTTGCAGGAAGGCTAAAACTGCTATATGCGTACGAAGGCGCCGGAATGATTACGGCATGGCTGACGGCACGGATGCAGGACTGTGTATGGATCAGCCGCATTTATATAGCGGGTATTCTGGCTGCTGGCGTTTCTATGGCTGTGAAGCGTTTTCGTCTGTACAAAATGACTGCTGCTATGAATCATCTTATAATAGGAAATATCCGGATACGGGTTACAGATCTTCATGTAACGCCATTTGCATCCGGGCTGATGAAACCGTCTGTAATATTGCCGAAACATCTGCTTAAGTGTTACAGCGCCGAAGAACTGGAAGTTATTGTGCAGCATGAACAGACGCATATCCGTCTGGGGCATTTGTGGTTTTATCTGGCCTGGGATTTGCTGCGCTGCCTGCTGTGGATCAATCCCTGCCTGGCTGCCGTGCAAAAATATTTCCGTGCAGACCTGGAGGATATCTGTGATAAAGTATGTATTCAAAACAGCCCAAAGTCAGCCTGCGAATATGGAGAAATCCTGCTCAAAAGCCTGAAATTATTACGTTTTGGACAGGAAGAATTGCCTTCTGCAGCCGCTTACGCGGCACAAAGCACATTTGCAGATTTTCAAAGACGGCTGGAATGCATCCTTCAATTCCAGCCATACAAAAAAAGAACATGCCAAGGCATACTAATTGTTTTGACGGCTATGCTGATCGTACTGTTTGGCACAATTCATCACGCTTCTTATGCCAGATATTCTAAAGAGAAGTTTGTTCTGGTATATGAATTTGACGGAACGCATGCTGTATTTTCTGAATGCAGTCCAAGGCTGCACCATATGATTTCATATGATGACCGTTTCGTATATGTGAACAGGGATGCGTTTGAAGCCTATTTAAAAGAAAAGCATGCGCACGGAGAGATTTTTATCGTCTTCGGCGGCTATGGAAAACTGCCTGGCTTTGGCAGCGGCGGCTATTCCTGTATGTACCCGTCAGACAGCCGCGCGGGCCGGACGGTACTGATCCCTTATGAAAAAGATTACGACCGGCTGTACACATGGATGGTAAAGCTGTTTCAGTATCTGTAGGCGTGGCTTGGAAATGGATTTTATAACAGGTTCAGAAAGGACAGGTGATGATCATGAACGTAACTAATTCTTACAACAATGATACAATGGCGTATGCAGCTGAATACACACAAAAAACAAGCGCTGCACAGCCAGATCAGAGCATTGCTAAAAACAATCCGGAAAATTTACCACAATACTTAAAAAAGCTGCAGAGAAGATTTTCCTATATGACATTGTGTGCCGACAGAAAAATGAATATGAGCCAAAGCAGCCGTACGTTAACCGTCCATCCGAACCTGATTAGAAATATGCAGCAAGACCCGCTCAAAGAAGCGGCATATGCACAGCATTTAAAAAGTATCGAAAATCTTTGCAAATGGATCGACGGCCTTCATAAAGTAAGAGGATATACGGCAAAATTCCATCACTGGTATATCGATGAAAACGGCAAATCCTGTCACTTTGCCCAGTATGAACGGACAGACAAAACAAGTGAAAAGCTGCGGGCAGAAAGACAGAAACATGCACAGGCACTGATTACGAAAACCAGGAAAAATTCCGCGCAAAAGAGTAAGAAGCTAAAAGCGTCTCTACAGAAACAAAAGACGGAAGGCGCAAAAAAACGAAAGAAAGCCGGATTCCATCTGGATATTCATATATAAAAATAAAAAACAGCCTATTTTAGATCTTGACGTTTCCAGCCAAATATGCTATCCTCTATGAGTATGCCGCACAACGAGGTAACAAGCATGTGTTTTCACACATCACCAAAGTTGGCGAGTAATGATAAATAGGAGGTGCCAAATGTACGCAATTATAGCAACAGGTGGTAAACAGTACAAAGTATCCGAAGGCGATATCATTACCATTGAAAAGCTTGGAGCAGACGCAGGCCAGACTGTTACATTCGACCAGGTATTAGCAGTAAATAATGGAGAATTAACCGTAGGCAGCCCGACCGTTGCAAACGCAACCGTCACAGCTTCTGTTATCAAAGAAGGCCGGGGGAAGAAAGTCATCGTATACAAGTACAAGAGAAAGACCGGCTATCATAAGAAAAATGGCCACAGACAGTCATTTACCCAGGTTAAGATTGAAAAGATCAATGCCTGACAAAGCCGGAACGCAGGAATTGTAATGATCAAGACTACAATTTATCAGAATCATGCCGGGCAGTATACGGGAGTTACCTGTATCGGCCATGCCGGATTTGCTGCGTATGGCGATGATATTGTATGCTCTGCCGTATCCGTACTGGTGATTAATACGCTGAATGCAGTGGAAGCATTTACGTCAGATGCTTTTACCGCCAGGACAGATCCTGACAGCGGCTTGATTGAGGTCTGGTTTGAGCATCCAGCCGGGCATGACGGGAAACTGCTGCTGGATACCATGATTCTGGGCTTGCAGAATATACAGGAACAATATGGAACAGATTATAGTAGATTAACATTTGAGGAGGTGTAGGACATGTTTGCATTAAACCTTCAGTATTTTGCGCATAAAAAGGGAGTTGGTTCCACCAAGAACGGACGTGACTCTGAAGCGAAACGGTTAGGTGCGAAAAGAGCAGACGGACAGTTTGTAAAAGCCGGAAATATCCTTTACAGACAGCGTGGTACCAAGATTCATCCGGGAAACAATGTCGGCAGAGGCGGCGACGATACATTATTCGCATTAACAGATGGTATTCTGAGATTTGAGAGAAAAGGAAGAGATAAGAAACAGGCTTCCGTATATCCGGTCGTAAACGAATAAGCTGGACAGGCAGATCGTTTTGGCCGCAGATACCGCTGCATATTTTTTCATCAGCAGATCGTTTGGCAGGGGCAGTGCGGAGGCATCCCCGAAGAACGTACGATACTTGATGAAAAAATACGCAGCGGTATTTTTTGTATCAAATGTATGAAAAAGTTAGGAGATCACTCTATGTTTGCCGATAGTGCAAAAATTATTATCAAATCAGGAAAAGGCGGAGATGGACATGTCAGCTTCCGCCGGGAAAAATACGTACCGAACGGCGGGCCGGACGGCGGCGACGGCGGCAATGGCGGCGATGTCATATTTCTTGTGGACGACGGCATGAATACGCTGGCGGATTACCGTTACAAGCGCAAATTTGCGGCGCAGGCGGGCGAAGACGGAAAAAAGCGCAACTGTCATGGAAAAAAAGGGGACGACCTTATTTTAAAAGTACCCGCCGGGACCGTGATCAAAGACGCCGCATCGGATCGTGTGATTGCAGATCTGTCGGGTGCTAACAAAAGGCAGATCGTTCTGACTGGCGGCAGAGGAGGGCTTGGAAACCAGCACTTTGCAACTGCCACCATGCAGGCGCCAAAATACGCGCAGCCAGGGCAGGAAGCGGTTGAATTAGAAGTGAATTTAGAATTGAAAGTTATTGCGGACGTCGGTCTGGTTGGATTTCCAAACGTCGGAAAGTCTACGCTGTTATCACGTGTGACCAATGCGCAGCCTAAAATTGCAAACTACCACTTCACAACACTGCAGCCAAATCTTGGGGTAGTGGATTTTGAAAACGGAGAAGGGTTTGTAATTGCGGATATTCCGGGGCTTATTGAAGGCGCGTCTCAGGGAATCGGGCTGGGTCATGAATTTTTAAGGCATATTGAGCGTACAAGAGTGATCATCCATATCGTGGATGCGGCGTCGGTCGAAGGGCGCGATCCGGTCGAAGATATTCATGCGATTAATCAGGAACTGGAATCCTATGATCCGCGGCTTTTAGAAAAACCGCAGGTGATTGCCGCAAATAAACTGGATGTGCTGTATGAAGGCGAATCTGAAGTGATCGACCAGTTAAAAAAGGAATTTGAACCGCGGGGAATTATGGTCTATCCGATTTCTGCAGTCAGCGGACAAGGGTTAAAGGAACTGTTATATGCAGTGAAAAAATTACTGGACGAGATCCACGAAGAACCAATTGTATATGCGTCGGAATATGACCCTTCGCAGCAACAGGCAGTCCAGGAAGCCTTTACCGTAGAAATCGACCCGCAGGATGGCGCGTTTGTCGTTGAAGGCCCTAAGATTGAAAAAATGCTGGGCTATACGAATCTGGAAGCGGAACGCGGATTTTTGTTTTTCCAAAAATTCTTAAAAGAACAGGGCATTTTAAAGGAATTGGAACAAAAAGGGATTCAGGATGGCGATACGGTGCGGATGTATGCGCTTGAATTTGAATATTATAAGTAATAGGGAAACTGTTTAAAATAGGAAAGGAAATAAAATATGGATTTAACAAGTAAGCAGCGTGCTTATTTAAAAAGTCTTTCTGGAAAAATCGAGCCAATATTTCAGATTGGGAAATCCAGTCTGACCCCGTCCCTTACGGATGCTGTCAGCGATGCGCTGGAAAAACGCGAGCTGGTAAAGATTTCCGTATTGAAAAACTGTGCGGATGATCCGAAAGAATTGGCGCAAATAGTAGCAGAACGTACACATGCCGATGTGGTTCAGGTGATCGGAAAAAAAATTATTTTATATCGGCCGTCCAGGAAATCCCCGAAAATTGAACTGCCGTCAACATAAACTTCATCATATACACGGAGCAGTTATGGAAGAAAAAAACTTCATTTTAAATACGGGACAGGGCGGCAAAATCGGGTTGATGGGCGGTACGTTTAACCCGATTCATTATGGACACCTGCTGATTGCAGAAAATGCATACGAACAATTCGGTTTGGATGAAGTTATTTTCCTGCCCACCGGACAGTCTCCGCATAAAGACGCCCGGCATATTTTAGAAGCAGAGGAACGTATGGAGATGATCCGGCTTGCGATTGCAGACAATCCCCATTTTTCCTGCTCGGATTATGAAATACGCAAGGAAAGCATTTCCTATACGTATCTGACGGTTCAGGCTTTTTCTGAACAGGCAGCTGGAAAAGAACTTTATTTTATTATGGGCGCGGATTCGCTGGCGTATTTTGACTCCTGGATGCGTCCGGACGAAATCAGCCGTATGTGTACGATTCTGGCGGCTGTACGTGACGGTTTAAATCAGGCGGAACTGATACCCATCCGGGATTTTTTACAGGAAAAATATGGCGCGCGCATCGGCTTTATCAGTACGCCGAATTTTTCCGTATCATCCCGGATGATCCGAAAACGCATTGCCAGCCGTCAGTCCATTCGATATCTTGTTCCGGATGTAGTAGAACAATATTTAGAAAAACACGCCGTATATTTATCCTAAATTCCCGTCGTGATACAATCGCTGGTTGTCGGCAGATCTCGCCCGCAGGACATTCACAACGGGGCAGTTTTCAGAGAATGGGAGTGGAAAAAACATGAAAGAACTGGAAAAATATCAAAAAAAGCTGCAGCGTTATCTTGATCAAGGACGTTACCAGCACACGCTCGGCGTTATGTATACATCTGCGGCGCTTGCTATGGCTTATCATTATGACCTGAAAAAAGCAATGACTGCCGGACTGCTTCATGACTGCGCCAAAAATGTTCCCAATGATAAAAAACTGGAATTATGTAAAAAACACCATATCGAAATCACGGACATTGAGCGCGAAAACCCATTTCTGCTGCACGCAAAGGTCGGCGCCTGGATCGCCAAAAAAAAGTATGACGTGAAAGACGAAGAAGTCCTGCATGCAATCAAAGTTCATACAACAGGAGCGCCCGCCATGGGGACCCTGGATATGATCTTATTTATTGCAGATTATATCGAACCAGGCCGCGACAAAGCACACAACCTGCCGCAAATCCGGGAAATGGCATTTACCAGCCTGGAACAGACGGTAGAAAAGATCCTGTATGATACGCTGCATTACCTGAATGAAAAATCAGGCAGGATTGACCCGACCACACAACTGACTTATGAATATTATAAAAACAGGAAGGAGATGGCCGTATGAGTCTCACAAGTAAAGAAATGGCGAAAACCGCCTATCAGGCATTGTCCGATAAAAAAGCTGAAGATATCCAGATCATTGATATCAGCGGCATATCTGTACTCGCTGATTATTTTGTTATCGCAAACGGCACAAATCAAAACCAGATCGAAGCCATGCGTGACGCAGTGGACGAGGCGCTGTACAAAGCAGGTGTTCCGGTAAAGCAAATCGAAGGTAACCGCAGTTCCAGCTGGCTGTTGATGGATTATGGCGATATTATCGTGCATGTATTTTCTAAAGAAGACCGTCTGTTTTATGACCTGGAAAGAATCTGGGGAGATGGAAAGTTTATCAGTTTTTCAGACCTTGAAGCATAATCCTGATTCTAAATTTATCTTCATCTGAAGTTTAACCTTAACCTTATCCTGACTGGTCCAATTTGTGCCTGGTCTTTCTGCGGCATAAAAGCTCACAAAGATCAGGCACTTTCAGACGTAATGATTATCCAAATAACCGAAATACGCCAAATACTTTTCCAAGAATGGTGCAGTCTGGTACAATAATCGGATCATATTCATCATTTTCCGGCTGCAGGCGGATAAAATCATCTTCTTTATAAAATGTTTTTACCGTCGCGGAATCATCGACAAGAGCAACGACAATCTCACCATTTTCCGCTGTGTGCTGCTTTTGTACCAATACCTTATCGCCGGCTAAAATCCCGGCATTGACCATGCTTTCCCCCTTTACCTTCAGCATAAAGGTTTCACGGTTCGGGATCATATCGGACGGAATCGGAAAATAAGACTCGATATTTTCAACAGCCAGAATCGGCTGTCCGGCTGCAACGCTGCCAATCACTGGTACGTTTACTACCTCACGTCTTGTCAGGTTAAAGTTTTCATCCATAATTTCGATAGCCCTTGGTTTGGTGGGATCTCTGCGGATATAGCCGTTTTTTTCAAGCGCTTCCAGATGTGAATGGACAGAAGATGTGGACTTTAACTGGACTGCTACGCAGATTTCACGTACTGCGGGCGGGTATCCTTTGTTCAGAATCGCGTTTTTAATATATTCTAAAATTTCCCTTTGTTTTGCTGTGATTTTACCATATGCCATAAAATACACCTCCTAATTAGAATCTGCAAGAGCAGCTGGGAGAACTTATTTCTTGCATTTTTATTTATTCTAACACATTCTTAGTTAATATGCAAACATATATTCAGAATATTTGTTCGCATCAAAGACTTTCTGTTACTGTTGCAGCCATAAACGAAAATTTTGAGATTGACTTTTCAGAAATCAATATGGAATAAAGTTGTCCTGATATTTGTTATGGAAAAATTTCCGTAAATGCTTGCATTTTAAATACAAAAGTGCTATTTTATTAGTAAGAACAAAGCAACTATTCATTGAGAGTGGACCGCAATCCACTCTCAATTCGCGTTGTACTGCCAAAAAGCACAAGTGCAGCGTTTCCCAGAGGCATTTAAAGGAGGTGTAACGATGTCAAGAAGAGAAGAATATGAACAGAAAACCGAAGAACTGCTCCTGCCAATTTTGGAAAAGTGTCAGTTTGAACTAATCGATGTGGAATATGTGAAGGAAGGAAGTACCTGGTTTCTGCGTGCCTATATTGATAAAGAAGGCGGAATTACCGTAAATGACTGCGAAGACGTAGCCAGGCAGATGAACCCGATTTTGGATGAGCTGGATTATATCGACGGTTCTTACACCTTTGAAGTCAGCTCGCCGGGACTCGGCAGGCCCTTAAAAAAGGAAAAAGATTATGTCAGGAATCTCGGAAAAGATATAGAGATCCGGACATATCGTCCTATTCAGCATGAAAAGGAATTTCGCGGAATACTCAAAGCGTATGATCACAGCACGGTAACAATTGTAACGAAAGACGATGCGGAACTTTCCTTTGCAAAAGGTGATATTGCCCTGATTCGCCAGGCACTGGATTTTTGAGTGCAGTACACATAGATTAGGAGGATCAAAAAATGAACAATGAAGTGCTGGAAGCATTGAATATATTGGAAAAAGAAAAAAATATCAGCAAGGATACAATGATCGAAGCAATTGAGACATCCTTGATTACTGCCTGTAAAAACCATTTCGGAAAATCCGATAACGTCAGGGTTGATATGAATCCGGAAACGTGTGAATACCATGTATTTCAGGGAAAGACCGTTGTAGAGGAAGTAGAAGATCCTGTATTGGAGATCAGCCTTGCCAACGCAAAAATGATCAACAGCAAATATGAACTGGGAGATCTGGTTAATATCGAGATCAAATCCAAAGAATTTGGCCGGATCGCTACACAGAATGCCAAAAACGTCATTTTACAAAAAATCCGTGAGGAAGAACGTAAAATTCTATGTGATGAATACTACAGCAAAGAAAAAGATATCGTAACCGGCATTGTACAGCGGTATATGGGCAGAAACGTCAGTATTAATCTTGGAAAAGTGGATGCGGTCCTGACGGAAAATGAGCAGGTAAAGGGTGAGATTTTCCAGCCGACGGAACGTATCAAGCTCTATATTCTGGAAGTAAAATCAACATCCAAAGGCCCGAAGATCCTGGTGTCCAGAACGCATCCGGAATTAGTCCGGCGCCTGTTTGAATCCGAAGTGACTGAGGTAAGAAGCGGCATTGTGGAGATCAAAAGCATTGCGAGAGAAGCTGGCAGCCGCACCAAAATCGCGGTGCATTCCAATGACCCAAATGTAGATGCAGTAGGCGCTTGTGTCGGAATGAACGGCGCCAGAGTAAATGCGATTGTAAACGAGCTGCGCGGGGAAAAGATCGATATTATTACGTGGAACGATAATCCCGCCATGCTGATTGAAAACGCGTTAAGCCCTGCAAAAGTCATTTCCGTAATTGCAGATGCCGAGGAAAAAAGCGCAAAAGTAGTCGTACCGGACTACCAGCTGTCCCTTGCCATTGGCAAAGAAGGGCAGAACGCAAGACTTGCCGCGCGTCTGACCGGATTTAAAATCGATATTAAGAGCGAAACTCAGGCAAGAGAAGCCGGTGATTTTCTGGATTATGAAAATGACTATGAAGATGCGGATGAATACGACGAATATGCAGACAATGGTTATGATAACAGTGATTACGAGGACGGAACTTACGGACAGGAAGACGGTTATGCAGAAGAACCATATACAGAGGACAGTGATTACTACACAGATGAGCCATATGCAGAGGATAAAAACCGCTGCGCAGACGATAAAGACCATGATGCAGAAGAGTCATATGCAGATGCTGAAGACAGTTATAAAGAAGCATACGAAAATGACAAAGACGGTTATGACAAACAGTTATATACGGATGCTGAAGACAGTTATGTGGAAGAGTCATATGAAGCCGCAGACACCAGCAATGCAGATGCATGGGAAACTGATACAGAGAATGGAAGTGATGATACAGTTTGAAAACGAAAAAGGTTCCTTCCAGAATCTGTGTAGGATGCAGGGAGGCAAAAGAGAAACGAAGCATGGTGCGTATTGTAAAGACAACGCAAAATGAGATCTGTCTGGATGAAACGGGAAAAAAGAACGGCCGGGGCGCTTATATCTGTAAAAGTGTGGAATGCCTGCAGCGTGCCTTGCAGACCAAAGGTCTGGAACGTTCGTTAAAGTCACCGGTACCAGATGATGTCGTAAATTTGTTGAAAGAGGAGATGAGTGTACTTGAAGCCAGATAAGGTGTTATCGATGATCGGGATAGCAGCACGGGCAGGAAATATTGCAAGCGGCGAATTTTCAGCCGAAAAAGCTGTAAAAGGCGGAACTGCTTATCTGGTGATCATGGCAAAAGATGCATCGCAAAATACGAAAAAGCATTTTTCAGATATGAGCAGCTACCGGAAAGTGCCATATTTTGAATATGCAGATAAGAAACAGCTTGGTAATTGCATTGGAAAAGAGTACCGTGCATCATTGGCCGTTACAGATCAAAATCTGGCAGAAGCAATTATCAAAAGGTTAATGGAAATGGAACAACTGAATAATGGAGGTAATTAGTAGTGGCAAAACAAAAAATACATGAACTTGCAAAAGAACTGAAAGTATCGAATCGGGCAATTGTGGATTATATGAATAAAAAAATTAAAGATAAAGAAAAAGAAAAAAAATATACATCGTCCAACACCCTCGAAGCAGAGGAGATCGCAGAGATCCGGGCGAATCGGGAAATGCTTGCAAAAGCAGACACAAAACCGTCCGATGCCAGGCAGTCAGACGCAAAAGCATCCGGAGCAAAAGCGGATACCAAAAAAACGGATGGCAAAGCGAAAGCGTCCGGAGAGTCCAGGCCAAAGAAAAAAGCGAGCATTACGGCAGTATTTAATGCGCAGTACAGCAAGCAGAACCAGAAACCAAACCGCGGCAATAAGTCCGGCGGCGAACGCAGAGACTCCAGACGCGGCAGAACTGTAAAACCAGCGGAAAAACCGCATATTCCAATTCGTCCAAACGCAGACCGTCCGAATTATGACAGAGCGTCCGCGCATGTGCCGGATGATGAAATTGTAAAACCAGCACCTGAAAAAGAAGATAAGACAAAACTGGAGCGTGTGGAAAAAGCTGACCGCCAGGAACAAACAGGGAAAGCAGAACGGATGGAACAAGCGGAGCGTATGGACAAAACCGACCGCGGCGACAAAACCGATCGTAACGACAGATCTAACGACAGATCTGACCGCAGTGAAAGAAACGACCGTAACGACAGATCTGAGCGCAGTGAAAGAAACGACCGTAACGACAGATCTGACCGTAATGATAAAACTGACCG
>VSNY01000061.1 GCA_009774535.1 Lachnospiraceae bacterium
CTGTATATCATCTTATATTCTCATTCTAACTTTATTTTAACTTATCTTAATTTTAACTTATCGTATTCTATCTATTCGATCCGGATATGCCAGAGCCTGTTCGCGCAAATCCTGCTTTCTTAGGTTCTGTTCACGCAGATTCGCTTTCTTAGGTTCTGTTCGCGCAGATCCTGCTTGCTTAGCTCCTGATACGACAGATCCTGCTTAGAAGCCTGTTCGCGCAGACCCTGCTTGCGCTGATTCTATTTACTCCGGTTTGTAAAAAGCTGCCGGCAAGTGATTTGCCGACAGCTCTTTACACAGCTTACAAAAACGGATTATAGCGACGTTCTTTTCCAATCGTTGTCCACTCGCCATGGCCCGGCAATACTTTTGTATCATCCGGCAGCGGAAGCAGTTTTTCCTGAATGCTGCGAACCAGCTGCGACATGCTGCCTTTCGGAAAATCGGTTCGTCCGACCGATTCACAGAATAAGGTATCCCCGCTAAATAAAATGCCTTCGCTTTGTACATAAAAGCACACGCCGCCTATCGTATGCCCCGGCGTATGAAGCACGTCGATCTCAAATCCGGCAAGGGACAACTGGTCCTTTTCCCCATGAAAATATTTGTCTGCATGAAATACAAGATTTCTGCCAATCATACCGCAGCAGTTATAAGCAGGATTTTCCATGGTTTCTTTCTCGTCCTCGTGGACATAAACGGAAATTCCAAAATGCTCCGCCACTTCCTGCGCCGCCATGCAGTGATCAAAATGCCCGTGCGTCAGAAGCACGGCAGCCGGATGGAGCTGTTTTTTTTGTATATGACCGATCATTACTGCCGCCTGGTCGCCTGGATCGATCACCAGCGCTTCTTTTGTCTCGCTGTTGACTGCCACAAAACAGTTTGTGCCGACCAGTCCGACCTGAAATTCTTTTACTGTCATCATTGTCTTTTCGCCTTATCTTTCATTTTTATTATTTTAACCTGACGTCCGTTCAATATCAATCACGCTCTCCACCTGCCGGATCTTTGTGATCAGATGATTCATCTCGTCCTTGCCTCTGGTGCCAAATGAAATCGAAATGGTAGCGACTCCCTGTCTGCTCGTTTTAGAATGGATCGAGTTAATATCAATTTCCCGTTCCGTAAAAATCTTGGTAATATCCACCAAAAGGCCCGTGCGGTTATTGCCGTAGATTTTAAGCTCGCCCAGATACAGTCCATGTTCGCCGCTGCCGCATCCTTCCTGCCATTCCGCTTCGATCAGACGCGTTTTTTCCATATCGGACAAATGGATCATATTGATACAGTCCGTCCGGTGGATCGTCACCCCGCGGCCTCTGGTAATGTAGCCGCAAATCTCATCACCCGGTACCGGGCTGCAGCATTTCGCGAAATGGGCCGCAATATCACACAGACCTTTGACAATAATCCCGCTTCTGGAATTTGTCTGCAGGTGTTTGGAACTGTTATCTTCATTTTTCTCCAAAATCTGCGCGTCCGTCACTTCGATCGGATGATCCTTGCGGTATTCGTCAAACATTTTATTGACAATGCCGGCTTCCTTGATCCCTCCATGCCCAACGGTAGCCAGACAGGAATTCCAGTCATGGAAACCGTATTTGCGCACGGCTTTCGACTGGTACAGCGGCTTATTAATCAGAGAAAGGTCGATGCCCTTGGCCTTACAGTAAGCGGCAATCATTTCTTTGCCGTGCTGGATGTTTTCTTCTTTTAACTCACTGCGGAACCATTGGTTGATTTTGTTCTTGGCCTGTGTGCTTTTTACAATATTCAGCCAGTCGTGGCTCGGCCCTCTGGAATTTTGGGAAGTAATGATCTCGATCCGGTCGCCGTTTTGAATCACATAATCGATCGGGACCAGCTTGCCGTTGACTTTGGCGCCGATCATTTTGTTGCCGACCGCAGAATGGACACTGTATGCAAAATCCACCGGCGTGGAGCCGTTCGGCAGATTTTTGACGTCGCCATTTGGTGTAAAACAAAAGACCATATCGGAAAACAGATCCAGATCACTCTTTAACAGACTCATAAATTCTTTATTGTCCGACAGATCCTGCTGCCATTCCAGAATCTGGCGCAGCCAGCTTAATTTTTCTTCTTCCTGGTTGCCGCTTGCTTTCACTCCGTTAGCCGCTTCTTTATATTTCCAATGCGCCGCGATACCATATTCCGCGACGCGGTGCATCTCGACCGTACGGATCTGGATTTCAAACGGCTGCCCGTCCGAACCCATCAGCGTCGTATGCAAAGACTGGTAACGGTTTGGTTTTGGCATCGCGATATAGTCTTTAAACCGCCCCGGCACAGGCACATAGTTTTCATGAATCACGCCCAGCGCCGCGTAGCAGTCCATCACTGAGCGTACAATAATCCGTATGGCAAACAGATCGTAAATTTGATCCAGCGTCTTGTTCTGGTTAACCATTTTTTTATAAATACTGAAAAAATGCTTCGCTCTTCCGCCGATTTCCGCCTGGATGCCAGCCCGCTCGATATGCCCGCGCACTTCGTCCGTCAGGTTTCTGATATAATCATCCTGCGCGGTTTTGCGCTGCGCCACCTGGCGGATCAGCTCATAATAAGCGTCCGCTTCCAGATATTTTAAGCACAAGTCGTCCAGTTCGATCTTTACCTTAGAGATACCCAGCCGCTGCGCGATCGGAGAATAAATATCCATCGTTTCCCGCGCGATCTCTTTTTGCTTTTCCGGACGCATATACTGGAGCGTACGCATATTGTGCAGACGGTCCGCCAGCTTGATCAGGATGACACGGATATCTTTTGCCATAGCCAGAAACATCTTCCGCAGATTTTCCGCCTGCACTTCGACTTTATCCGCATCATACGAAAGCTGCCCCAGCTTGGTCACACCGTCCACCAGCAGCGCTACTTCCGCGCTAAACTCCCGGGCGATCTCTTCATCCGTCATTACCGTATCTTCCACAACGTCGTGCAGAAGGCCCGCCACAATCGTCTCCTTATCCAGCTCCAGTTCGGCCAGGATCATGGAAACACACAGCGGATGGATGATATATGCCTCACCGGATTTCCGTTTCTGGTCTTTATGGGCTGCCGCCGCAATCTGGTATGCCTTTTCCACTTGTGTGATATCTGTGGACGGATGATATTTGCGGATGCTGCCAATCAGTTCTTTATACAATTCTTCCGGTTCGATAAAATCAGGCATTTTGCGGATTCCGTTCCTTTTTGCACCAATTTTTGCTTCTAATTCTTCTACTGTTTCCCTGGGTTCCTTCCAATCCATCGAAAGATCTGCCATATTGATCACCTGCTCTCCTGGCTGCGCTTTTCATCTTTGCATCTAATTTAATATTAAAGCATTATACTCAATTTTTTACGAAATTGCAATGATTGTGTGAAATTTCTGTGTATCTTTCTTTAAAAAATTAAGAACGCTATATTTTGGTGGCTGTGCGGACGATACGGTTATGTATCGCGATATGCAAAGTACTGGGAAAAACGCTGGATGAGCTGTTCTGGGACGAATTTTGATATTTTTATTGCCAGCGGGCTATTTTTCCAGTAAAATGTTTTATCAGTACAGAGTCAATCAAACAGCAATATACACCAACAGGAGGAACTCGAATGTCGCAAAGAAAAGATATCCATAAAGTACTGATCATCGGCTCCGGCCCTATTATTATCGGCCAGGCATGTGAGTTTGACTATTCCGGCACACAGGCATGCAAAGCGCTCAAAAGCCTTGGCTACGAAATCGTACTCGTCAACTCCAACCCGGCTACCATTATGACCGACCCGGAAACCGCGGACGTTACTTATATCGAACCGCTGAATGTCCAGCGTATGGAACAGATCATTGCCAAAGAACGGCCGGATGCGCTGCTGCCGAACCTGGGCGGGCAGTCCGGGCTGAATCTGTGTGCAGAGCTGGCTAAAAACGGCGTTTTGGACAAATATCAGGTGCAGGTGATCGGTGTTCAGGTCGATGCTATTGAGCGCGGGGAAGACCGGATTGAGTTTAAAAAGACGATGGACAGCCTCGGGATCGAAATGGCAAGAAGCGAGGTTGCCTATACGGTAGAAGAAGCGATGGAGATTGCGGACAGGCTCGGCTATCCGGTTGTGCTGCGTCCGGCATATACGATGGGCGGCGCAGGAGGCGGCCTTGTCTATAATGTGGAAGAGTTAAAGACAGTCTGTGCAAGAGGTCTGCAGGCCAGTCTCGTCGGCCAGGTACTTGTAGAAGAATCCATACTTGGATGGGAAGAACTGGAGCTGGAAGTTGTGCGGGATGCGGACAATCATATGATTACGGTCTGTTTTATTGAAAATATTGACCCGCTTGGCGTACATACCGGGGATTCTTTTTGCTCCGCGCCGATGCTTACGATTTCTGAAGAAGTGCAGAAGCGTCTGCAGGAAAAATCTTATAAGATCGTAGAATCCATCCAGGTGATCGGCGGTACCAATGTGCAGTGGGCGCATGACCCGAAGACGGATCGTGATATTGTCATCGAAATCAATCCAAGAACATCCCGTTCCTCCGCGCTGGCTTCTAAGGCGACCGGTTTTCCGATTGCGCTTGTATCCGCGATGCTGGCGACGGGGCTGACGCTGCCTGAGATTCCATGCGGCAAATACGGTACGCTGGACCGCTATGTGCCGGACGGGGATTATGTGGTCATTAAATTCGCACGCTGGGCATTTGAAAAGTTCAAAGGCGTGGAAGACAAGCTCGGTACGCAGATGCGCGCGGTAGGCGAGGTGATGAGTATCGGAAAGACATTTAAAGAAGCGTTCCAAAAAGCGATCCGCAGCCTGGAAACCGGACGTTACGGCCTGGGACACGCGAAGGATTTTGACCGCAGATCCAAAGAAGAGCTGTTAAAGCTTTTAATAACGCCTTCCAGCGAACGGTATTTTATTATTTATGAAGCTCTGCGCAAAGGCGCGTCTGTGGAAGAGATCCACGAGATCACCAAAGTAAAGCATTATTTTCTGACGCAGATGCAGGAACTGGTACAGGAAGAAGAAGCGCTCGCAGCCTGCAAAGGACGGCTCCCGGAGGATACGGCCCTGCTTACGGCTAAAAAGCATGGTTTTTCAGACAAATATTTAAGCCTGATTTTAGATATTCCGGAAGCAGACGTAAGGAACCGCCGGATTGCCCTCGGCCTTGAGGAAGCTTGGGAAGGCGTGCATGTCAGCGGGACGAAAGACAGCGCTTATTATTATTCCACATACAATGCAGCAGATCAGAATCCGGTTACGCAGGGCAAGCCAAAGATTATGATTTTAGGCGGCGGGCCGAACCGGATCGGGCAGGGAATCGAATTTGACTACTGCTGTGTCCATGCGTCGCTGGCGCTGAAAAAGCTGGGATTTGAGACGATTATTGTTAACTGCAATCCGGAAACCGTATCCACGGACTACGATACTTCCGACAAACTTTATTTTGAACCGCTGACGCTGGAAGATGTGCTGAGTATTTATAAAAAAGAACAGCCAGTCGGCGTAATTGCGCAGTTTGGCGGACAGACGCCGCTGAATCTGGCTGCGGATCTGGAGAAAAACGGAGTAAAGATCCTTGGTACTTCTCCGTCTGTGATTGATCTGGCGGAAGACCGGGACCAGTTCCGCGCGATGATGGAAAAACTGGATATCCCGATGCCGGAATCCGGGATGGCTGTCAACGTAGAGGAAGCGCTTAAGATCGCTGACCAGATCGGCTATCCGGTAATGGTGCGTCCTTCCTATGTATTAGGCGGCAGAGGCATGGAGATTGTCTATGATGCGGAAAGCATGGCGGGCTATATGAATGCTGCCGTCGGCGTTACCCCGGACCGTCCGATTTTGATCGACCGTTTTCTTGGGCATGCGACAGAATGCGAAGCAGATGCGGTCAGCGACGGAGAGCATGCGTTTGTTCCGGCGGTGATGGAGCATATCGAGCTGGCGGGAGTCCACTCCGGCGATTCAGCCTGCATTATCCCGTCCAGACATATTTCAAAAGAAAATGTCGAGACGATTAAAGAATATACCAGAAAGATCGCAGAAGAAATGCATGTGCGCGGTTTGATGAACATGCAGTACGCGATTGAAAAAGGAAAAGTATTTGTGCTGGAAGCCAACCCGCGCGCGTCCCGCACCGTACCGCTTGTATCCAAAGTGTGCAATATCCGCATGGTGCCGCTGGCTATTGAGATCGTGACAGCGGAACTTACCCAAAGGCCGTCTCCGGTTCCGCAGCTGAAAGAACACGAGATCCCGTATTATGGCGTAAAAGAAGCCGTTTTTCCATTTAATATGTTCCAGGAAGTAGATCCGGTATTAGGGCCGGAAATGCGTTCCACCGGAGAAGTACTCGGCCTTTCGGCCTCCTACGGCGAAGCGTTTTACAAAGCGCAGGAAGCGACGCAGATGAAGCTGCCGCTGGAAGGAACGGTATTGATTTCTGTCAGTGACCGGGATAAGCCGGAAGTCGCGGAGGTAGCCAGAGAATTTGCAAAAGCAGGTTTTCAGATTATCGCGTCCAAACACACATGCAGGCTGTTACGCGAATCCGGGATTGAAGCGGAAATGGTCTATAAGCTGCACGAAGGAAGGCCGGATATGCGTGATCTGATTACTAATGGGAAAATTGATCTCATTATTAATACGCCTGTCGGGCGGGAACGCCGCGAGGATGACAGTTATTTGCGCAAGGCGGCGATTAAAAAGAAAGTGCCATATATGACTACGATTGCAGCTGCAAAAGCGACTGTCAGCGGAATTCTTTCTCTGAAAAAGCATGGAAGCAGTGAAGTGCAGCCGTTACAGACACTGCATGCATCGGTTGGGGAGTAACCGTTTTTCATCAGACGGAACTTTGATCATAAGCTTATAAGGCGTCTGAAATAAGAGCCTAAGCGGTTGCCGGAAGGATGCGCAGGCATTTTACATGGAACAGGCATGCGGCTCTTGTGACAGATACTTTATGATAAATTAATAAAGAAAGGAATAAAGCAATGAAAAAACGAAACAGGATGATTTCGCTTCTGCTTGCCGCCCTGCTGGCATTTCCGGCAGCGCCGTTTACCACGGCTGCAATGGATGCGCCGCAGGCTGTGGAAGCCGCGGAAAAGAAAGCGGAGATCACGAATGTAAACACAGGAACACTCACACTTGAAAAAGGTGAAACGTTCCAGCTGAAAGCCAACCGTTCCGACGTAAAATGGAAAACCAGCGACAAGAAGGTTGTAACCGTAAGCAAGTCTGGCAAACTGAAAGCGGTGAAAAAAGGGACAGCCGTTATTACGCTGACAGCAGGAAAGAGCAAAACTACTTTAGAAGTTACCGTAGGCACAAAGGTAGCGGATGTCAATGTGATTAAATCCGCAGTGGCTCTTCCGATGGGCGGGAAATCTACGATCAAAGCAGCAGTTTCTCCGGCAGACGCGTCGAATCAGGCGCTTAGCTACCAGTCTGCAGATACCAAAATAGCATCTGTATCCAAAGACGGCGTCATTACCGCAAAAAAGACAGGCCGTACGAAAATTACGGTTCAGGCGACAGATGGTTCTAAAAAGAAGGAAGTCGTAACCGTAACCGTACGGATTGCCGACAGCGCTGTCCGCCTGCAGGATGATTTTTATCAGGCGGTCAATACGCCTGTATTAAGCGCGCATCCGCTTGGTGAAAACCAGAGCCAGTGGAGCGGTTTTTATGAACTGCAGACGAATATTGTAAAGGATTTAAACAGTCTGATCGACGATCTGGTAGCAGAAAAAGACAAGTATGCACAAGGCACAAAAGAACAGAAAATCATTGATTTTTATCTGATGGCCCGCGATATGGACACCAGAGACAAAGCGGGCGTCGAACCGCTGCGTCCGTATCTTGAAAAAATCGACCAGGCACAAACCGTTGCGGAATATGTAGATGTACTTGCGCAGCTGCAGCGCTATGGGTTTGGAAGCATTTTTAGATTCACAGTGTCGCAGGATATGCTGGATTCCAACAAATACGTGTTGACAGACAGCGGCCCGATGTATGTAATGCAAAAAGATTACTATGCGCCGGGAGAAGCAAACGAAGCGGTACAGCAGGCGCTTTTGAACCTGATCCGCCAGATGTTTCTTTTAGCCGGGGAAAGTGAAGAAGAGGCCGCCAAGACGGCGCAGCAGGTATACGATCTGCAGAAAGAGTTCGCCATGAACAGCCCGGGGCTGGAAGATCAGCTGAACGTGGATCTGGTTTACAATCCACATACAAAAGCAGAGCTTCAAAGTCTCTACAGCAACTGCGATATTGAGGGTATGTTAAAGACGATCGGCATTACCAATTTCGACAAATGTATTGTGCAGGTGGTCGAAAATGCTAAAAAAGTCAACAGCTATCTGACGCAGGAAAATCTGGACCTTTTGAAAAAATATACAAAATACTGCCTGTATTTATCCTGCAGCGGTTATCTGACCAGCGCGCATTACAAGGCATTGAATGATTTCAATATCGCTTTGTTAGGCGCCGTAGAAGACAAGAGCATGGACACGGTCGCAAAAGAACTGACACAGTCTTTGTTTGTCTGGGAATTCGGAAAACTGTATACAGATAAATATTTTTCAGAAGAAAGCAAAAAAGAAGTCGAGGATATGACAAAGCAGCTGATTCAGACCTTCCGTAACAGGCTGCAGAACATTACCTGGCTGTCTGACGCCACCAAACAAAAGGCCGCCACCAAACTGGACACTATGAAAGTCAAGATCGGTTATCCGGACACCTGGCCGGCTTATCTGGACGAGATACCGATCGATCCTTCCAAAAGTATCATTGAAAATGTGACGCATATTGAGGAAGCTTTAAATGCAGACGTACAAAAGCGTCTGGATTCCGGTGTTGACAAGACCAGATGGGTAGCTTCTCCGCAGACCGTTAACGCTTTTTACAATCCGCAGGCAAACGATATTACGTTCCCGGCTGCGATTCTGCAGGCTCCGTTTTACGACAAAGATGCCGACTACGCACAAAATCTGGGCGGTATCGGCACTGTAATCGGACACGAGATCACCCATGCGTTTGACACAAACGGCGCGGGATACGATGAAAACGGCAATTACAACAACTGGTGGACACAGGAAGATCTGGCACAGTTTACAGCCAGAGCGCAGAAAGTCAAAGACTACTACAGCAGCATCGAAGTCACAAACGGCGTTTTCCAAAACGGAGATATGACAGTGACAGAAAATATTGCGGATATGGGCGCTATGGCTTGTGTACTGGATATCGTCGGCGACGACAAAGAAGCACAGCGCAAAGTGTTTGAAAGCAACGCCAATATCTGGGCATCCAATCAGACAGACCAGTACCGCGATTATTTGCTGATGGCTGATATGCATTCTCAGAATAAAGTGCGCGTTAACGCAGTGCTGCCGCTTTTTGAACAGTTCTACGACATCTTTGAAGTGACCAAAACAGATGCTATGTATGTTGCGCCGGAAGACCGGGTAAAAATCTGGTAAGATTTTTGTACAAAGACATCGAAAGCAGTATATTGATGAACATCCGGGAACTGGATATGGTTCCCGGATGTTTTTTTCGGATGACGCCGCGGGCGGTCATCCCGTCCCGCGACACGTCTGGGCTGCGAACAAACAACAGGAACAACAATCCATCTGAATAAATCCCATCAGATTATTGCATAACAAAGAAAAATGGATTATAATACCGTCAGGAAGCCAATTTAAAAAGCGGCCCGCCCCAAAGCCAAGCCGCTGCAACACATGGATACGCAGATTGGAAAAATAAATGGATGGATCAAACAAAAAAACAAATACAAAACTGCAAATAGCCGTTGAATGGTTTACCAAAAACCGGAATACTTTGTTTTTAGCCGTATGCCTGGCAATCCATGGGATTTATATGGTTATTTTCCAGACACTGGATATCTGGCAATTATCTTTTCTCAATATGATCAGCTGCGGTTTTTATGCGAATCTTTTATTTTTCAAAAAAGATACCAGCGAACGCAGTATGGTCTGTACTTATTTTGAAATTATTGTTTTTTCTGTTCTGAGCGAGTTCATGCTTGGGCCGGATTATGGTTTTTTTCTCTATATTGTCGGCATGTCAGCCGCTATATTTTACCTCGCGCCGTCTTACGGCAACCGACGTTTTATCTATCAGCTGACCGGAATTGTGACATCGGTTGTGCTGGAAGGGGTAATTCTGATATTTGATATCCGTTTTCCGCATATACAACAAGTAATGATGCCGTATCAAACACCGTTTTATCTGGTGAATCTGGCGATCACAGCGCTGATCGTGCTGGCAGCGACCTTCCTATACTCACGGGAAACGGAAAAAGTATGGGAATCCCTGCGTTACAGTACGGATCATGACGGGCTGACAGGTCTTTACAACCGCCGCTTTTTGGAACGCTATATTGAAGAGATTCCGTATGGTTCCCGGACAAAATATGTGATTGCTATGGTAGATATTGATTTTTTTAAAAAGGTGAATGATACGTATGGCCACGAAGCCGGGGATAAGGTGCTGCGTAAAGTAGCTTTTTGTCTGCAGGATACGGCAGGGAAAGAAAATCTGGCGGTACGCTGGGGCGGGGAAGAATTTATCTTATATTTTCCGGACGCTACGCAGGAAGAAGTTTATACAAAGATGGAAGATCTTAGGAAAGAAGTCGAGGCGCTGGTGATCCCGTCTGCGGGATACCATATACGGATTACAATTACGTCTGGAATTGCCTGCGGCCTTGAGGACAGTAATTATGAAAAAGTAATCCGCAGTGCAGATGAAAAATTGTATCTGGGAAAACAAAGAGGGCGTAACCGCGTCATTGTATAAGAGACGAGGCAGGATCGGTACAGACAGTGCTGCAGTATTTGAAAAAAGTGAGCAATAGCAGAGGGAATCAAAGATATGATGTTGGATAAGAAGATTAGGAGTTTTTTTGCATACAGTGTGGTTAGCGTTTTGCTTGTATGTTTTGTAGTATTTGGCTGGTCCATTCTGTATATGCAAAAGCAGACAGAAAAATCAGTAGAGGATATCAGCGGTATTTATATGGAAGAAGTCAGCTTTCAGATACAGCAGAAATTTTCTTCTATTACAGATCTGCTTCTGGAACAGGTGAATGGAGTTATCAAGCGTGTGGATGCACAGGGTATGACGCACGAAGAACTGCTTGAAGAACTAAAATTCAGTACGCAGGTACGTGATTTTACTTATATGGGACTGTATACGCAGGATGGGGAAGCAGAGCGCATTATGGGACAAAGCTTGGAGATTGCGGAATACGATGTGATGCAGAAGAGTTTTCAGGAAAACGGCAGCGCAATTGGGGTAGCTATGGACCGGCAGGGCGATCGGTACCTGATGCTGGCAAAAACGGTACAGTATCCGCTAAGAGACGGGAAAGTCAGTGCGGCGCTAATTGGCGGCGTGCCGATGGAGTACTTAAAAGAAGCGCTGTTTCTGGATGAAAAAGACGCCAGGGTCTATTCTCATGTAATTGCGAAGGACGGCTCCTTTGTGATCCGCAGCAATGACGCTTACCGGGACAATTATTTTAACCGGGTAAGGGCGTTGTTTGAAGAACTGGACGGCAAGGATGCGGATCATTTTGTAAAAGAACTTCAGGAAGCGTTAAACAACAACGCGAAATACTCCACAGTCATTTCAGTAGACGGGGAACATCGGTTTTTGTGCTGTACCCCGATTTCTCAAAATGTAGACTGGTTTCTGGTTGCCATTATGCCAAGCGGTGTTTTGAACGAACGGCTCAGCAACCTGGATATGGTACGGATTACAATTATGATCAGTTGTGCAATGATCATTCTGGTGACGATGCTGATCATTTTTATAAAGTACTATCGCCTGTCCATGCAGCAGATGAAGGAACTGGATAAGAAAGAACGGTCAGCAGTGCGCGCTAATATGGCAAAAAGCGAGTTTTTATCCAGTATGAGCCATGATATCCGTACACCGATGAACGCGATTATCGGTATGACGGAAATCGCGCTCAGGAACCTGCAGGATGCGGTTCGTGTGGAAGACTGTCTGAAAAAAGTGCGCCTGTCCAGTAAGCATCTGCTCGGACTGATTAACGACGTACTGGATATGTCCAAGATCGAAAGCGGGAAGATGACGCTGAATATCAGTCAGATGTCACTGCGGGAAGCGATGGATGATATTGTGAATATTATGCAGCCGCAGGTAAAGGAACACGGACAGTTTTTTGATATTTTTATTCGCGATATTGTATCGGAAAATGTCTGCTGTGACGCAGTCCGGTTAAATCAGGTGCTGCTCAATCTTTTATCCAACGCGGTTAAATTTACACCGGAAGAGGGAAGAATTGATGTGCATTTATGGCAGGAAGCGTCAGAAAAAGGAGAAGACTACGTATGCACGCATTTTGTCGTTGAAGATACAGGCATCGGTATGTCCAAAGAGTTCCAAAAAAAGATTTTTGATACATTTGCAAGGGAAGAAGAAAACGAACAAGTACAAAAAATTATCGGTACAGGACTTGGCACATCCATTACGAAAAGCATTGTTATGCTGATGGGAGGCAGGATCGAAGTGCAGAGCGAGCAGGGCCGGGGCTCCAGATTCCATGTGATTGTGGATTTTCAGCGCGCGGATCATGCCGAAGAGGAAATGAAGCTGCCGGAATGGAATGTCCTCGTCGTAGATGACAACGAACTGCTCTGCGCCAGCGCAGTCGCGAATCTGCAGGCGCTTGGCATTCATGCGGACTGGACAATGGCAGGGAAAGACGCGGTAGAAATGGTGGAAGAACGCCATAATAAAGGCGAAGATTACCACTTTGTATTAATTGACTGGAAGATGCCGGAAATGGATGGTATTCAGACGATCCGCGAAATTCACAAAAGAGTGGGCAAAAAGGTTCCTATATTTTTAATCTCTGCTTATGACTGGAGCGATCTGGAAGAACAGGTCTTTGATGCTGAAATCGAAGGATTTATATCCAAGCCGTTATTTAAATCCACGCTGTTTGCCCGTTTAAAACAGTATGTAGACGGCTTTCAAAAGTCAGGAGATGAGAGCGAGGAAGAGAACGATTTCACTGGAAAACATGTACTTTTAGCAGAAGATATTGATATCAACTGGGAAATCGCAAACGAGATCTTTTCAGCGGTCGGCCTGCAGCTGGAATGGGCGGTCAACGGGCAGGAATGCGTGGATAAGTTTGTAAGCTCTGAGGTCGGATTTTATGATGCGATCCTGATGGATGTACGTATGCCGGTAATGAATGGATATGACGCGACCAGAGCCATACGTGCGCTGGACCGGCCGGATAAAGACCTGCCGATTATTGCTATGACAGCGGATGCATTTGCGGATGATGCGCAAAGGTGCTTCGAGAGCGGAATGAATGATCATTTGACGAAGCCGCTGGATATTCGGGAGTGTATGAGGACTTTTCAGAAGTATTTTGGGGGAGAACCAAAAACGCTTCCCCAAAATATTTCCGTGTAATTATTATTGATTTTTTTTCAAATTTTAGGTATAATGGCAAAGATATTGGAGCGGCCAGTCCGCAAAAGGAGGATAAAATGAAAAAATTAATAACAGCATTACTAACATGTATGTTAACCGCCGCCATGCTGGGAGGATGTGGCAAAGCGGCGGATGATGCCAATTCATCTAATGCAGACGTGAATGCAGAGATCACGGCGGCAGATCAGGATGCGGCGGATACGGATGCACAGGCAGACGGTGCAGATGATGCGGCAGCGGGTGACGAGGAAGGTGCGTCGGCGGAAGTAAAGACAGTCAAAGAAGGTGTGCTGACAATGGCGACAAACGCTACGTTTCCGCCATATGAGTATTATGAAAGCGATGCGATTGTCGGAATTGACGCAGAGATCGCGGAAGCGGTTGCTAAAAAACTCGGTCTGGAATTAAAGATTGAGGATATGGAGTTTGATTCGATTATTCTTGCAGTGACACAGGGAAAGGCAGATTTAGGACTGGCAGGGATGACTGTGACGGAAGAGCGTCTGGAAGCGGTTGATTTTTCGGATTCTTATGCGACAGGGATTCAGGCGGTGATTGTAGCCGAAGATTCTGAAATTGCCGGAATTAGTGATCTGGATGGAAAAAAGATCGGTGTGCAGCTGGCGACTACCGGAGATATTTATGCGAAAGAAGATTTTGGCGAGGACAATGTAGAAGCGTATAATAAAGGCGCGGACGCCGTAATGGCTTTAAAGCAGGGCAAGGTGGATGCTGTGATTATTGATAATCAGCCTGCGCTTGCGTTTATTCAGAATACGGACGGACTGAAAATTCTGGATACCGAGTATGCAGTGGAAGATTATGCGGCTGCGATTGCGAAGGGCAACGATGCGCTGCGGACAGCAGTTAACGATGCGCTGGCGGAGCTTGAGGAAGATGGAACGCTGCAGTCGATTATTGATAAATATATTGTATCGGAATAAAGAAGCAGAAACAGAGGGCCGTTTGGCGCCCTCTTTTTCTGCTTCCTGACAGTTCAAGGAGGGATTGGAAAGCGGGATGGAAAACCTGAGAGAAATCATTGATAAATTTTTTATAACGGACAACCGTTGGCATTATTATCTGGATGGCCTTGGCATTACCTTACGCGTGACGGTCGGGGCGCTGCTGCTCGGGCTTGTGATCGGCGTAGTTGTTTCGATTGTCCGGTCTTCACATGACCAGATCCGCCAGGAGGAATTAAATCCGCCTGCCAGATTTGTATTCTGGCTGCTGGATGCGGCGGCGAGATTGTATCTGACGGTAATTCGCGGAACGCCGACGGTCGTACAGCTGCTGCTGTTCTTTTTTTTCTTTTTGCAAAATGTGGACAATAAGGCGACGGTAGCGACGATTGCTTTTGGCATTAACTCCGGAGCATATCTGGCGGAGGTGTTCCGTTCCGGCATTATGTCCATTGACAAGGGGCAGATGGAGGCCGGACGTTCCCTGGGGCTTAGCTATACGGTAACGATGCGCAAAATTATTTTGCCGCAGGCGTTTAAAAATGCGCTGCCAGCGCTGATCAACGAGGTAATTACCCTTTTAAAAGAAACCTCGATCTGCGGCTATATCGGTCTGAATGACCTGACCAGGGGCGCACAGATTATCGGCGGAGCGACATATGAGTATCTGATTCCATTGCTGGCGGCGGCGCTGATCTATCTGGCTGTCGTTATGTTCTTTACCTGGGTGATGGGCATGATCGAAAGGAGGCTTAGGGAAAATGATCGACGTTAAAAACCTTACGAAAAGATTTGGGAAGCATCTGGTGCTGGATGATATTTCCGAACATATCCACACGGGAGAAAAAATTGCGATTATCGGGCCTTCCGGTTCCGGCAAATCGACGTTCCTGCGCTGTCTGAATCTGCTGGAGCAGCCGACCAGCGGGCATATTATTTTTGAGGGGACAGACCTGATGCAAAAAGGCGTGGATATCAATAAGATCCGCCAGCAGATGGGTATGGTGTTCCAGCATTTTAACCTGTTTCCGCATCTGTCGATTATGGACAATATTACGCTGGCTCCGCTGCAGTTAAAGCTGATGGGCAAAGAGGAAGCGCGCGAAGAAGCGCTGCGCCTTCTGCGCATCGTCAACCTGGCGGAAAAGGCAGACGCTTATCCAGGACAGCTCTCGGGCGGGCAGAAACAGCGTATTGCAATTGTGCGGTCTCTGGCGTTAAAGCCGAAAATGATGCTCTTTGACGAGCCGACGTCCGCGCTGGACCCGGAGATGGTCGGAGAGGTGCTGGAAGTTATGAAAGGGCTTGCGGATGATGGAATGACAATGGCAGTTGTGACGCATGAGATGGGATTTGCCAGAGAAGTGGCCACAAGGGTTTTCTTTGTGGACGAAGGGCATATTTTGGAGCAGGGGACGCCGGAACAGGTATTTGACCATCCAAGACATGCGCGTACGCAGGAATTTTTATCCAAAGTGCTTTAACAGGAGTTGTTTTTCATCTGGTTCTAATGTAAAATTGTTAGAATACCCTTATGAAAATGTAACAAATGGACGAAATATATTTTAATAGGAAAATAAGCGCATTTGGTACATGGTCAAAGCGGTAAAAACGATAAAAGGAAGAACAGGAGGATGGGTATATGAGCCTGGCAGTTTCTGGTTATATGAGACAATTTTATAAAGGAAATCTTTTTGGGGCCAGTGCAAGCGGCAGAAACGGGCAGCCTTCTCACAGCCTGCTTTCGGCAGATTTAAAAGCGGTGCGGCGGGCGGTCAAAGGGCTTTCGGATTATGATTATGACGATAAGGAGAGCGACGGCGAAGAGCTGGTAAACAAAGTGGCGGCTTTTGTCAGCACGTATAATAATCTCGTGGACTCTGCAAAAGGAACGGACGATGAAGATCTGGACCGTTATATGAAGCAGCTGAAAAAGCTGTCCAAAGACCACGCGGAAGAGCTTGCGGATATCGGAATTACCGTGCAAAGCAGCGGAAAATTAAAGATTGACGACAGGACGCTGAAAAGTACGGGCAGATATCAGGTCAGCAAGCTGTTTGCTTCGGATGCGGAGTATGGCAAAGGGGTAGAAAACCAGATCAAAAATACAAACAGAATGGTACTTAGAAATCGGCTGAATGTTCCAAAAAGAAGTACGTCTGTAAGCGCTGTGGAGACACAGCCGCCGCAAACGGACGGCAGCGATGGGCCTGTACAGGGAACCGCGCCGGATACAGAAGATCAGAAGCTTGCGCGGCAGCTGGTACAGGCGCTGGCCGGCAGTGTGGTAAATTATTCTGTCTAATCCGGGGTGCAAATTTTTCCAGTTTTTTTTGCGCAGTTTGGATTGAAGAATATGGGTAAATAGTATATAATTGTAACAGAAAAACGCGAAAGCAGAGCACAGGGGGACTAAAATGAACAAAAAGATATGGGCAGCTGCGCTTGCAGCGGCGGTAACGGTTACTTCGGCTGCGATGCTGCCATATGAAGATATGCGGGTTGCGATGGCTGCCGCGCAGAGTTCGTCCAGTGGTTCTGAGGTGGAGGATACTTCTACGGACGGACGCACGACGGCAGGCGGCTTTTCCTTTACGATTTCAGGGAAAGAAGCAACGATTACCGGGTATACAGGCACGATGAAAGATCTTGCGATCCCGACTAAAATTAAAGTGACACAGGAAAATACATCCGGCGGCAATACCGGAGGTTCCACGCAAAAGCCCGAGAAAAACGAGGTGGAATATGCTGTAGTAGCAATTGCGGATCATGCGTTCAGCGGAAATCTCGGTATCCAAAAGGTAACGATGTCGGGTGGTACGGATAAAGACGGGAAAGTCTTTGGACTGCGTACCATTGGAGAACGTGCTTTTTTTGCATGCCATGATCTGGCAACCGTGGAGATCGCGTCTACAACGACTTCCATTGGAAAGTATGCGTTTACGGACTGCGTGGCCTTAAAAAGCATGAAGGTTGCTGACGGGAATACAAGGTATAAGGTCATTGACAATGCGCTGTATTACTACACATCTACGCCGGGTACCGGTGAATATACGCTGATCCAGTATCCGCTTGGCGATGGGGCGAAGGAATACAAGGTGCCGGATGCGGTTACTTTTACACTGACAGAGGTGCAGGAAGGCGCGTTTTGGGGATCTCCGTCTCTGGAAAATATCGTACTTCCGGCAACGGTAAAAAAAGTGGGGAACAATGCGTTTACCGAATGTAAAAGTTTAAAAACCGTTTCTCTTCCGACCGGACTGACGGCTCTGGGCGAAGAAGCTTTTAAAGGAGATTCCGCATTGACGGAAATTACGCTTCCGGATGGAATTACGACGGTACAGCCTGGTACGTTCCAGGGATGTGAATCGCTGAAAAAGGTAAATTTGTCCAATGAATTAAAGATTATCGGCAACCGTGCGTTTCAGGGATGCAAGTCTTTGGAAACGTTCGATGTGCCGGGAGATGTTACGACGCTTGGCGATCAGGCGTTTGCCCAATGCGAGGCGCTGCGGCAGATTACAATCCCGATGCGTACAACTTCCATCGGAGGCGGCGTATTTACCGATACGAAAGTGACCGTGCTGTGTCATAACGGGTCGCAGGCGGCTGTGTATGCGGCGGCAAACGGACTGACGACGGAACGTACGTATACGGTCAGCTTTTATACGAATTCTACGTATACGAACCTGATCGATTCACAGGAAGTTGTAGAAGGCAAGGACGCGGTTCCGCCGAAAGTAGCGGAAAGGGACGGCTACCGGATGAGCTGGAGCGGCAGTTATGATGCGGTCAAAGGAGATATCCGGGTATACCAGGTATGGGTGAAGCAGTTTGATGTAACTTTTATAGACAGCTTCCATGAGAAGACCGAAGTCGTAAAAGTAGATGAAGGCAAAGCCGTAGTACCGCCGGCATGGACGATGTCCGGCTATACGCTGACCTGGGACAAGGATCTGACCGATTTTGTCACAGAGAACTTTACCGCACGTGCAATCTGGCGCAACAATAAGACAGGCGTAACACTTGGCGCAAATGCAGTGAAACCGGCGGAAAAAGGGACGGAAATTACAAAGGGCAACAATAAGTATAAAGTCAGCTCTTCCAATCCAGGCAATCCGACAGTAAAGTTTATCGGCCTTGAAAACGCAAGCGTAAGTAATGTGACAATCCCGGAAACCGTATCTTACGGCGGGGTAAGTTATCGTGTTACGTTGATTTCCTCAAATGCGCTTAAGGATAATACAAGCGTTGCGACGGTCATTATCAGTCAGAATGTCAAGAGCATTTGTGCGAAGTCGTTTAACAACTGTAAAAAGCTGAAAAAGGTGAAGCTGAAAAGCAAAGTGATTTCCAAAATGAATAATAAGGCGTTCGCTGATATTCATCCGAAAGCAGTTTTTTATACGTACAATTCACAGATTTCAAAATATAAAGGAATGCTGAAAGGCGCAGGCGTGAAAAATCCGACCGTTAAGCGCTTGTAATTTAAGGAAGACAGCAGGAAACAGTGGGATCGTCAGACGCGCAGAGATCTGTCTTAAGATCCCCGAAATTAGAAGCAGTGGAGGTTAGTTTGATGAAAAAAAACAGAACAATCAGGGCCTGGCTTGCGGGCATGCTGTTTTTGGCGGCATTTACCGTATGTCTGCTTGTGCAGCGGGGGAACGCGAAGGCAGTTGCGATACCGGAAGGGTCTTATACACCGACCGGCAGTGCGCTTACCTATACGTTTACAGGCGCCTCGGACGATCTGAATAATGGTTTTGTAGCGAATGTAGAAAGATACAGTTCTGCAGCGATTGTAAATGGAGAGTTAAAAATACCAAGGACGATTCAATATTCCAGAAACGGGGAAGCTCCAAAAAACGTCCGGGTAGCAGGTATTTTACGCGGCGTGTTTAGCGGAAGCACTTCATTAACAAAATTAGTCCTTCCGGATTCCATCACGTATATTGGGCGGGAAGCTTTTGCAAACTGCTCGAATCTGTCATCCATTCAGACTTATACGGACGCGTCCGGCACGAACGTTTTTAGCCCGGCTTCGGGATATTTAGCGGCGGAAGAGATTGAATACCATGCATTCTACGGATGTACTTCTTTGACAGGGATTACGCTTGGAGAAAAAGTACAGGGAACAGGCGGAGTAAAAACGGTTCAGAATGAAGCGTTTATGAACTGCAGCAATTTAAGAAGCGTGGAAATTGGCAAGACGGTGTCCTGGATTGAAGGCGGCGCTTTTGCAAACTGCAGTTCCCTGGACGGACTGACTGGCGGCGTAAAGATCCGCGATAACGCGTTGTTCTTTGTGCAGAACGGGATCTTGTATTATAAGGAAAGCAACCGCAGTAATATGCTGCTGTTATGTCCGGCTGGCACACAAGTTGGGGTATTGACGCAGTTTCCGGAAAACGTCACGCAGATCCGTAACGAAGCGTTCTACGGATGCAGGGGACTTTCCTCCATTACGATTCCGAATACGGTGCGCAGCATTGGCGACAAAGCGTTTTATGACTGTATCGGACTTGGCAATGTGACGATTCCGACATCTGTCACGAGCATTGGCGCAGATGTATTCCGTAACTGCAGCAGCGGATTATGCATTATCTGCGACGGCGGAAGTACGGCAGAACGGTATGCGATTACGAATAATATCACAAGAAGCGTAGAATGTACCGTTAAATTTTACAATACAGAGACCAGACAGACGATTGAAAAGAAGGTTATGAGCGGCGGTACGGTAGACCCGCCAGTAGGCTGGGAGCGTACGGGATATGTGCTTCGCTGGACGGATGACTTTAATTCCAGTACGATTGTTACATCCAACCGGACAGTCAGTACAGTATGGAAAAAATTATATACCGTTACGTTTCGTGATCGTGAACTGAACAAAGAATCAGTCGTAACCGGAGTGGAAGAAGGCACGGAAGCCGCTGCGCCGAACTGGACAAGAAAAGGTTACCGGCTGACCTGGTCAACCGAGAATTATAAAAGGGTAAATACAGATCTGACTGTAGACGCGGTATGGCTCGTATCCATGACCGAAGATCCGGGGCAGACAGATACGTCCGGATACAAAAAAGGCGATCAGGTAACCATTGGCAATATCGTCTACAAAATATCCGGGTATAACGATAAAAGAGTACGTGTTATGAGCCTTGCAGACGAGACTGTAACAAATGTTACCGTCCCGAATTCCGTAACTTTCGGCGGGCGTACGTATTCTGTTACATGTATTAATGCCAACGCGTTCCGCAACAACAAGACGATTAAGAAAATAACGCTTGGAACCAATCTTCGTTCGATTGAACATAATGCATTTTATAATTGTCCGAAACTGGCAAAAGTTGTGATCAACTCTAAGAAACTGGTCAATGTCAGCAACTATGCTTTTAAAAAGACAAAGGCTTCATTGAAAGTATATGTTCCGACCAGAGGTTTGATCTCGACCTACCGCGCAGCGCTGCTTGACGGCGGCATGAACAAAAAGGCAAAGGTAGTGAAAAAGCCTTAAGACATTAGAAAATGGAGGACAACTATGGGCATTTTAATATTTATGGCATTGATTCTGCTGCTTGTAATCATAGTAGTGGTGGTTACCGTATCAGCGTCCGTCGCTGGTACCGTCGCAGCGGTTGTTGACGATGAAGCTGCGGAAGAATAGCAGCGGCAGTTCCTGATAAAGCCGCAGAAAAATTGCAGCGGCAGCAGATCATAAAGCTGTTGAAAAGTCGCAGACGTCCGCAGAGTGGCGGAAAGAAAAAAGGACAGGTAAGAAATTAACTTACCCTGTCCTTTTTTCTGTTTTAAATATGTGTTAGCCAGGTGCCTGCGATCCGAAAGGTCTGATCACAGCAACTTGTCCAAATGATTTCGGAATGGTGCAGAAAATCTGCAGGAAAATTTTACAGATAAGGCATCCCAAGTTTTTTAAACAGGATCTGAATCGATTCTGAATCCAAAACGAGGATCAGGCCGCTGTTTATTTCCGTATCACCGATATGCAGCTTTTCATCGATATACAGCACTGGTTCATCATAGCTTCTGGATAATTTCTCAGCAGGAATAGATACAAGGGCAGAGACGTTATCACAATAGCTGTCCGGCGGCTGGATATTGATAAACATTTGCGTCATGGCAGCAATGGAATTGACATAAGCGGCGGTTGTAATATTACTC
>VSNY01000062.1 GCA_009774535.1 Lachnospiraceae bacterium
GCCGGACTTCCTGGGACGTTGGAAGAATGTTTAGAAACCCTTAGTATTCTGCCTGATCATCCAGGGGCGGAGCCAAGCGGCACCTTTAGCTTCTGGCGCAGCCAGGGCGAACTAGGTGACGCACCCGGACGGTGCCACTGTGTAAATGCAGAATACTTAGGGATTCTTAACATTTTGGAACAGGAGCAGGAAGTCCGGCCCCGGCCCCCTCCTCCAGCGTCTGGACTGCCAACAAAAAAACTCAATACAACGTCAAAAGTATTTCTATCCCAGTTCATCTAGGTTAGGACAGACTATTGATATATCATCAACTGGCACAACGCATTGAAAATATAATTTATAATAAGGAGACCCTTATGAAAAAGTTTGCTCTTTTTATACTATTTGTTTCTTTTTTTCTGTACTCCTGCGGAAAAAAAGAATCGCAGGAAAATCCCGCATTTCCTGGTCTCACTTATGAAATGAACATGCAAGAAACCACAAAAAGACTCTGACGCTTACCTGAAAAAATGGAAGTTATTTATGCAAGAGTTAAATAAAGAAGAATGGGCCAGCTGGGATACTTTTACCCAGAACGCAAGGATGCAGTGGGTTCTCTGGCAAAATGACAAAGATCAAAAAAGAGTGATGTTTTTTGGATCTCATGCCGGGATCTACCGGACACTACACGAACAAATTTCCAGCCTGAATAAAGAATAACCGAACGGCAGCCATGTAAAAGCCTGCCAAAGACTCTGCGGCCTGGCTCCCGCCTGCCGCCCGCAGAGTCATCCGGCAACTGCCATATAAAGTCAGGTCTATGCCGCACTCTTCCCTACAGCAGCTTTCAAAAGATGCGTCTCCCGCAGCAGCATCCCGCCCGCAATCAAAAACGCCACAAAATCCGCAATCGGCGCCGCATACATAGCGCCTTCCAGCCCATAAAACCGCGGCAGTATCACAAGCAGCGGCATTAAAAATAAAATCTGCCTGGTCAGCGACATAAAGGCGCCCGCGGCCGCCTTCCCAATAGAAGTATACATATTTGCGACAATCGGCTGAAACTGATTCGCAAAGGTAAAAAACAAATAAATCTTAAAATACCGCTCCGCAAACTGAAAGTATTCTTCACTCTCCTGCCCGAACAATCCAATAATCTGTCTTGGAAACATCTGAAAGCAAAAAAACGCAATCACCGAAATCACTGTCGCGCACCCAATGGATTTCCATACCGCTTCCAGCACACGCGGATACTGCTTTGCACCGTAATTAAAGCTGACAATCGGCTGCATTCCCTGCGAAATTCCAATCACAATGGAAAAAAACAGCATCCCGACTTTAGAAATAATCCCCGCGCAGGCAAGCGGGATGTCGCCGCCGTAAGCCGACTGGCTTCCATAAAACGTCAGCACATTATTTAATACAATCTGCACAAGCATCATCGCGAACTGGTTAATGCATGGGGACATCCCAAGCCTTGCGATATTTCCCCAGCAGGCCGCCTTCGGATGGAAACACTCCCGTTTTAACGGAACCGTCCGGAAACGTGTCAGATACCCTGCTACCAGCACAGCCGAAACGACCTGTCCGATCACCGTTGCCCAGGCTGCTCCCTGGATTCCCAGTCCGAACCCGATCATAAACAGCGCATCCAGCACCGTATTTACCACAGCGCCCGCCAGCGTACAAAGCATGGAAAACCGCGGGCTGCCGTCTGCCCGCACCAAGTTAGAACCTCCGGTCGTAAAAATCAGGAACGGAAACCCGAACGAAGTGATTCCTGTATACGTCAGCGAATACGCCAGCGTCTGGTCAGTCGCGCCAAAGGCCACCATCATCGGATTTAAAAAAATCTTGGTGATCATGCAAAGCAGCACGCCGATCACAAGCGTCATTGAAATGGCGTTGCCTGCATATGCTGCCGCTTTTTCCCGGCTGCCGCGCCCCATATTCAGATTAAAATTGGCCGCTCCGCCGATGCCGCACATCAGCGAAATTGCCGTACAGCTCATGGTCAGCGGAAACGCCACATTTGTCGCCGCATTTCCCAGCATCCCGACATAATGCCCGATAAAAAACTGGTCCACAATATTATATAACGCACTGACCAGCATAGCGATAATGCTCGGAATGGCAAATTCGGCCAGCAGTTTCCCCACTGGTTTGATTCCGAGCGGATTTTTGTCCTGATCCATTGTCTTTGGTGTCATAAATTCCCTTCTTTCTTAAAAAATTGTATCAGACCGAGTAAAATTCCCGCAAATACAAAAAAATCTGCGCTGTTAAAGACCAATTTTTGAAACCATCCCGGCCCGAAGCCAAAACTGATATAATCTACAACATGTCCCTTGCGAATCCGGTCATACAGATTGCTAAGGCCGCCTCCCGCCAAAAAAGAAAGCCCTGTTTTCACAAGATACAGGCCCTTTTTTGGCAGAACATACAAAAAGCAGGTCCATACTGCGGTAAGTACGGAAGTATGGAGCAGACAAACGCATCCGGGACGGCTGCTTAAAAAATTACCGGCTGCCCCGCTGTTATAATATTTTCGCAGCACAATCCTCTCTCCTGCCAGGCGCCGCTTGTCTTTTTGCGTGTATACCTTGTCTATATGCTGTTTCACATAGTATTCCGTAAAAAAGATGATTCCAGTCAAAATCAGAAAAATCATAGTACCTCCCCCTTTCTCTTTCTATTGTATCATGAGATCCGCAAAAGACAAACTCTTTTCTCCATAGATCCATCCGAAAAATTATAAAAAAATAATATTTTTTAAATCCTTTTCCTTTACGCTGCGGTTATATTATTTGTAAAAGCTTTTACACCACACTCCAAAACCATAACAGAAAGGAGCACGCCCTTGGAAGACCTGGAACTTGTCCGGCGGATACAAAACGGCCAGAAAGAATACTTAAACGAAATTGCAGAAAAATACTACAACGACATTTTTTATTTCTGCTGTTACCAGACCGGAAGCCGGGAAAATGCCTACGATCTGACACAAGATACCTTTCTGCGTTTTATCCGTTATGTCGAACACTATCAATACCAAAACCTGAAAGGCTACCTGCTGACGATCGCCATGAACCTGTGCCGCAGTCAGCTGCGTGCCGGGCCAAAGGCTGCGGATCCTGCAGAAACTGATCCGTCACTGTCTTGTACGCAGCGGCCCGGTTCCCATACGGAAAACAGTCTGCTGCTTGCCGACGCGTTACGCAGCCTGCCGGACGCACAGCGGGAAGCTGTGCTGCTGCATCATTTTTACGGTTATAAAAACCGGGAAATCGCACAAATGACAGGCGCTTCCTATGCCGCCGTTAAGTCCCGGATTAAACAGGGGCTGTCAAAGCTTCAACGATTACTGGACAAGGAGGATTTTTATGAATAACGACCACCATAACATCCTGAAACTGTATGAAAAAGAAACCCAAAGATTTCCGCCCGATGAAGCAAGAAAAGCCGAAAGCCTGCGGGTGATTCAGCAGGCCGTTTTTCAAAAGCGCATGCAAAGACGCCCTTCGTTTGCAGAAAACGTCTGGAATCAGCTCCGTTTCCAAACCTGGCAGCACTGGGCAGCGCAGGGCAGCGTTCTGCTTTTTGCTATGATTTTTGTGCTGCGGATACAAAACCTCTGCGAATCCCTGCCAAATTCCATTGCCGCATGCTCCGTATTTCTTGTTTTCGCGGGAAATATCTGCCTAAGCAGCATTGCCCGTCTGTTTTCCAGACATATGGCGGAACTGGAAAAAACACTGTACCTGGATTTAAAACAGATGGTTTGTATTCATATGCTGGAAGCCGGGATCTTTGACCTGCTTGTGCTTGGCATCCTGGCCGGATTTTCCGCCAGCCGTCTGCACACCGGATTTTTTGCATATGTGATATATTTGCTCGTCCCGTTTTTATGGTCAGAAATATTTTATCTTCATATGCTGACGCACGCCCGCTGCGCTATTTCCAGTTTCCGTCAGTTATCAGCCGCTGCATGCTGCGGAATTCTGGCGTTATTCCCATCCTTTTGGAAAAACGCTTATCTGCCGGAAACCATACCCGTATGGATTCTGCTCTCTGCAGCCGGGTGTTTCCTGCTGGCAGCGGAAATCCGCTCCGTCTTCAGTTCCATCGATACCGGCGACCGCCTGTGCCAGCAAAATTGACGATAACAGCAAGATCTTACCAAACTACAACGCACAGAAAGCGTAATCAGAAAGGAGTTTTATATGCCGGAACTGATCTTAGACCGGGTAACCAAACAATTCAAAAATAAAATCGCAGTAGACGCCGTGTCTCTGCAGCTTACTTCCGGCGTGTACGGATTTCTTGGCGCTAACGGAGCCGGGAAAACCACGCTGCTTCGGATGCTGTGCGGCATCCTAAAGCCGACCGCCGGAGAGATCAGCTGCAACGGCATCGAAATCGGGACGCTGGACAGCGAATACCGCTGCATGCTTGGGTATCTGCCGCAGGATTTCGGCTATTACCCTAACTTTACCGCCAGACGGTATCTGGAATATCTGGCATCCTGCAAAGCCGTACCAAACCATCTGATCCGGGACAAAGTATGTGAAATGCTGGAGCTGGTCGGTCTGGCGCAGACAGACAGGCAGAAAATCCGCACCTTCTCCGGCGGCATGCTGCGTCGTCTTGGTATGGCGCAGGCGCTTTTAAACGATCCTGAGATCCTGATCCTGGATGAGCCAACGGCGGGCCTGGACCCAAAGGAACGCATCCGCTTTCGTAATATTATCAGCGCATTATCCAAAGGACGGATTATTATTTTATCCACACATATTGTATCTGACGTAGACTTTATTGCCGATGAAATCCTGCTGATGAAACAGGGCCGTATGATTGGACAGGGCGCCGTATCCAAACTCACAGAATGCATGCATGGAAAAGTATGGGAATATTTGGCAGCCCCGCAGGAAGCCGCACATATTCAGGCGTCGTTCGCGGTCAGCAACCTGCGCAACGAAGGAGAAAACATCTATCTTAGAATCCTTTCCCAATCCTGTCCATGCGACGGGGCCACACCTGTCGCACCAGGGCTGGAGGACGTTTATTTGTATTATTTTGAGGAGGTACCAGAACATGTGGAACATATGGAAACAGGAAATCTATAAAACCGCATCCCGCAAGCTTCTTTGGCTTGGACTGCTCTTACTGCTGCTTTTTACAGGGCTGCGACTGTATGAAGAACGCCGTCACTACTCTACACAAATCGACGGACAATTCTACAGCGGCCAGGAAGCCATCAAGAAAGACCAGGAGCTGACGGCCGCTTATGCGGGCATTTTAACCGAAGAAAAAGTAAAACAAATCTATCAGGATTTTGGATTTTATTATTATGATGCGCAGCAGGATCAAATGGTCGGCAATTACTGCAGCCAATATATCACCAGGAAAATGGCAAATTACAACCAAACAGACACGGGTGAACTAGAGCAACTAAAATTTCTGGAAGGCGACGACTGGAATCACAACGCTGCACCGCTGCTGCAAGGTGACGTCCATTTTGACTATGCCTATGGGTGGGAAGATTTCAAAGAAACATTTTCATTTCTGATGACGATGGTATTGTTTGTTCTTTTTATCATCGGAATCTCTCCGGTATTTTCAGATGAATATATGCTGAAAACCGCGGATATCCTGCTGACGACAAAGCGGGGAGCTAAAAGCGGCATCTGGATGAAAATAACTGCGGCACTTGTGCTGTCAGCTGTAATTTATACACTATTTACTGCTATCATCTGGTTCATGTACCAATCAGTATACGGAACACAAGGGCTGGACGCTTCTGCGGTAATGATTGGTGTACCGCTGCAAAGTTACGGACTGGAAAGTATTCTGCATTTTTTTGTATTTGCTTTCTTCCTGGGACTGGCGGCGCTGCTGCTGTTAATAAGTATGACGCTGGCCATTTCCGCCTCATGCCGGAACGCGTTTTTGACAGTTATTATTTCCATTGTTTTATTTTTGCTGCCTTATGCATGGATGCAGGCTTTTTCCATACTGCTGACGCCGTTTTTAAGTACAAATCTGCTGAAAGCAATTTCGCATTTTATGGTATCCATGCCGTTTTTTCTGCCTATCAACTGGGGATTTACGTTTTCCGGAGGAAAGATTCTGATGCATGTGGGGATTGCTGTAGGTATGACGGGCTTTTGTGCGGCGCTTGGTTACTGGAGATATCGGAAGTATCAGGGGTAGATTAAGCGCTGCAGCAGGTGATACCGTTTCAAAAAATCGAAATCTTTTTTAAACCTCATCAAAAGTTGTTACAATATATCAGTGAAGGGCGGCCTAATCAAACCTTTTACTACGGAACTGTATTCAAAATAACGGCGGTTCCTTAGACGTCTGAAAAGTGGAGATTGATTATGACAAAAGCAGAATTGACTGAATGCATCGATGTATATGGTACAGACATTTATTCCTTCTGTGTATATCTGACTGGCAGCAGGCAGGAAGCGGAGGATTTATACCAGGATACGTTTTTAAAGGCGGTAGAACTGTATGAAGCTATACGTGTGGATCAGAATCCGAAAAGTTATCTTCTTGCGGTAGCAGTACGGATCTGGAAGAATAAAAGGCGCAAGTTTGCCTGGAGAAAGCGGATTGCGCAGGTGCAGACGCTGACGGAAGAAAAAGACGCGCAAGACTATGGCGGCATCGGGCTGTCCGCAGAGGCAGAGTATTTGCACAAAACGGATGTGCAGGCGGTGCGGGCGGCAGTGGGAGCGCTGCCGCACAGATATCGGATCGTGGTGCTGCTGTATTATATGGAAGGCCTGACGGTAGCGCAGATCGCGGCTGCTGTAAAGATACCGGAAGGAACTGTGAAAAGCAGGCTGTATCATGCCAGAAAGATACTGGAAAAAGAACTGGAGGTTGTTTTATATGAAAAAAGACCTTGACACATTATTAAAACAAGCCCTTACTCCAACGATAGAGCCGGACAAACGGCTGAAGCAGAGCATTTTAGGACAAGTGAAGGAGGATCAGACGATGAATCTGAAAAAAGCAAGGAGCATACCAGCGGCAGCAGTTGCCGCGGCAATAATCTTAGGGGCGGGTTCTGTCACAGCTTACGCATCCTGGAAATATTTAGCGCCGGAAAAAGTAACGGAAAGATTTCATGATACAAAGCTTACGGATGCCTTTTTGGGTGAAGATGCTGTCCTTATTCAAGAGGAGCAGACAATTGGCAGATATCGTGTGACACTGATCGGCATTGTCTCCGGTGAAGATCTTTCGCAGTACCAGCATACGAGCAATGGAACCTTGCAGACAGACCGTACGTACTGTGTTACAGCGATTGAATATGCAGACGGAACGCCTATGCCGGACACGACAGATGACGCCTATGCAGATTTATCGTTTTTTGTATCACCGTTTATCAAAGGGTATCATCCGGCGGACTACAATACGGTTACAATGCGCGGCAGCTACTCGGAATTTACAGAAAACGGTATTTTATACAGGCTGACAGAATGTGATAATGTGGAAATTTTTGCAGACCGCGGATTGTATTTGGGCGTGACTGACAGTACCTTTTATAATCCAAAAGCGTATACGTATGATCAGACAACGGGAGAGATTTCCAGAAATGAAGCTTATGACGGATTAAATGCACTGTTTCAGCTTCCGATTGACGCGTCGAAAGCAGATCCTGCTGCTGCGGCAAATTATTTAAACGTACTGGAGGAACAGGAAGCAGAGCCGGAAGGCAGTAAGGAAGCTGCCCAGACAGAAAAACAAAAGCCAGAAGCTGCCAAAGAGGATGCCAAAATTCAGGCATGGCTGGATCAGCTTACATCAGAAAATATTGACAACTATGCGGATCTTGTGGAAAGTACGATACAGGTCTTAACGCCGGACAGTGAAGGATGTGTGTCCGTAGAATATGATGTGGAAGGACGCGTATCCGGAAGCGGCAGAGTACTTGTATCCAAGTACTTTAAAGATCAAAAGCCGGGAACTATGATGGTTAGCTGCAGTTATTCAGAAAACATACTGGAAAGCATGGTCATTCCTACTTATACGCTCAACGAAGACGGCACTGTAACGTTTGCGGTTTATGTCCCAAAAGAAGGAATTGTAATTTAACAGGATGCCGGGATAAACAGTCTTTTGTATGTCCCGGCATACCTTTTTTTATTTAATCAATACAATCAAATAACTGATCAAATTGAATAGGAATATTAGGAAACAGATTTATTTTCAGCTCAGATTTATTTTCTTCTGTAATAATTGATATTAATTTATATTCCGCATCATCAATCGAATTTTCATCCGGAGACAAAACATATATTTCAACCTGTTTTTTCCGCCAGTCCACTAGCCAGTATTCCGCTACCTCAACCTTCTTATATAATTCCATTTTTTCCGTACGGTCATATTGTTCTGTCGCATCTGACAAAACTTCCATTATGAAACGTGGAACGCCTAAAAAATTCGTCGATCTCCTATTTTTAATATCACAATTAATAGAAACATCCGGTATGACTGGTTTATTTTCATTTTCTATCCACTTATATTTTACACTGTCACCGAATACACGACACATGGAACTTTTTAATTGGGAACCGACTGTTGTTACAAAATTATGAATAACGATGGAATGCTCAATATAAGTATTTGCCATATCATTCATTGGCAATATGCTCATAACCTGACACCTTCTTCCTTCTATATGCCATATCAAATCAACAGCTATTTTAAAAATTAAGATTCATTTTAAGTCACTTTTCAGGGGTTCGGTACTCCAAATCAAATTCCATGTTTTGGGGTATCATCCCGTACAATCCGTTCTGACAGCACTCGTGCTTCTTCTTTTTCTGCGATCATCTTAGCGCCGTTTTGTATAAGTCCTTCCGGATCTCGTACCGGATGGAACGCTAGATATATTCTTTAATCAGGTACACAAAACTAATCAAACACGGAACAGACAACAGCGTCATAAATGAATAATGGTTGTAAACTATGGAATCCAGCAAAATATACAGCCAAAATAAAAATCCGCTTATCCGCAAAAACAAATGAAATCTTTGCTCCATCCTCTTTTTTGCCGCAAAATACTCTTCCCAGTCAATATCATTTCGATTAAAATCCTTCATATAGGCACCCCCTGATTTACATTGATGTTGTAATTATACTATATAAACAAGGCGGTGTCTATATTTTTTTTACATTATTTTACTAAAATCGAAAATCCCTTTCCCCATTTTGTATATTTTTGATATATTCCGCTGCTTTTTTACGAACAGTTTCATTTGAAATCTTCTTTAATTCCTCTGTAATCAGCTTTTCTCCTATCTCTTTCGTCTCTGGAGAAGCGTAATCTTCCAAAAATTCTTTCAGTGTGATTAAGGCATTCGGATGGCAGCAGTTGATGATCTGCCTGCTTTTGAGCAATTCCATAAAACGGTCGCCCGTACGTCCCGCGCGGTAGCATGCCGTACAAAAGCTTGGTACATATCCAAGTTCCATCAGCCAATGCACTACCTCTTCCAAGGTACGGCGGTCGCTGACGTCAAACTGGGCAGAATTATCGTCCTGCGCTTCTTCTTCATAATAACCGCCGACACTCGTTCTGGAACCGCCGCTGATCTGGGAAATACCAAGGTGCAGCACTTTTTTACGTGTCTCGGCGGATTCCCTGGTCGATACAATCATTCCGGTATAAGGGACGGCAATGCGGATACATGCCACAATTTTTTCAAATGTCTCATCGGAAATGCCGTTGTCAAATACGTCCGGGTCAATATCATCCGCGCTGCGCACCCTTGGAACGCTGATCGTATGCGGGCCAACGCCTTTATACGCCTCCAGATGCTCCGCATGCATCAGTATTCCGGTAAAATCATAGCGGTAATTGTTCAGCCCGAACAAAACGCCTAAACCCACGTCATCAATTCCGCCGTCCATCGCGCGGTCCATTGCCTCCGTATGGTAAGCATAATTGCTTTTTGGTCCGGTCGGATGCAGTTTTTCATACTGCTGCTTATGATAAGTCTCCTGAAATAAAATATAAGTACCAATCCCCGCTTCTTTCAGCTTCCGGTAAGATTCCACATCCGTCGCCGCAATATTGACATTGACGCGGCGAATGGCTCCGTTTTTATGTTTGATGCTGTAAATCGTATGAATACACTCCAAAATATATTCCAGCGGATTATTTACCGGATCCTCTCCTGCTTCCAGCGCCAGCCGCTTATGTCCCATATCCTGCAGGGCAATCACTTCCCTGCGTACTTCTTCCTGCGTCAGCTTTTTTCTTGAGATATGCTTGTTTTTCGCATGGTATGGGCAGTATTCACAGCCGTTGATACAGTAATTAGACAAATACAGTGGTGCAAACATGACAATCCGGTTGCCGTAAAACTCCTGCTTGATCTGCTCTGCCAGCTGCCGGATCTCTTTATTTTTCTCTTCCAGTTCACAATCGAGCAAAACGATGGCTTCCTTATGGGAAATGCCTTTCATTTTTTTTGCTTTTTCGAGTATTTCATTGATTAATGCTTCGTTGTTCTTATTTTTTTGTGCATAGTCCAGGCATTCCCGGATTTCTTCGTCGCTGATAAATTCCTCTGCTTTTGGTGACATCATATTGTACATGGTTTTGTTTCCTTTCTGTATTCTTATTTTATTTTCGTTCTATTTCAGCTGCTTCCTGCTTCGCTCAGCCCACTGTTTCCGGCAGTTTAGAATAAGCAACCTTCGCGGATACTCCTTTCATCCTTCCAAGTTTCCCGCTCAATGTACTAATCACATCCTGCGGCGCGTCCATCGCCACGCTGATCAGCGACACCCCGCGTTCCCGATGCGGAATGCCCATTCTGCCAATAATATAACTGCTGCAGCCATGAAGAAGCTCATTCAGTTCCCGGACACTGTCCGGCTGCTCTACGACGATCGCAATAACGGCTAATTTTGTATTGATTTCCATATCTCTCCTCCTGTAATTTTTTGCATCTGATCTTTACGGCAGTTCCACCTGGTCCAGAATACCGTTCAGATACGCAATCGCAACGCCGTAATTGGTCATCGGGATGTGCTGCTGCCTGGCGGCGTCAACTCTGGACATCACGTGCTTGCGGTGAAACATACAGGCGCCGCACTGGATCACCAGACTGTACGCCGACAGATCCTCCGGAAAATCCGCGCCGGATACCAGATCGACCGTCAGCCCTTCCCCGATTTTTTTCCGCAGCAGACGCGGGAGCTTTTCCCTGCCGATATCCTCATCCAAAGGCGCATGGGTACAGCATTCTGCAATCAACACGCGGTCCTTTTGTGTTAATGTGCCGATGACATGCGCCCCGTGGACAAAGTATTCCATATCGCCCTTATACGCTGCAAACAGTGTTGAAAAAGAAGTCAGTTTGCTTGCTTCTGGCTTTTGATCATAAATGGCGCGAAATACCTGCGAATCGGTAATGATCAGCTTTGGCGGCTGTTTTAGAGACTCCAGGGCCTGCGTAAACTGCGCCGCTGTCGTACACATCGTCAGACACTTTTGATCCAGCAGTTCCCGGATCGTCTGCACCTGCGGCAGAATCAGACGCCCTTTCGGCGCCTGGATATCCTGCGGCATCACCAGCATCACCAGATCTGACGGCCCCACAAGTCCTCCTGTAATCAAGCGAACCTGTTCCTGGCGGATACCGTCATACGCAGCGGTCAGCGCCTGTTTCAATTGTGAGATCCCTTGTGTTGTTTTGGCGCTTACAAGCAGCGGCTTTTGCTGGAACTGTCTATGTATCTGCTCTGCCAGCTGTGCGGTCTGCGTGGTGATATCCGTTTTATTCAGCACGAAAAGCACTGGCGTATCGCGTTTGCGCAGTAATTCGTACCAGCGCTTTTCCTCCGTCAGCGCTTCGTCCGCTCCGGCAGCAAATACAAGCACCGCAAGATCTGCCTGCCCTGCCGCCTGCTTTGCCAGCGCTACCCGGCTGTCTCCCAGCGAACTGTTATCATCGAATCCCGCTGTGTCAATCAGCACGCAAGGCCCAATGCCATGGATTTCCATCGGCTTTTTCACAAGGTCTGTCGTTGTCCCTCCGACATCGGACACAATCGATATCTGCTGGCCCGCCAGCGCATTGATCAGTGATGACTTTCCGCTGTTCATCCTGCCGAAAAACGCGATATGCGTCCGGTCCGCGCTGGGCGTATCGTTTAATGTTGTTCCCATTTTTTCTCCTTTCCTGATCGTTTTGCATCCTGCGCATGAAAAAAGCCGTAAAACAGAATTCTTCCAGCATGTTAGAACTGCAACGTTAATTTTGCTGTTCTTAAGTACTCCAAAAGAATCGGCCTGTTTTACGGCTGATCAATCAAACACAGACTTTTTCTTTCCTTCATGCAATCCTTCCGGTCAGTACATCTGAACTATTCTGTTCCTTCCTACGAATACGCAGGGTTTGCTTTGTATCCGTAAGCCGCGGCTCGTCTGCTATTTTCCATATGCCTCGTAGCCGCATTCCTGCAGCAGCGCGTCCTTCTTCTGCACCTGTTCTTTTAAATCCTTCGCGTAATCTTTCAGCTTCTGCAGCAGCGCGTCATCTGATACCGCAAGTATTTTTGCCGCCAACAGCGCTGCGTTGGCGCCGCCGTTGATCGCCACTGTCGCCACCGGAATCCCGCTTGGCATCTGCACAATCGAATACAGGGAATCCCGCCCGCCCAGGGACGTCGTATGCATAGGAATCCCGATCACCGGCATCGGAAAGATCGCCGCGCACATACCCGGCAGATGCGCCGCCATCCCGGCTCCGGCAATGATCACTTTGATTCCTTTTTCTTCAGCCGTTTTGGCATACTCAAAAAATACATCCGGCTCCCGGTGCGCAGAAATAATCCGCATTTCAAACGCGATACCCAGCTGTTTTAATACATCTGCAGCCTTTTCCATAACTGGCAGATCTGAATCTGATCCCATTACAATTCCTACTTTTATCATTTTTATCCTCCGCCTTTTTCTATTCTCTTTTTTCTATTCTAACGGCGCGTTCAGCTCTTCCGTCCCCGGAACGACAAATTTTCCGTCCCGAATCACATCCACGGCGCTTCCGTCCGCTGCTATCGCCGTAATCATATCCAGTTCATCATACGGGATCGTAATATCCGTATGACAGTTAAAATATGCTTTAGAAGCATCCTTTTTGCGCAAAACAGACCGTTCATTATCTTTCGCCATAATTTCTTTCCCATCCGGATTAAACACCTTCGTATCCTCCGCATGTGAATAGCATGTATCTCCGACCGCAAAATGCGGCCCTGTCTTTTCCGCAATTAAGATCGGCAGTCTCTCCGCGATCTGATAGTCCCTGGCCATGCGGTAAGCCGTCGTATTCGTCCCGATTGCAAACTCTCCCATCGGAAGCGTCTCATGCTGCATCAGCACATTTTCACGGACGTAACGTTTGTTTTCCGCCGGATCGTCAAAATTCGCACATGTATAATCCGTCACCATGCCGTCTGTAAACGTCAGCTTAAGATCTTTGTAATACAGCTCGTTTAAATATACGCCTGTAACATGCAGCAGCCCATGCGTCCCTTTCAGAACAGGCGATGTAAATACTTCTCCGACCGGAATGTTTACATCCGCAACACAGTTTTCAAATGCTGTCTGCCTGCCCGGCTGCTCCAGATGGAATATGGATACGTACAGATCCGTCTGATTGCTGCCTTTCCCGCAAATATGCACCTGCCGCGCACGGTCCAGCACATCGATCATCCGCTGCTGCATATTCCGGTACAGCATATAGTCCAGCGTGTTCAGCTTTACCGTCTCCGCAAAGATCTTCTCATAATCTTTGCCAATCGCAGGCAGCGGATAAGCAATAATCGTAAAACTGCGTTCTTCTCCTTTGATATAACGGTTTGTAATCTGTCCGGATTCGTTTGTAACGTAAACTTTGAGTTTTTGCTGTTTTTCATTGTAATGCGCAGCTTCCGGCCGATTTACAGGCACAAACGGCTCCTCGCCAAATACTTCCTGCACGGCAGGCCCTGCAAACACCGCTGCCAGATCTTTGTATGTCTCATAAGCATCCCGCAGCACTTCCAGCTTGCGTTCTACAAATGCCTTATCCAGATAATATGCGCTGTCATTGCGGTGGTCATAATCAAACTGCCGGTTCGCCGCCACAGAATAACAGCCCCGCTTGCCATGTCCCCTGCTTCCCATCGAAGACACCGCGTCCCGGAAAATCACGCTGGACAATCCCATCTTGTTAAAATTTTCTATCGCTTTACGCACAACACGCTCAAATCCAATGGCATAATGGATGCTGACCGTCTGTTTCTTAGACAAATCCTTATTCGTTACCTCAAATCCAATCCGGTAGCCTTCCGTAAACGTATCCGCCATCGTCTGGATCTGCTCCTTGGAAAGCCCGGATAAATACTGCGCCGTACGTATTTCATTCTCCGAAATATATTCCCCGTAACGATACAAATATGTCAAATCATCCAAATCCGCATGCTGTACAATTCCGGTAAAAAAATCCAGCTTCGGATCTACGCTTTCCCGGATACTCTGCGCCACAATCAGTTCGCTGTAATCGTGAAAATGCCAGTACAAAATTCCCCGGATCTCATCCGCGTCCGTCCCTTCCTTACGGCAAAAACAGGTATAGATTTCCACAAACAGCTCCATCAGCACCGTCATATCCGCCAGCCTGCCTTCAAAGGCATACGCAATCAGCGCGCGGCATTCCGCATACAAAAAACACAATGGCCCGCCCAGCGCTTCTCCCATCTTTTTCACCGCATAAGCCGGATTGGCATAGCTTTTTTCATACCCGTGATCCCCCGGCAAAAGATCTGCATACAGCTCCTGATTCAGCGCCTCGCAGTCTTCCATCGACCGGTTCTCAAGCGCCCCTTCCTGCTGCATCCGCAGCACCTTTACCGTCAGCAAAAGAAACTCCGCTGTCCTTTGAAAATAATCCGCGTATTCTGCCTGCACCTCCGGCGCGCCGGCTGCTTCACGGATACGCTCGCAGACCAGTTCAAAACGTTCTGCAGCGCGCGCATTGTTTTTTGCATAAATCTCCTGATAACTCATAATCCTATCCATCCTATCACATATACTGCCGTCCATCCTGCCAGCATCAGCACAGACAGGACGGCGCCCGTCACTGGTACTCTTTTCAGCACATTTTCTTTACGTGCTTCCCGCACCGACACCCGCAGCGTCATAAGCGCGGCCAGCATCGCCGCAATTCCGATACACCCGATCGTCTCCTGCGCCTGCCCGCCTTTCCTATAAGAGACAGCCACCGCGTAAAAGAACATAACCAGCGGCGCAAATGAAAATACAAGCGCAGCCGCTCCCGGCCCGGAATGCTTTTTCCCGGTAAATTTATAATTTTTCTCAGCCCGTGCTTTTTTCTTCATCCCCTGCCCCTTTCAGTTCCATCCTGTGCCACAGAAACAGGATCTTAAAACAAAAATACCCCAGCATACCGCCCAGTGTATTTAAAATCATATCATCCACATCACAGCTTCCGACCCTTGTCACCAGCTGGATCAGCTCCACCAGCAGACTCACCTCAAAACTGATCAAGGTCACCTTAAAAAAGCCCCGGTTTTTGCGTGACAACAGCGGAAAAAACAGCCCGAACGGCACAAAGGCAAGAATATTTCCCGCCAGATTCAAAAACACCGTAAAAGGCCCGATCACATCATAATACGTAATATATCGGCGTATTTCTTTCAGCGGCATCAAGTTATAATGATATTCCTGTCCCATCGATGTCCGTCCCATGCTTTCGGCAAAGAACAAAAAATAGACCATCAGGATCAAATAAAGGCCAAACAGCAGCCACGCCGCCATCCGGTATCCTTTTTTATGCTTTTGATATTTCAATTCACAGCCCTCAGTTTATTTTGCACCATACTGTTCATAGTATGCGTCAATCGCAGCTTTTAATGTATCATCAATCAGAATTTTTCCATGATATGGCTGGTTGTATAAGTATGCTGTCACTTCCTGCATTGAAACGATCGCATTTGCTTCAAATCCATATGTCTTTTGGATTTCATCCAGCGCGCTCATTTCGCCGCCCAGCCCTTTCTCCATACGATTCAAAGAAACGATCAGCCCTACGACACGGATATCCCCCTGGGCCTGCAGAATCGGAAATGTCTCTTCGATGGATTTGCCCGATGTCGTCACATCTTCAATCATTACCACCCGGTCGCCGTCCTTTAAGCTGCTCCCCAGCAAAATTCCGGCATCGCCATGGTCTTTTTCTTCTTTGCGGTTAGAACAGTAACGAACGTCCCTGCCGTACAGTTTTGCATATGCGATAGCCGTAGCCACACTTAATGGAATCCCCTTATATGCCGGCCCGAATAAGACATCAAAGTCATCTCCGTAATGCGCATGAATAGCCTTCGCATAATATTCCCCCAGCTTCATCAGCTGCGTACCAGTCACATAGCCTCCGGCATTCATAAAAAACGGGGACTTGCGTCCGCTTTTTAAGATAAATTCTCCAAATTTCAAAACGTCGCTTTCTACCATAAACTCAATAAATTCCTGTTTGTACTGTTCCATTTGTTTTCTCCTTTATTTTTATGGGGTTTTTCGTACTCTTACACTTTAATTTTTGATACTACTGTACCATTTCTGTTCCATTTCCATTTTACCCTATTTAGATCCTTTTTTCATATTGCTCTACACCTTCAAATAAAGACTCCTTTGTAACATGCTCTTTTGAATTCCATTATACGTCTTATCATATATCACCTGTCTTTTACCAAATCGATTTGTAAAACGCCCTTGATACAGTCCATCTTTTCTTTGACTAATACCCTTTCCCAGTTCTTTCCCTTTTAATGGCTTTCCCATATCCATCAATCCTTTCTGATTTTGTGAGCAAACCAAAAAGATAAGTTTAGATATACTTCGCTAAGTATAACACCAAAGCTTATTACTTTCAACTCACAAATCCAAACTTTCAGCGATAAATACGATTTTAATGAAAAAAGTATTTACCGTTTCTGATAACTTTTTTTACTTTAATATTTTAAATTTATATTAATTGTCGATTCAGCCATTTATCAAGCTTATTCTTATTCGCATAACATCAATTTCCTATCTGAACTCCAAATCCATTACGACCTCTTAATAATTTTCGTGCTTTTGTCTGTCCTATTCCTAAATAGCCACAAAATTCTTTGATACTTAATAATGCCTTTTCCTGTTGTAATTCTGCCATACTTATAAAAATCATCCTCCCCGCCGCCATCATCCCATCCATGCGCCGCGGCCTTATAAATAAGGACGGCTTTACGCTTTCTGGTGACGGAACCTGCGTCCATACGCATGCCAGCCCTTACGGGCATAAAGCATGCGACTGTCCTTTGCGGGCCGCTGCCGGTGCAAATGGCGCTGCCCGCCGGCCTGTAATTATGCACTCGTCACTCTCGCGCCCATCCCAATACCGCCGACGTTCCCGGTAGAGTTTCCGATTGTTCCGCTTGGCCTGTTCCAGATAGTCAGCAACCTCGGCGCTGACCTCAATGGAAACAAACCGTCCGTTAATTTTGATAGTAATTTCCATCGTCCTTTCCTCCGTTCGGATTTTTGGGGTCTGAACGGGGAGGGCGGAGAGCGGCAGCGGGGCCGGTGTCGCTGGCCTGGATATAGAAAAGCGCCCGTACAGTGCAAGACTGTTCGGACGCTGGGGACAACATTATGATTTGCTAAGAAACGACTATTTTCGCAAGTGTGGGCGGAGTACGCCAATGCGGGGGTCAGGCTTTTTTTGATAAGTGCCTATCTCTCCACAATCGCATGGCGGCGTCCTCCTGTTGCCGCCAATGGATCTAAAAAACAGCGGCCTTGATTTCTCAAAGCCGCCGTTTTGGGCGTGACAATGCTCTACTGTACGACGGCTTTTTTTCTTTTGCCGTCGTCCGGCAGTCTTTACTCTTGAATTACCACACACTCACCCGAGCTGGTTTGTACTTCCCTCTGCATGTGTTCGTTAAATTCCGTCTGCGTGTGTTCGTCAAATTCCGCTTGGCTGAATTTCTCTACGCCGGTCAGCGTTCCATTCCTGGAAGTGTTCAGATTTGCAAAGTCACGAACCGTATAGATGTCGATCGAACCGTTTTCGTTCCACGAACTGCGGATTGCACCATGGAAATTTCCGCCGGTTAGGCTCTCGCTATTGGATGTCAGCACATCTTGGAAGAACCGTACTTTTTCGCCGTTAAAATACCACTGGTCAATGCTGGCGTCATAGTCAACACCAAATGCGTCATATTCGTCTGCTATAGCCTGTGCTTCATCCGGTGTCAGCGGCCCACCGCCAGCGTAACACACCTCTCTTGGAGGGTTTTTTATGGCATTGATGTCCCGTTCAGCAAATTCCTTATCAGAAAATTCTTTCAATCCAACTATTTTGCCGCTGGGGTCAAAGGAGCCGTCATCATTTTGAATGAGGTTACTAAAATCCCGAACAGCATAAACATCAACCACTCCGTTCTCGTTGAAAAAGTCTATGCCTGCCCGCTCTTCAGCACTCAACTCGTAATAATCTTCAAACCATCTGACCAACTTCCCGTTGTAATACAACACATCTTTATCCGAATCGTAGACCATGCCAAATTCTTCATAGTTCTTGAGCTGCTCCTTCAATACCGCTTCATCGTGGGCAGCATCTTCGACACCATTTTCTGCATAGGCCACATCGTACATAGATGTCGACTCCGAGGGTAAAGCGGATGTTTCACCGCTTCCATGCGGAAGTACCGATGCAGCAGCCGCACTACATCCGGCAAAGCAGGCTACAAGAAGCAGGGCCAGAAGTGCATATGAGATTTTCTTTGTGTTCTTCATTTGAAAACACCATCCTTTCTTAGTATGCCCATATCATATCACCTCTTTTTGTGATACATGTGGGATTAGTTTGTGATTTATGTGTAGTTGAAAAGCGGCGGGGCAATCGCCCGCCGCTTTTCTATATCTGTCAGATTGTAAAAGAGAACTTTACCCCGGCCTGTGTATTGCAGACCGTACATTCACTTCCATGCAGGTGTAGTATTTCCTGCACGATATACAGCCCTAACCCGCTTCCGCCGGTTTTACGGCTTCTGGATTGCTCCACACGATAAAACGCATCAAATAGTTTGGGAATACTGTCCTCCGGGATATGGGCGCCTGTGTTTTCAACAGAAAACTTTATCTGTTCATGTTCCGTATGGACGGAGATACGAATGAAGGCGCCCTGCGGAGAATGCTTGATTGCGTTTCCGATCAGATTGGAAAACACTTTTTCCATCAACATTTTGTTCCCAGACATAAGGACGGATGGTGGAGCATCAAGATATATTTGCAAATCTTTTCCCGCAATCAAATCTTCGGTTTCACTTAAATAGGATTTGATAATCTGAACACAATCTAAACAGTCCCTTTTGAAATCCGGCCCCACAGTTTCCAGCCGAGAGATTGTCAATATCTCCTGCACCATTGTTTCAAGGGTGTTTGCAATTTCCAGCGATCTCGTCAAATATTTCTCACGGTCTTTGTAGGCCCCAATACCGAGCAGCATTCCTTCTAACTGCCCTTTGATAATGGTTACAGGTGTTTTCAGCTCATGGGATACCGCCGAAAAGAAATTTGTACGTGCCTGTTCCAATTTCTTTTCATGCTCAATGTCGGCTTCAAGTTTCTTGTTTGCGTTTTGCAAATCAGAGAGGGTGACAGAAAGATTGTACGATAGCCTGTTCAGGCTTTTCCCCAGTGTTCCCAATTCATCAGTCCGTTGTTCATCAACCGTCCAATTCAACTGCAAGTCAGACATCTTTTCGGATATGCGGCTGATTTCCAGTACAGGCTTTGTAATCATACAAGAGTAAAGCGAAGACACAATAAAAGCAACTGCTAAAACGATCAATAGGATAAACGGAAATACACGGATAAAAGACTGTTGCAATTCCCCGATTTGTTCTGCTGCTCCGTAAACGATGAGCATATATCGCTCATTGCTATCAGAAAAGGAAAAGTGGTAGCTGCCCGACAGAAGGGGGACAGTTTTGCGCAACTCATTAATCTGCGTTTGCTCAATATACGCCGTGTTACCGTCCCACGCTTCGGCAAATAGTTCTGTTGGCAAGGACACGAACTCACCTTTGCCATTATACAGTTCAACGGAATTGATTTCTGCATCTTGAAGAAGCTGGTCGAACAAACCGCCGCTATTCGGAAAAGCTACTTGCTCCAGTTCGGAAACAAAACGCTGCACCCGTTCATCCAAGACTGTATTGAGCCTATTGGAATAGGTTTGCGGCATCAACCATGCTAATAAGCTAAATACCAATAGTGACACGCACAAAAGCATCGCTGTTGTGGTGAGAAACACTTTTGCATATAAACTGCTTTTAATTTTCTTTGTCAATTTTGTATCCCACCCCTCGGATTGTCTGGATAAATTCAATTCCCAACTTCTTCCGCAAATTCTTGATGTGCGTATCAACTACACGCTCGTCCCCATAAAAGTCATACCGCCATAGTTTATCCAAAAGATTTTGCCGGGTCAGAATACGGCCTTGATTAGTGAGCAGTTCTTTCAACACTTCAAATTCCCGTTGCGTCAATTCATACGCGGTGCCGTTTACCGTGGCCGTGTAATTGTCGCAATCCAAAACAAGGTTTTGATAGGAAATCGTTTTGTGTTCATCCTCTTGCAGCCCGCCGCTCCGCCGCAGGACAGCGGCAATCTTCCGAATTAAAATCGGCATAGAAAATGGTTTTGTGATGTAGTCATCCACCTGCAAATCCAGTCCCCGAATTTGTTCTTCCTCTCCGCTCAATGCAGTAAGCATGATGATAGGAACCTGCGATTGCTTTCGTATCAGCTCACAGACGGCAAATCCATCAATTTTGGGGAGCATTACATCAAGCAGCACCAAATCAAATTGCGAGGCAGAAAATACAGAAAGGGCTTCCACACCATCGCTGGCTAACCTGATCTCATATCCTACCTCTTGCAGAAAGTTCTTCAACAATTCTTGAATGTCCAGGTCATCCTCGACAACTAAAATCTTTCGCATAATGATACCTCCAGGAAACAGCATAACATAGTATTTTGTGATTAGTGTGTAGTTTTCAAAATTCCCGCCTTTGACTTACACATAAACCAATCGGTTATCACTGTATTATTCTTTCTCTCTTACGAGGCATCGTCCGGCACAAGCGCAATCACATCGGAAATATAACAGTTCAAAGTTTCGCAAATCTTGATAAGTGTCGGCATGGAGATATGCTCCCCCTTGCCCATGTTGGCGATATGGTTCGTTGTCAAATGCGCCTGGAGCCGCAAATCTTTCTTACTCATGTTCTTGTCGATCAGTGTTTTCCAGAGCGGTTTATAGCTGATTTTCATAGCTTGTTCCACCTTTCCGGGCTGGGGTCAATAAGAATGGCCCTGGCCCCATGGCCTTTCGACTATTATACCGCCTCCGTTGAGAAAACACAATGCACTGTTGCAATTCTTCTCCAAAAACTGCGGCATACACAACGCATTTGTCTTTACATCAATTTAGGT
>VSNY01000063.1 GCA_009774535.1 Lachnospiraceae bacterium
ATCTATAACAGTTCAGATCACCCATGGAACTGTCAGGTATCCAGCCATTCAGAATTGCTTCGCAATGAGCCGGATACCTGCACCCACTACATTTTCATACTTTGTATCATAATTTAGACAGTAATTTCTATATAAAAGGAACCTCTTCCCCAATCCGCTTCGCACTGTCCCGTTCGATAAATTCCCCGTCAATCATATATACACCTGTCTTATAATCCGGATTTTCCAGCTTATGCAGCAAAATATGAATCGCTCTTCCCGCCATCTCCCTGATTTTAATCGCATACGTCGTAATCCCGATCTGCGGAAACGATTCATTGATAAAATTATCAAAGCCTACAATGGATATATCATCCGGCACCGCATATCCATTCTCCGTCAGCCTGCGGACCATGGCAAGCGCCGCCATATCATTGTTGCAGAAAAAAGCTGTCGGCATTTCTTCTTTTGGCGGCAGCTTAAAATAGCGGTCATAATCGCCCGCACCCGTCTTTCTGTCACGGTCTTCAATCAGCCAGTCTTCCCTAAGCGGAACTCCATGCTGCATCAAAGACTTTAAATACCCGAAAAACCGGTCATCAATACTTGTTGTCGCCAGTCTGGTTCCTACAAACCCGATTTTGGAATGCCCCATACGAAATAAATAATTTGTCATCCGGTAAGCGCCCATCATATTGTTGCTTACTACAGAATCCGTGTCTTCCTCATTGGCAAGCGTATCTAACAAAATCAAAGGCAGGCACACATTTTTCCGAAGAAACTTTGTATATTCCAACGTAAACGTCCCCATCAGGACCACCGCGTCGGCTTTTTCCTCTTTTACCATCTTTGGCAGGCGAACCTCATGCTCCTCATCAAAGCTGATCACTTCCAACATGGCAAAACAATTTTTTCGTATCGCTTTTTGGGACAGTTCCTGATACATACGCAGATAAAAAGAAGACGGGCCGCCGAGATAGCGTTCTGCTACTGCAACCCCGATGGTATAGCTTCTGCGTTCTTTCGATTTATCCTGCGTTGATTTTACATAGCCCATTTCGTCGGCCAGCTGCCTGATTTTTGCACGCAGCTCCTCGCTGACGCCCCTTTGGCCGGACAGCGCCTTGGAGACAGTAACCGTGCTTACCCCCAGCTGTTTTCCGATATCTGCTAATTTTACTGCTTTGGACATAAGTCTTTCCACCTTTATTTGTCTGGTTTAGCTACTGACGCAGCAGATTTTTTAGTTAAGTAAGCAGCTTAATTTAGTAAATTAAGCTGCTTATAATGTATGCCATTTCCAGATGTTTGTCAACTAGGCAATTTGGCGGATTTTGTATCTATTGCGGCGGAAACACTTTTTATACTACAAATGAAATTCCGCATACAGTTTTTCCAGCAGCTGCGGATTTTGCGCGCTGATAATTTCATCAATATCTTCTTCGCGTCCCTGTTGTCTTAAACAGAAAAACAAGTTTCGCAAACGGTCTTCGCCCCGTTTTTGTCCAATTCTCTCGCCTCGTTTTTCACCTCGTTCTTCCCCCCGCAGTTCCCCGCGCTTTTCAAACATTCCAACAATTGTCATAATCTCATCCGCCTCCTTTACAATGCTTTTGGAATAGTCCGCATATGGATTGTACTGCGGATCTCCTGCTTTTTTTACAAATACGGACTGCAGATACCGAATCAGATCGTCTCCCATTGCTCCCTGATCTGAAAAGTCTTCCGCCAGAAAAATCAGACACAGATGAATCAGATCCGCTTCGCTGTTCAGTCTGCTGACTGCCGCATCATATCTGGCTTTCTTCTTTTCACTGTACGTTTTGCTCTCTTCTTCCCGGCTGTTGGTTCCGGCAATAGACAGCTCCTGTCTGGAATACTGTAATACTTTTGGTATACCGTTGACGATTATCCATACAGAGTAGACCGGTTTCAGCTTTGCGTAGTCTTCTTCTCCCGGGCTGTCCAGCTGGCGGCTTAACATCCGGCTGCAATAATAAATGCCCCGCTTTGGAACCGGGTATCCTGGATATTTCTCCCGCTGCATTTCCAGATCAAAATACAGATCCACCAGCAGCAGATCCTGGGAATCCGGATATCGGCAGCCTACCATGACATCATAATACGTTTTTGATTCTTCCCCTTTTCCTACATCCTCTGTGGTTATTTGTACCGCCACTTCCTCGTCGCCTTTTACCGAAACGATCAGGCTCTCGATCTTTTCCGGAGGCAGGTTTTTATATTCTTTTACGATATTTTTTAATATGGGGGACAGGAATTTTTTGTTTCGGAATAATTGCTTAAATTTCTGGTCATAGGTGTACTCGGATTCTTTCAATGCCTGTTCCTGTAAGCTTTTTTCGGTCTCTTGCATTTCAACTGTCTCCTCCTGTTCTGATGTCCTGGCTATTTGGCTTTTTATCGGCCGCTCTTTGTATTATATAGCTTCATTCTATATAAGGCATAAGGCAAAATTTTTTCTTACTCACCCTGATAGTAATTGAAAACAGGCCATGATTAACAATACATTGCGTTTTGCAGAAAACAAGGAAAGAAATGATCCGCTATACTACAAATGAAATTCCGCATACAGTTTTTCCAGCAGCTGCGGATTTTGCGCGCTGATTATCTCATCAATATCTTCTTCGCGTCCCTGTTGTCTTAAACAGAAAAACAAGTTTCGCAAACGGTCTTCGCCCCGTTTTTGTCCAATTCTCTCGCCTCGTTTTTCACCTCGTTCTTCCCCCCGCAGTTCCCCGCGCTTTTCAAACATTCCAACAATTGTCATAATCTCATCCGCCTCCTTTACAATGCTTTTGGAATAGTCCGCATATGGATTGTACTGCGGATCTCCTGCTTTTTTTACAAATACGGACTGCAGATACCGAATCAGATCGTCTCCCATTGCTCCCTGATCTGAAAAGTCTTCCGCCAGAAAAATCAGACACAGATGAATCAGATCCGCTTCGCTGTTCAGTCTGCTGACTGCCGCATCATATCTGGCTTTCTTCTTTTCACTGTACGTTTTGCTCTCTTCTTCCCGGCTGTTGGTTCCGGCAATAGACAGCTCCTGTCTGGAATACTGTAATACTTTTGGTATACCGTTGACGATTATCCATACAGAGTAGACCGGTTTCAGCTTTGCGTAGTCTTCTTCTCCCGGGCTGTCCAGCTGGCGGCTTAACATCCGGCTGCAATAATAAATGCCCCGCTTTGGAACCGGGTATCCTGGATATTTCTCCCGCTGCATTTCCAGATCAAAATACAGATCCACCAGCAGCAGATCCTGGGAATCCGGATATCGGCAGCCTACCATGACATCATAATACGTTTTTGATTCTTCCCCTTTTCCTACATCCTCTGTGGTTATTTGTACCGCCACTTCCTCGTCGCCTTTTACCGAAACGATCAGGCTCTCGATCTTTTCCGGAGGCAGGTTTTTATATTCTTTTACGATATTTTTTAATATGGGGGACAGGAATTTTTTGTTTCGGAATAATTGCTTAAATTTCTGGTCATAGGTGTACTCGGATTCTTTCAATGCCTGTTCCTGTAAGCTTTTTTCGGTCTCTTGCATTTCAACTGTCTCCTCCTGTTCTGATGTCCTGGCTATTTGGCTTTTTATCGGCCGCTCTTTGTATTTATTATAGCTTCATCCCATTATGAAGTAAAGATATATTTCTATTTCCCTGGATGAACCAGAAGAGAAACACTTTTCGGCATTCATCTAATTTTTTTGTTCCTTCCCGGCTGGACTCTGCGATAATATAATGCGGCCTATGCTTGGATTCCATATAAATCTTGGCCACATACTGTCCCATAATCCCCATACAGAACAGCTGTATACCACCCATAAAAATCACAGCACAGATCATAGAAGCCCAGCCTGCAACCGGATCGCCAAAACAAATGCGCCAGATTACTACTGCAATTAGTAAAATAAATGCCGCAAAGGTCATAACTCCTCCAAAGAAAGAAGATATATGCAAAGGCACATGTGAAAAATTAAGAATCCCATCCACCGCATACCGGAATAATTTCCAAAAATTCCACTTGCTTTTTCCCGCCAGACGCTGCACATTTTCATATGGCATCCAATAGGTCCGAAATCCCACCCATCCAAAAATACCTTTTGAAAAACGATTATATTCTCCCATTTCCGCAACGGCATCTGCCATTTCTTTTTTCATAAGCCGGAAATCGCGCGCGATGTCTGTATCTGAAATACGGTTCATGATCCAATAAAAACCGCGTGCTAACGCAGAACGCAAAACAGGTTCTCCCTTTCTTCCGGCGCGTCTGGCTGCTACACTGTCATATTCACCTGATTTTATAATTTCCAGCATTTCAGGCAGCAATTGCGGCGGGTCCTGCAAATCTGCATCCATAACCGCAACAAAATCACCCTTTACATTCTGGAATCCTGCATACATCGCTGCCTCTTTTCCAAAATTTCTGGAAAATGACAGATAACATACATGTAAGAGAATTAAAAAAACATAAATAGCCATTGCAGGCTGGTAACAATTATACCCTGCTGCTAAAGTCAAAAAAGATAATCCGTATCTTCTCTCTTTAAAAAAATGCGCTGCATATACACAGCTATATACCGCTGCTGCGTAAATAAATAAGGTTTCCGAAAACTGATACCATTCCGCAATAAACACATTACAGAACCCTGTTATGCATCCGGCCTGCAGGATCTTTGTCGTATACCCCTGCGCACCTGGTTAATATCTGCCCCGACGCGTTCACAGATCCCGGACATTTCATTCATAAAGGAAATTTTAGCAGCCAGCATGGAATTTGCCGCATATTTGGTCATTTCGGCACTTGCAATATCCATCCTGATAAAATTTTCCGGGTTGATCAAATAGGGCTTATACAGCTCCGTCATCACATCCGCCGCCCGTTCGTTATCGGCGCCAATCACAATGCGGTCCGGTTTGAGGCAGTCGCTGACGGCTGTTCCTTCTTTTAAAAATTCCGGGTTGGAAATCACATCAAAGGTCAGCGGCTTTTTTCTAAGATCCAGCTGCTGCTGGACGGCTGCGCGTACCTTCCCGGCCGTGCCGACCGGAACGGTAGATTTGTCCACAATATACATATGGCGGCACATACCTGCTCCAATGCTTTTTGCCGCTTCCAGCACGTAATGCAAATCTGCGCTTCCGTCTTCGCCCATTGGCGTGACGACGGCGATAAAGCAGATTTCACAGACAGCAAGCGCTTCCGCCAGTTCTGTCGTAAAATACAAGTGTCCCTGCGTTGTATTTTTTGTTACCAGATCGGTAAGCCCTGGTTCATAAATCGGTATCCGGCCGTTTTTGAGCTGTTCTATTTTGGCGGTGTCCACATCTACGCACCACACCTGATTTCCCATTTCTGCAAAGCATGTACCTGTTACCAGGCCCACGTATCCGGTTCCTATCACTGCGATTTTCAACGTTCAGTTCTCCTTTTCTATAATCTTTTGCGCTAACTGCATAGCATGATCAATGGCCGCGTCCATGTTGCAGTACATATACTGCGCCAGCCGTCCCGACAGGTATAAATGCGGAATCTGGTCTGCCAGCGCCAGATATCGGTTATAACAGTCCCTGCTTTCTTTGGTCTCCTCCGGATAATACGGAATATCCCCCTGCATGCAGGCTTTTGGATATTCATACACCAGAATTGTCCCATTCGGAGCCTGTTCTTTTTGCAGCAGCTTATATTCGCTGATTCTTGTATAAGCAAAACGGTTCGGGTTAATGAAAAATGCCATGGATGATTTTGGAGAAATACAGGAATACATGATGTCGGCACAGAAAGAACATGCAGTAGAAACATATGCTAAACTGAAAAAAAGTATCTAAGGTTAAAAGCGTTACTCAACAACTTAGGAGTAAACCTTACAGATATCGATGAAATCAAAGAGTAAGGATCATCGATTGCAATCTGCATAAGCAGGCCGCTAACCAGCGTGTAAAGTTCCTGGAACTGGCACGGTGTTGGATTTTGAGATGCCCGGGCGGCAGACTTGGACTGCCGCCCGAAAAGTCTGGTGATAGCAGGCTTTACAACATTTGCCGGACATTTCGGATTTGGCGTTCAGACCTCTAATTGGCTGCTGGTTCTATCGTCCACCACTGTGTTTTGTCTCGACCTGCCTCTTCCCAAAATATTCCGCTTTCATCACAAGTTAATGCATACGTATGATTCCATATAATATAATAATGATCATCTTCTCTGAATATTTCAAATAATTGTCTCTCCGGCATTTCATTTTTTGCCCATTCCGACACATGCTCACCGATCCTGGCCTCTCTTCGTTCTCCGTTTTCTTCCTCTGGAAATACAAGTACTTTCTTGGCATCTTCAAAATAAACTTCAAATTTGCCCGGCTGCGTCGTATTGGACAAAAGTAACGGTTCTGAGTCACCACTCAACGCCAGCCGCCCTTCTGCATCAGATGTGACTGCTTTTGCTGTATCCTCTGCAGGCGCTATCTTATATGTTCCAGATCCTATGCAAAACCCCTGCTCTTTTAAAAATGCCTGTGACACCTGCCGGTCCTGTGACACTTCCATTTCAGACTTCGATTTGCAAAATTTGGAAAAAAAGATACCCTGATCTGGTTTTTCCATTAGAAAATTATGCAAATTAAGACCCAGATATTTTGCATGTGAAGATTTATTGGAAAACGTATGCATCTCATCCGCCCAGAATTGATCGCTGCTTTTAGAACTTTTCACCGTAAGATATTGGATACACCATTCATCGCAGGACTGTGCAAACATAATTCCAAATGCTGCGATTAAAACTGTTAACCTTGCTGTCAGTCTTTCTTCTGCATGTTTCTGTATAAATTCCGCTGTATAAACCATTAGCAAAAACAACGCCGGAATGGAAACACGCATGCAGAAATCCCCGCCTTCTCCCAACCTGAAAATCGGAATCACGAAGAGTGAAATATTCAGTGTAACAAATAAAAAGTCCCTTTTATAATCTTTCCCGATTACTATCGTAACTATAAAAAACTGAAAAAAATAAAAGAAAAGCAGCACCAGCAGCTGCATACTGGTAAAGTCCTCCGGTGCAATATAAAATCCGAATCCCCCTGCGCCGGAACTGCCGTTTGCAGCTGTATTTCCAAAAAAATACATCCCGTATACCGGAAGGATACTAAAAACAGCAGCAAGATTTTGTATACTGCACACCTGGCTGCACCAGTCTTTCAGAGATCTGCCGCGCGTCATACACATCTGACAGATCCCGTCTGCCGCCAGCAGTACAAACAACCCGACAAACGGCAGCGGCGCGGATGCCAGCACGCACATGCCCAAATAAGCATAATGTTTCACTTTCCGGTCGTTGAGAAACAGCAATACCGCAATCCATGGCACAATGGTCTGGTTCGTCACCCATTCCAGCAAAACGTGATTCGGCGTGTACTGATAGCCCGGCCCGAAAATGCCAAAGGCTTCCATCAGCCTGTTCCGTATGCTGTCTAGTCCCTGCCACAGAAGAAACACCAACAGAAGCATCAGCATGTGTTTGACAGAATCAAGATTCAAACGCCTGCACAGTAAAAGAACACAAATGCTTAAGCCCAGAATTGTCCATAAAAGCAATACCGTATTCGCCGCCTGCCAGCCAAACAGCTTGCCGGCCAAAGCAGGAACCAGAAAATAGGAAATATAATATACAAGCGCATTGCCCGTGTCCGGATATACCACTGGCCAGGAATAGTCAGTCAGATCCCGCAAAATAGCATTTCTCCAGTGCCAGTCTGCCTTCTGCGGCCAAAATCCGCCTACCCCGGAACCATAACCCCATACAAACATCACGATCAGAAACAAAAATACTGCTGCCAGAGGCAGACGAATACTTTCATCACTTTGAAACTGCTCTTTTAAAATCCAAAAAAGACCTGCCAGAACCATCCCTGAAAATAAAACGCCGTATCCTGTTTTCAGCCATCCCAGAAAAAAGACTATAATGGGAAGCGTCATATACAAATACGCTGCTGCCACTACATATTTATAGGGTATGGTTATCTTTGTATGATGCACGTTCCGACTCCTTTCTTTGCTGCATTCGTAATGATTCTGAAACAGGATCATCCTGAAAATTCAGTCTCTTTTCTTCCACCACCAGCGGATGCCCCATCGTCCGTATCGATATGCTTACAATATATTCCCCGATCAGCCCGGTAAAAAACAGCTGTACCGCTCCGATCGCAAATACGCCAATCAGAATCGCCGCATTCCCAATCGGAAAGCTGTCCCAGTACAGCAGTTTCTTTACCAGCGTTACCAGCGCAATCACGACGCTGCCGCATCCCATCACCCCGCCCAGCAGCGTTGCCATACGCATCGCTGCTTTGGAATAGCTGGTAATTCCCGCCATCGCCACATCATATAATTTCAGAAAATCCATATGCGTCTTCCCATGCTGCCGCAGCTGGTGGGCGTATTCCACTTCACACCGTTTCGGAGCCAGCTCCGCCACAATTCCTCTGAAATACGGATACGGGTCTTTCATGCCGCGCAGCACATCCAGGAAACAGCGGTCATACAGCCCGAATCCGTTATAGCTTCCGATATGCTCCACCTCGCAGATCCTTTTTAAGATCCCGTAATACAGCTTCCGTATCCTCGTCATCAGCGGATTTTCCCTGCTGGAAGCCTTGATTCCGGTTATGACCAGATAGCCCTCTTCCCATTTCCTGACAAACGCCGGGATCGTTTCCGGCGGGTCCTGCATGTCCGCATACATCAGGACTGCCGCATCTCCGGTTGCCTGCAGCAGCGCATAATAGGTGGAACGGGTGAATCCGAAGTTTTTCGCATTAAAAACTGCTTTTACCCTGTGATCCTCCCTGCACAGCTGTTCGATTTCCATTCTCGTATGGTCTGTGGAATCATTGTCTTCAAACAACAGTTCAAACCTGTAATTTCCCAAATGGTCCGCAAATACTTTTTTTACCCTGTTATATACAGCCCGAACATTTCCCGCCTCATTATATGTAGGTACTACAACTGAAATGATCTTCATCTGTTTTTCTCCCTGTATCTCATAATATCTTTAGCTGTTTTCCAGGCCTTGATCATTACCATATCCATGTTATAATACTGATAATCGGCCAGCCTTCCGCACAAAAATAAATTATCTACCGATGCCGCCAAGTGCCTGTACTGTGCATATAATTTATTATCCTCCTCATTTTTTACCGGATAATATGGTTCATTTCCTACTGGTGCATTAGCATCATATTCAAAAGGAATTTCAATTGAAATTACTGTCTTATATGGTACGTTCTGATGCGGGATCTTCTTATATTCGGTAATCCTTGTGATTTTATCGGCCTGCGGATACGCAACGATCTCAGTATCCTGAAACTCTTCCTGATCCAAACTCTTCCATATAAATTCTAAAGAACGGTAAGGTAAATACCCATACTTGTACTGAAACAAAGAATCCAATTCTCCGGTAAACAATACAGGCCCCTTAAAAATATTATTTTCATATCTGATAACCGCTCTGTCATCCTCTATATGCAATATTTGATCTTTCATTACATCACATCCAAGACAGACCTTTATATTTTTATGTTTCAGCATCGCTTCCGCCATTTTCGTGAATCCTCCAACTGGCAGGAACTGATCTGTATGCGATTGATACTCTTTTTTATAAGACAGATACACCGGTACCCGTTTAAATACCTCCGGTGAAATGTTATCAATTGGCCTCCCCCATTGTTTCGCCGAATATTGCTTATATTCGTTTTCATACATATATCTTCCATAATCAGAAATTTGTTTGTTATTAGCATCTATTAACTCTGTAACACTTACAATGTCCCTTCCTGCGAAATATTTCAGCAATTCATTCTTTAATTCTTCCGACTGTTTTTTTCCATAGATCAATTCAGCTGATTCAAAATTAAACGGCATGGGGATCTTCCTGCCATTTATAACCGTTTTGCATGTGACAAAATGATCTTCTGTTCGTACAAACTTCTCAATATAAGAACGTATCCTCCGGTCATTGGAAAAAAAACAATGCGGGCCATATTTCTGAATCAAAAAACCTTCAGCATTTCTCTCATCAAATATATTTCCTCCTATATGCTTGCGTTTTTCAAAAATCAGGACTCTTTTTCCCTGGTCTGCAAGTTCTCTGGCAGCAGTAATCCCACTCAATCCACAGCCAATAATCGTAACATCCCACATATTCATAATTCTCTTTCTTGTTTCTTTTCTTTGAAGTTTAACAAAATCTCAATCCCTTCTTCAAAACTAACTTTCGGCTTAAATCCTGTATCTTTATACAATTTGTGATAGTCAATCTGAACGGCGTCTATGTCAGAACCGCAGAATTTTTTTGTACCAATACCAGTTGCTATCCCTGGGGCAATTTTATTATGGATCAAGTTGATAAATTCCTTTAAAGGACGGGGGTTTCCATAACCTACATAATATGTACAATTTGCCTTACCCCGTTCTCCTAAAAATAATAACGCCCTTGCAACATCCGTTACATACATAAAATCTGCTAACTGTTCAGCAGATGTTAATTCAGGCACTTCCTGCGCCTTGTATTTTCCAATTAAAAAGTTTATAAAATTTTCTGTTGGATCATCCGGCCCATAAAAATTAGCAATGTATGCCCAGCATAATTCAATCCCTATGCTATGACACACGCATTTCAGCATTGCTTCCGCCGCCATTTTACCGACTGCATAACATACCGACTGCTCTGGACTGACCTGATCCTGTCTTAGATAATCCCTATACATTAGCTGTGTCACACTTCCAGATACAACAAATCTTTTACATCCAAGTTTCTGTGCTAAAATTGCAGCATCCACCGCATATCTGGCATTATCCATCTGCAGCTGGTAATCTCCCCTCCCACTTCCTGAATTTCCTGCCCAGGCCAAATGATAAAATATACTTTCTGAGACATTACACTTTATTTTTTCATTCAAAGAAGCAATCTGATTCAAATCGCAAAATATAATATGCACATTTTTAATAACGCTGATATTTTGAAATACTTCCTTTTCACTTCGTACAACGGCCAGAACACGATACCCCTGATCCGCCAATAGTTTTACCAAATAATGTCCAACAAATCCATTTGCTCCTGTAATAATTGCCGTCCTCAATGATCTTCTCCTTCAATGATCTTTTTTATATCTGTATAATACTCCGAAAAAGTTTGCGCCATTCTGTCTTTTTTAGATAAAATTACATCATCCGTTTTAACTATTGGCCAGCTAATATCTAAATCCGCATCATTCCACTGAATACATCCGCACGCGTCAGGTATATATTTCCCACTGCACAAATAGGTAAAAATAGTATTATCTTCCAGTGACTGAAACCCATGTGCAAATCCAGGCGGAATATAAAGCACCTTATGATCTTCTGCTGTCAGCAACATTTGAAAACATTTTCCAAATGTTGCTGATTTTCTCCTCAGATCCAAAGCCACATCATATACTTTCCCTTTTAGAACCTGAACAAGCTTTGCCTGTGGACTTTTGATCTGATAATGTAATCCCCTGACAGTTCCTTTTAATGAATAAATAATACTGCTTTCCGTAAATTCATTAGATATCCCATTAGCAGCAAACAGATCTCTTTCATAATATTTTTTATACATCCCACGCTCATCTTCTGCCTGGTGTGGTATAATAACCATCAGATCATCCATATCCGTTTTTAAAAATTGAAAACCCATAGCTTATCGTCCCCCTTTCGCAAAACATAGTTTCCAATCACCAAACCTTCCACGGCGCCTGTCCACTGTCCCACAGCTTTTCCAGTTTCTGCTTATCCCTCAGCGTATCCATGCACTTCCAGAATCCGTCATGCCTGTAGCACGTCATCTGTCCCTGCGCTGCCAATCGCTCCATCGGTTCCTTCTCAAAAACAGCCGTATCCCCTTCCACGTTATCAAGCACCTTCGTATTTAGTACCATAAATCCACCGTTAATCCATCCCGTATCCGTTTTTTTCTTTTCACGGAAGGACTTTACGATATCCTGATCCAGATCCATCACACCAAATCGGCCCTCCGGGAGAACTGCCGTCAGTGTCGCCAATTTTTTCTGTCTGTGATGGAACTCTGCCAGTTCACGGATATTGACATTGCTTAACCCGTCGCCATAGGTCATCATAAAATCCTGCCCGTCACCAAGGTACTTTTGAATCCTTTTTAAACGTCCTCCCGTCATCGTGTGCAGCCCGGTATCCACGACTGTTACTTTCCAAGGTTCCGTATCATCACTGTGTACTTTTTCCCTGGAACCGTGCAGAAAATCAAACGTGATATCACAATTATACAGATAATAATTCGCAAACCATTCCTTAATGCATTCCTGCTTATATCCGGCACAAATAATAAATTCATGATACCCATAATAAGAATACAGCTTCATAATATGCCACAACACTGGCCTGCCGCCGATCTCAATCATCGGCTTTGGTTTTAAGTGACTTTCCTCACTAATTCTGGTGCCAAAACCGCCTGCCAAAATCACAACTTTCATTTCCCTACCTCTTTTGCCCTATTTTTTATGATCCATGCCAAGTACGCCTTTCCAATACCCCCACGTACAAAGGCGTTTTCCATCCTCCCTGTATGCCCTCTGAGCCTCTTTCAAACACCGATGATTTACCAAAACCATTCCCAACAGCTTCCCAATATATTGGATACTCTTCCAAAAAGATCTCTCTGTCACAAATCCCCGGTTACTGACAACATCATAATTCATCACGCGTTTTTTCCGAAAGAAATGCACCCCGATCGCCGCAGACACCGGAGCGATGCCATCGCCTTTTGGCGGCAGCAAAAGCCCGTTCAGCGTCAGCAGGCGAATACTCTTTTTGCTGCGCTGCCCGTGGTCGTTCCTGCTTGTTTCATAAGTCGGATAATGAAATCTTACTCCTAACGTATCTACATCCTGCAGACGGTACCCGGCCCCGGTCACCTTCTGGTGCAGCGCCTGCCCATCCTGCTGCAGCAGCCATCCGGGGCCTTTTAGAAAATCCCGAATGCCCTGCAGGTACAGATCTACATTTTTATAGCGGTAATAAGTAATCTCCCGCAGGCAATGCGACAGCATCGTCCGGTCAAGCTGCCAGACCCCGTACTGCGGGCAGTGAAAAGCATTGACAATCAGCTGGTTGCGGATAATGTAATATTCCAGAAACGATGCATACTTGTATTCAAAAGGCTCATGCCAGACACAGATTCCGTTGAGCATAACCAAATGCTTGAGATTGCGCAGGCCATACTCTACGTCATCTCCCCGGATAAAAAGCGGAAGAGGAAGATTGCCAGCCGTTACAATGTGAAGCGGAAAACAGCAGTACCACCAGGCATGAAACTGTGCATATTCCTCAATCTCATTGTAAAGACACGCCTCACAGCTGCGAAGGTCCAGCCCTCTTTTCAGGGAATCCAGTTCTCCGTCATTCCATACCGCCCCTGCTTCCACCTGCACCGTCTGCTGATCCAGGCGCAGCATCGAACCGCCGACAAACATATCCTGATACTCTGGCTTTGCCAGCGCCAGCAGCATATAAGTCCTTACCAGCGACTCCGGCTCGATCATAATATCGTCATCCATCAGCAGCACATGCGTGATCCCGCTGTGGGACTGCCTTTTTCTCATTTCGATCATGCATCTTGTAAATCCCCCGGCGCCTCCCAGATTCTGGTTCGCAAACAGATGAATGTGATCACTCTCCAGCGCTTGTATATCCAGCGTCCTGCCGTTATCCGCAATAAAAACTTCCAAGCGGCCGTGCAGCTGACAGTCTGTTTGTTCCAATATTTCTTCCCTGAGAGTATGCAGGCTGCGTTTGATATAAGCTTCCCTTTGAAACGTGCAGATCCCAACGCCAATCTTTACATCCCGCAAGTTCTCCTGTGCAAGATCACTGCAGTAAGCCCCGTTTGTCAAAAATACGATGCAGCCGTCTTCCATTGCCGTGATCCGAAACGCCAGCATGCCCCTCGCATTTTCCAGCGGATATGCAAACTGGAACTCCTGTGGCTCTTTGGCGCATAAGACGGATTCACCCCATATTTTTTCAATCATATGCTCATGCAGCTTCTGCCTGCTGATCAGCGTTACCTTTACGTTTCCCTGCAGCATCAGGCGCAGGGAAATCTGATCCAGTATCGTATACTTTTTCCATTTATCAATGGAAAACCCGTTAAAATAGGTATCAAATCCGATACATACGCCCCGTTTCAGATACAATCTCCCTTCCTGGTAATCATAATCCGCCAATTGTCCGTCAGCCGTCTGTGCCGTTCTGAAATACAGCTCCTGCTCCGTACATCTTCCGATCCGGGGAAACAAAATCTTTTGTATATCCACTCTTTGATCCTCCTGTGTCTCTTTCTAATCCAAGGTACTCCATCCATGCCTGCGCGGTCGCATACTGGTACATCTGTTCCTGGTATGCGTCTACTGCCTGCCAGCGCTGCCGGTACATACGCAGGCAGATTTGTCCTGCGCTGCGGAAAATTCTGCGTTTTTCTAAATCCGGCAGCTTCCGGATGTTCTGGTGCAGCCGTTCCGGGTCCTGTTCCCACAGCCACCGCGGGCCTTTCAAAAAATCCCGTCCGCCGCGTATCATCAAAACCGCCTCATCGAACGAACCGCGTACCAGCCGTACCGCCAGACGCTTCCAATAAAACTGCCAGATACACCTGGCGGCTGCCTGCCTGTGATCCTGCAGCGCCATTTCGATCAGGGCATTGCGGATATCATAATACAAGTTGCTGCCAGGCGGCTTAAGCGCAAAATTCCGATGCCAGACACTCACGCCGTTTAAAAACACGATTCCCGCCTTCCTGCAGCGCAGTCCGAACTCAATGTCGTCATGATGCAAAAACAAGGGAAGCGGCAGGTTATCCGCGCGCACAAGATTCAGAGAATAGCAGCAGCACCACCATCCGCAATAGTATTCGTTTTCATGTCTGACCGTTAACAGTTCCCTGCCTGCCGCATTTTCAAACTGCCGCAGATCCATCCCTTTGTTCCGGTTCCGAATTATCCCTTTGTTCCAGCTCTCGCCCGCTGCAAAGAGCAGATACTGCATTTCCTCCAGCAGCATCATCCCGCCGAGCGTGATATCCTTCCACTTCTCTTTTCGCATCCGTAAAAAGCCATAAATACGCACAAACAGTTCCGGATCGATCCGTACATCATCATCCATCAGCAGCACATGCGTCAGCTTCTTTGCCTTTTTTTCCTGTAAGACTTCCAGCATCCCGCGTGTAAACCCTCCCGCTCCGCCTGCGTTGCGGTTTGCAATCACCCGTATCCGCCCGCCGCTGCGGCTGACAGTCTCTGTGACTGGCTGACATGCATCAAGCGTCCTGCCATTATCTACAATCAGGACCCACAGCTGCCGCGATACCTGCAGCTTGTTATTATGTAACAGCTCCGTTTCCAACAGCTTTAAATTCCGCCGCACATAGGATTCTCTGTGAAAGGTGCAGATATCCACCGCGATCGTAGTATCCATACAGCGGCTGCACGCGCCCATATAAAATCCGGATACCTCCCTGTCTGCCGCCTGTTCCGATTCTGTCAGCGCAAACCAGAACGCCCCTTTGTCATACTGCCCCAGCGGAAACTCAGCCCTGCACGCCTTCGCACAGCTTCCGTCCAGCCGGTAAGCCGCGATACAGGCGCGGTTATGGAAAAGAAGCAGTTTTTCATAACCCTTTGTCTCTATAGACAGATACAGACGTTCCAGGTCTGTATAACGCTTCCATTTTTCAATGTAAAACAGGTTAAAATAGCCGTCAAACAACAGCCTCCTGCCATGTCTGTGATAATATAATTCCTCAACCGGACAGATCTGCGGGCGTGGCTTTAAAATCCGCTGCAGCTGTATATCGGTCTGCGGTTCTGATGGATGGATGCAGGCATCCCCCTGCCCATGCGCTTTTGTTCCTGTCAAAATCCTTCCCGCGATTTTTCGTACCAGTCTGCGGCGCAGGGAACATGCAGGAAGCAAAAGATTGATCTTACGCATATCTATCACAAGCCTGGGTCCTTGATCCCAGAGGTAAAACTGCCGGATCTGCGGCCCTTTTCCAAATATGACATAAGGCAGTTCACAGCATCGTACGCCGCCCTTTTGCTTGAGCCAGGTGTAATATACGCCGAATAACCGCTCTGCAAGATAACCTGCCATACGCGCCTGGTCTTTGCCATAAGAGGAACTGGCTTTTACTTGTTCAAATTCTTCCAAAAGCGGGAACAGCCACTGCATATACGGCTCAAAATATTCCTTTCGCATAAGATACATATTACAAAAATAAATATTGCGCGAATTCATATAATAATCACAAGCCGCGGCAAATGCGGGCTGGCGCTTTTTTAATATGCGGATCATCTGTTCTAAATCCCTGCGGTCATGAAACTGGCCAAACTGCTGGTAAACCGTCACATCCATATATTCGCCAGGCACCGTAATCACATCATATTTTTCCACAACCGCACGGATTTTTTCCTCATACAGTCCATAATCCGACAGCCTGCCATGCAGACTGTCGATCCTGGTATAAGGCTTCGGATACTTCTTAAGACTATGCGGATCTTCCTTTGAAAAATCCATATATCTGCAGTAGTGAAAAAAACCATAATAATCCGCGCGCAGATTTTTCCATGCATAATACTGCACGGTCAGTTCGCAATAAGAACGGTTCCGGTGTGAAATATGCGTTCCCTCATCATCGTGCAGGATGTGTGGCAGCCGTTTTTCTGCCAGCGCAGCGCCAGCCTGTATCAGCCGGATATAACGGTTCTGCGGTGCATTTGTCGTTTTATGTGTCGCTGCAAGAATACAGATTACAGGTTCCTTTTCCTTCTTTTGGCATTTCTTATTTGGGCATTCCTTATTTTGGCGTTCCATCTGCTGATTTTTCTTTTTCCTCATTTTCCGGCTTTTCCTTCATACATATTACAAACTGTCTGTGTATCTCCCTGTGCCTGCATTCTGCCATGCTCCAGCCAGACGACACGGCTGCACATCTGACGGATCTGCTTGAGGCTGTGCGATACAAAAAATACAGTGGTACCGCCTGTCATCAGCTCCATCATACGTGCGTAACTTTTTTCCTGAAAATCCGCATCCCCGACCGACAGAATTTCATCCACAATCAAAATATCCGGTTCCACCATACATGCCACCGAAAATGCAAGCCTTGCCAGCATCCCCGAAGAATAGGTCCGAAGAGGCGCTTCTATAAAGCCGCCAAGTTCTGAAAAATCCAGGATTTCGTGATACTTGCTGTCTAAAAACTTTTTGGAATAGCCCAATACAGCGCCATTTAAATAAACATTCTCCCTGCCGGACAGCTCGGGGTCAAAGCCGGAGCCAAGCTCCAGCATAGGGACAACGCTGCCATGCACTTCCACGGACCCCTGCGTCGGCTTCATAATTCCTGCTATTACCTTTAACAGCGTACTTTTCCCTGCGCCATTATGACCAATAATGCCGACGACATCCCCTTGCTCTGCTTCCAGGGATATTTGACGCAGTGCAAAGAATTCCTCCGCACCCAGATCACGCCTGAGCCAGCGGACGCAGAATTCTTTCAGCGAATCTGCACGGTTTTGTTCCATTCTGAATGTTAGCGATACATCACGGATCGCTGCTGCCAGCATCCTGATCCCTCCTTCCCGCCTCAAACTGCCGCAGGCCAGCCCTGCCAATCATTGGCTGGCAATGCTAAATATAAAAAATAAACCGGTCCTGCGTCTTCTTAAATATCATACCGCCTGCTGCCAGCATAGCCAGCGCGATCCAGGTACATTGAAAAAATACCAGCGGACGCGGCGCGGTTCCTTCCAGCACGATTGCACGCACCGCATGGACAAATATATACATCGGATTATGAAGCACCGCCCCGCGAAACGCTTCCGGCACAATAGAAACCGGATAAAACAGCGGCGTCAGATACATCCAAAGCATACTCAGCACACCCCATAAAAACTGGATATCCCTAAAAAATGTCATACCAGCCGCCAGCGCCATTCCAAGACCTGTCGTAAATACCATGACACAGCCCAGAATATACGGAAGCATCAGATATGCCGCCGTCATCTTCTCCCCGGTCAAAAACGCTGCCAGCAAAAGCGGCGCCAGAGACATCAAAAGATTAATGCCAGAAGATAAAACCCTTGTAACCGGATAGATATATTTCGGCAGATAAACTTTCGTAATCAGCGCTGCATTTCCTACAATCGAACTAAGCGCCTGCCCGACACCCTCGTTAAAAAAATTAAACACAACCAGCCCGCAAAGCAGATACACCGGATAATTTTCAATATCCGACCGAAACAGCTGCGAAAAAACCAGGTACTGTACGACCATCATAAGCAGCGGATTTAAAAAACTCCAAAACACGCCCAATACCGAACGCTTGTAACGTACTTTAAAATCCCTCGCGACTAACTGCTGCATCAAAAATCCGTATTTATGCAGCACATCCAGCAAAAGAAAAAACCAGCTGCGTCTGCCGCTTTCCCGCCGCCAGACCGCTGCCGCATATACCGCTGCCACAGACAGCACCGCCGCCAGTACCAGCTTGTAATAATTTGGCCCCGTCCATACTTCATCCCGTCCCTTAAGCGCAATGCACATCGTTCCTTCCAGCTTCTTTCCATTTACAAACAGCTCCGCGTCCCTGGCCACAGCTTTATTTTTCAGTCCATCTTCTACCGTATACCACACCGTAGGCGCATTGCCCGCAGTACCGTCGCTCGTACATATAACACGTACCAGCCTGCCGCGCGGCATATGCAAGCCGCCTGTATCCAGCCATACATATTGGCCGATTCCAAGTTCTCCCGCCGGAAAAGCCCGTTGCGCAATCAAACGCCCGTCCACAGCGTCTTCCACACGCACAAGCAGGCTGCTGTTTTGCGCCCTTCCATAATTAGATACCAGAACACCAACCGCATCCATCCGATCCATCTGCGAGGTAAAAATCTGTTCTGCCAGTATCCCGTCCGTCAGTTCTCCAATCTCTCCAGTCGCTGGAAACTCTGCCACACATCCGTCAGATTCACGCATATACAGCGCTTCCCCGCAGGAAAAATAAAAAATACCCAAAAAAGCCAGTACTGCACACTCCAGAAGCATCCCTATTTTCAAATATCGAATTTTTACCATCCTTTATCACTTCTCCATCTTTGGCTTTCCGCTATTCTCATTTCTCGCCATCTCCTGATAAATCTTTTCCATCTTTTTCCTGACGACATTTGATCCATAAGCATTGCTATTTTTTCTGTTTTCCGCACCGCAGGCCGCCCGGTATTCTCCGTCCGCCAGCAGTCCGGCTACTATGTACCACAGCTGCCAAGGCTCGTCCGGCGCAAAACGCATCCGCCTGTTGCGAATCAGTTCCCTGTTGCCGCGGATATCAGAAACCACGCAGGGCAGTCCGGCCGCCATCGCCTCCATCAGCGCTACCGGAAGCCCTTCCTGCAAAGAAGGAAACACAAAAATATCTGCATTCTGATAAAACAAAACAAGATCCTCCTGAAATCCAGCCATTTTCACATATTTTACAATACCAAGCGCCCGAGCCTTCTTTTGCAGTTCTTCCCTTTCTGCACCCTGCCCGCAGATCAGATAGTACACATCTTTCCCCAAAAACCCGGCCAACGCATCCAAGACAACCTGGTGATTTTTCCGTCTGCTAAGTTCTCCGACGGACAATAAAATCTTTGCATGTTCAGGAATCCCATATTTTTTCCGAAAATCTGACCTTATCTCACCAGCCATCTGATCCGGGCCATATCCTGTTTCCTGCTTCCTGTATGCCTTAAGATCAATGCCCACACCCGGAATCCGCCAGACCGCACCTGCCCCAAACCGCGCCTTTGCCAGACGTTCATCTTCCCGGTTTACCGTCACCAGCACATCTGTCCAATACGACAAACACTTTTCAACCGGATAATACAACATCCAATTTTTCCACGGCGCACCCTGATAAAAATGAAACCCATGCGCTGTATAAACCACCCGGATCTTCCTAAAATGCGCAGCCATCCGTGCCAACGCGCCTCCAACCGGAGACTGGCAATGCATCCAGGCAAAAGAAAATCTTCCAGTCAGTTTCCATAACTGTCCAAATGCCCTGCAGCATTGATTCAGAGCCGCCGCACTTCTCGGACAATCCCACATATGCCAGATCACACCCAGATCCTGCAGCGTTTTTTTTAGCTTTTCCACACGTTTGTCATCACAAGTATTCCCTTCCCGGAAATTACACGCCACATGCACCTCATAGCCCATCTCCAGCATCAGACGGATATTCGGCATATTAAACTGATCAATCATAGACGCCACCGACGCCAGCATCAGCACTTTCTTTTTACAGACACAGCCTTTCATATCTCCTTCGTCTCATTCATCACATCCGCCACGGACTTCATAATACGAATATACATCGCATAACTATCAGAATCCTGTTCTCTCTGACGCTTCCAAATATTACGCGCTGTCGCCTCTGATGGCTGCACCATCCCCCACAATAGCGCGTCGGCATCCGTTTCCAATTCCATACACAGACCAGCAAATGTATCCAGACTCATCCTGCGGTTGCCCCGCTCAATTTTGCCCATAAAGTTCAAGCTGATCCCGCATTTCGCAGCAAGCGTCTCCTGTGACCATCCTTTTGCTTTCCTGACTTGACGGATTCGTTCTCCTATTTTTACATAATCCAGTTCCTGCATGGCCTGACCTCCTGTTTTCTGTGTAAAAAATGATAACCATCATGCATAACTTTTTATAATGAAATGTTATGTATTGCATCTGTAAAAACACCTCGAAAACCCGCGTTTTACAAGGGTTTGACAAGTTTTTTATAATTTATCGTTAGATTTGCATCTAAAAATTTATTTTGGGGACTTTCGATCACTGATTTCAAGATCTTTTTCTATGAAAATTATCTATAT
>VSNY01000064.1 GCA_009774535.1 Lachnospiraceae bacterium
GGAATATATTTTTATCTATTTTGGGAATTTCAGTATCCATTGGATTGATTGTGATTGGATTGATTTTTCTGTCACCATTTTTAAACAAAAGGTATGCCGCAAAATGGAAATACATGATTTGGATTTTTCTCGCATTACGGCTTCTTATTCCTTTTAGCGGAGCGAATTGGCAGGATGTTATGAATAGGATGTCGCAACTAAAAGTTGAAACGAATTCTGAATCAGAAGAAAATGACGCAGACAATCCAACTGACATAGCAATGTCATATCGAGGGATTGTTGTTAAGATACCAGCACAGATGACTACTCCAATCAAAGCCTCGTCTGAGCAAAATACAGCAGATATAACCTTGCTTAATATAGTAACTCTTGTCTGGATAATTGGCAGCCTGATTTTTATATCTGTACATCTTATCAGTTATTCCCATTATAAACGGCAGGTGATGAAAAAGGGGAGAATGATAAAAGAAACACGTATTTTAAGCCAGATATTTCGGCTCAAACGCGAATTACATATCCGCCGTACAGTATGCGTGATGGAATATGATGAAGCTGAAAGCCCTATGATAATAGGCTTTATAAAACCTGTTTTAGTTTTGCCAAAAGAGCAGTATGATTCAGAAGATTTGTTTTTTATATTAAAACATGAGTTGGTTCATTTTAAACGGGGAGATGTATATCTTAAACTGCTTTTCGTAACAGCGAATGCTGTCCACTGGTTCAATCCAATAATCTGGATTATGCAGAAGGAAGCTGTTATTGATATGGAGCTGTCCTGTGATGAAAGAGTTACACAAGGCACAAGTTTTGAGTTGCGGAAAGCATATACAGAAACATTGTTATCCATGCTGCATAAGCAATGTGTCAGGAAAACTGTTTTATCAACGCAATTTTATGGAGGAAAAAAGATTATGAAAAAACGTTTTAAAAATATATTGATAAGAAACAGAAAGAAAAATGGAATATCTATATTGATATGCGCAGTTGTTCTATCAATCACTTTGGGAATGCTGGTAGGTTGTTCTATTACAAAAGAGAATACGGAAAAAGAGAATATCAAAAACGAGGACACAGCAAATAAAAATATGGGAAATGTGTCCGAACCGTCCGGGGTGGAAGCTGCCCAAACTGCTCCGACGCCTGTTGACAATTCCTCTGCTGATAATAATACATTGGAAAATACAATTACACTTACCTTTTCAAAAGAAGGAGAGCAGGAACAAAAACAGGCTACGCTTGCGATTGGTAATGGCTATTCTTTCTATCTGCCTGATGATGAGAAGTGGTATCTATCCGCCCCTGACTTATGGACAACTGCTATCAATGAGCAGATCGCACTCTGGGTTACACATTTTGAAGGCGAATCAGTGAATTCTGTGAATCAAAAACTTGAAGGTGATGGTTATGCGGAGGAGGATTCCCATAAGTGGTGGAAACAGGAGGGAGATTTGGTATATCGCATCGAGCAGAAAGTATTTGAAAATAACGTATGGGGAATATTCTGTTCTTATCCGGTTGACTTTGAAGAGGGATGGGGAAGAGAATTTCCTGTGATTGCGAATACATTTGCGATATCAGATGGAGCAGAAAACGGAGAGATGAATAATGCCGTAGGAACAGACGAATATCTGGGTGTTGAAGATTGTCAGAAAATCAAAACTCTTTTAGAGGCGTTCGCGGAATCATATTTTAATGGAGATGTTGGCGCTATTCAGAAGTTTCTGGCAAGTACATATGAAGGGGAGGTTGATATATATGAAGGTACAGGAATCATAAGCGATTTAACGGTGAAGGGATTGTCAGATACTGATGAAAAAAAGATTGAAAATGGAAAATGTAATGCTTCCATAGAATTCAGGGACAGTAACTATGAAGATATGTTTCTGTACCTGACATTTATACTTGTCAAAGAGCAAGGTGAATGGAAAATACAGTTTTATGGTATGGAAGGATAAACGAATTTATAATAGCTCTACTTGATATATTTAAAAAAACAGCCAAATACGTGGGCCAGGACTGCTATTCTTTCACCTGAGAGTGTATGATTCAAGAAAAAGTACCTTTCAGAGCTGGTTTTTTGACTTCAATTAGGCTTTTGGGAATTCCTCAAAAGCCTGTTATACAGGTACATTCAACCGTTATCAGTCTGGTGTTGAACAATCATAGAAGTTATGCAAGCCGATATTGAGAAAAGACAAAACCTGGAAACAGACGTACATCACCCTCGCACCCCTGCGGACCCCAAACAGACCGATCAGCCCACGCAGCCCCCACGTTTTTATTTCCCTGCGGTACCATAGCAGACCGCATACGGAGACTGCCATCGCTTCACATTGGATGCGAACCGCCCTGTTCCTTCCGCCATACAGCAAAAGAAACACTTCCGCTTCATACGCCATCATACGGTAAATCTCGTGTTTGTATCTGCACCATGTTTTCTGCTTTGCGAGTGCCGTACCCTGAGCAATGGCATGGTGCAGATGTTCTAAGCGCTGCGCCGTTGTAACCGATGTCACAGAGCCGTCACGCATCTGCCTGTAATAATAAAACGGGCGGTCCAGATAGCGATACGTCTTTGCATGTAATATGCAGCGCAGCGTCCACACCAGATCTTCCGCTGTCACGCCCTCTTCAAAGAAAACAGCATGCTGCAGAATCAGTTCCCGTCGTATCAGCTTCGCACAGGCGCTTCCCGGAAACCGCGCAAGACCGGCCAGATACCGGATACCATACGACTTGCCGCGGTCTCTCAAATAAAAATCATCCATTTTTTCCAACGATCGCAGCCTGCCGCCCGGGTATATTTTTTGCATTTTTAAAAAATAAAAGTCTGCTTGATCCTGCATCTGCTGTTCCAAATCTGCAAACGCTCCTTCTGCCAGAAAATCATCTGCATCCAAAAATAAAATATATGTACCGCGCGCATTTTTCAAGCCAGCATTTCTGGCTGCCGCAGCTCCCGCATGTTTTCCATGAATTACTGTAATATGTTTATATTTTTCCGCATAACTGCTGCAGATCGAAGCTGAACGGTCCTGCGAGCCATCCTCTGACAAAATGATTTCATACTGCATAGATACTTTGCATCCGCACAGGCTGTCCAGACATTTTTTAAGATATTTTTCTACATTATAGACCGGAATAATCACACTTATCACGCACATCTGATTCTCACACCTTTCCGTATCCGGATCAACCGGAGATCCTCTTAGCCTTGAAAATCCCCCGGCTCTTTCCGGATCAAAACGACAGACCATGGAAAGCTTTTCCCGTGTTCCAAATCCCCCCCCCCGCATAAAATATGAGATCTGACATATGATAAAAACTTTCGATATGTCCAATGATTGATATGCCCGGGAGGATTTCCAAATCTTCTTACATGTTTGCACACCAGCAGATTACCCATGCAAAACCATGGTTCATCCGGCACTGTAAGCAGCACCGCATAACCTGCCACCCGCTGCAGCTCGGCCAGCGCTGCAGCAGGATCTTCCAGATGTTCCAGCACTTCCGTACATAATACAAGATCAAAAGTTCTGTCCGCAAATGGCATATGATAAAGATCTCCCTGCATAAACTCTGCCCCGGTATGCATAGTTCTGGCAATCTTTAATGCTTGTAGCGTATATTCCAAGCCTGTCACTTTCACATTTTTTATATTTTCGGAAATAAGACCGGATAAAAAACCTTCCCCGCAGCCTGCATCCAATATTCTGCATACTCTGTTTTGATCGTGAACCACCTGTTTTACCACCGTATTTACGGTCTTAAGGATCTTTCGGTTCAACCGCTGCACCATCATCCGTTTTAACGGATTCGTGGTCATATATTTCTCGTAATTTCCTCTGTCATAACTATATTCCATCTGCCGTTTTCCCCTTTTTACAAATACCAGTTTTTTTCCGAACACATAATTAAATGCCATTACAACTACTGTCATAACATATTTTGCTGCCCGCCGCCCCAAAAATCCCTGTTCCACCAGAAGCAGAACACCCGCAAAGTCAATGATTCCGGTAAATCCTCGGGACAATACATATGCCGCCATCTCCTGCAGCTGTTCTTTCCATCCGGAACACACGCTTTGAAATACGAACCTCTTATTGACAAAATAGGCATAAATTTTTGCAGACACTATGGATACCGCGTTTGCAGCTTTATAATTCATCACATGCTGCAGCAGCAAATACAAAGTCAGATTCAGGAAGGTCGTTGTGAATCCCCAAAATACATATAATACTGCTTGTCTGTCTTGTGCCTGTTCCCTGTTTTTCTCCTGTCTTTTCACCGTTTTTTGTTTTCTCCTATTTTTCTCCCTTTTCTCCTACTTTTTTTCTTCTATTTTTTCTCTTTGAAATGGTTCTCACGGTATCTGCTGCGGTAAGTAGCGTCTACAAGCATATCTCCAATCAGTCCGATAGAAATAAACTGCACACCAAGTACAAGAAACAAAATGCCCAGCAGCAGCAACGGACGTGTCCCTATGGAAGCCCCCATACACCACTCCATCGTCAGCACAAGGCATACCAAAAATCCTACGGTAAACGACGACAATCCGATCCTTCCAAAAAAATACATTGGCCTGTCGTAATATCTGGAGAGAAAAGATACTGAAATCGAGTCAAATAGTCCTCTTAGATAACGTTCCATCCCATACTTCGACTTTCCGAATTTGCGTTTGTTATGGTGAACAGGGATCTCCGTGATCCGGTATCCTTTCCGGTATGCCAGAACCGGGATATATCTGTGCAGCTCTCAATAAATATCCAGGCTCTTTGCCACTTCTCGACGATATGCTTTATATCCGCAGTTAAAATCATGCAGCTTCACCCCGGATAACCTGGATGTTATATAATTAAATACTTTGGACGGAAGCCGTTTTTCCAGCGGATCCAGGCGGTTTACTTTCCATCCGCTGACAAGGTCAAACCCTTCATCCAGCTTACGGATAAAATTCCCGATCTCAATCGGGTCATCCTGCAGGTCCGCATCCATTGTAATGACAATATCACCTGTCACATTCCGAAAAGCCGCCTGCAGTGCAGCCGCTTTCCCAAAGTTTTTACGAAAGATAATCCAGTGTACATGATTGTCCCGTTTTCCGATCGCATGAATCCGTTCATAAGACGCATCCACAGACCCGTCATCTATAAAAAGAATTTCATAGTCTGAAATCAGCCCGCCATGTATACACGGATGAATGGATTCCATCAGTTTTTCATAAAGCTCCATTAACGATTCTTCTTCATTGTAGACGGGTATGGCAATTGATAATTTGCGTTCCATCACCTTTCCTCCTTTGCACTTCTTAAGATCCCAAACTCTGCCACAGACCACACCGCTGTATCATCTGCTCCTGTCTGTTCTATCCGGTAATACTGATAGTACTGCGGCTGATCCAACAGATAATCCGACGCCGAACTGTATCTGTAAGATAGTTCTTCCCAGTTTTCTCCGGCATCCGAACCATAGATTTTGATTCCGCGCGCGCTTTCCCATACCATGCTGCCCGTATCCAGATGAAATCCCAAAACCTCCTGTTTGGACCTGACCTTTACTTTTAAATGCATACCTGCATGCATAGGCTCTTTGGAACACCATCTGGTATCCGGATCGTGATCCAAAAGCTCCCATACCGTATCGCTGCCATCAGACGCAGTCAGATCTTCCACCGCTTCTTTCGTATCCTGATTCGTCCAGTAATAATTCTCTTCATACAATGGCTCCAGTTCATAAATCGACCAGCAGACATTGTCATCATCCATCTGATTCACAAGCCTTATTTGTGAACATTTCTGCGGAAAATCAAATATATAATTTTCATTGTCCTGCGTTGTATAAGGAATATCCATCCAGGTTTCTGTTTTATTTTTATACTGTATCACAAGCTCTTTGGGATAATCCCCCAGAGACTGGCCGATACTTAAGCGAATCCCTTTTAAGAGCCGTTCTTGTTCCAGGCTGAACCGGATTTCCATTCCGGCTTTCTGCATAATGTTACTACACCATCTGGTAGAAGGGTCTGCATCAACGACATAGTGCAGTTCCTGTTCGTTGCAGTTCCCTGATAAAGCGGTAATTCCGCAGCTGTTCTCCCCATATACGCGAACTGCATAATTTACCTCGCCCGCAGTTACATTCTCATCAAACCGTATCCTGAAATAAGGCAGGAAAGCATCTGTGGAAATTACAGAAAACATCGTATCCCCCACATAGGTATGGCTCTCTTTCGGATATAGCTTCCAATGCACGCCGTCCAAAGAACCATATGCAAATACGTTTTTCACAGCATTTTTTCGGTCGTCAGAAAATCAATCTGACGCACGCGATAGGATTCAGGGATCACGGTATGAAAACACCGGCTCTCCAAATCACTGGTAACTTCCCATTTCATTCCATCCTGTCCCTGATCTCCTTTTACTGCTCCATCCTGGGATATAAAACACTTCTGCAGGCAGTCATGGTAATGGATTCTCTGCAGCAGGCTTCCGATTGTCTTATCCCCAACCTGAATCGTATCCAGTGTGCGGTATAAAGGCTGCAGGCTGGTTCCTGGCTCGCTGTAATCTGTTTTATATTCCGCACCGTCTTTTTCATAATTGTAATGATAATTTTCCCATCCGCTTTCTCCAAAATACAGCCCGGAGCAGTCTCCCACATAGACATTCCTGTCCGGATCGCTGCTGATGAGCTGTAACAGATCCTGTCCGGACACATGCCAGTAATCATACAACATAGCATCCGTATCATCGGTTGGCAAAAACATATTATAGTATGTGTATTCATAAGGATGATTCATGACAATCCAGATGCAGGTAACGGCCATCGAGCCGCATACCCCGGCGCCTACGGCAAAACGACGGATTCTGCCTGTTTCCCATGCATACCGGATACCTTTTGCAGTAAACAGCGCAAGATAAATAAACAAAAAATAAAAATGACGCCACATATTGTACTTGATCGGACGCATGCATGCATCATAGAGCAACACCGATAAGAACTGCACCAAAAGCATTGTCTGAATCAGATCCGGCTGACCCGGACTTTTTTTGCCTGTCAGTTCTTTCAGCGCTGCAAAAATACCTGTTACGCTGCCCACCGAATATAACAGCGGCACGGTTGCAAAAATACAAAATACTGTATAATACCATGGCAGATTGGTATCCGGGTAAATACGCTGTCCCAATGCCACATAACCGATATGCTGGTAATTAGAAAATACACGAACAGCATGACCGATATAATCCAAAAAGTTCCCCCATGACGCCGGTGTCATCAGCATGTAAATCAACGCCGAAACAGCCCCGGTCCCAGTCACCTGAGCCATCCTTTTCCATATCCCGTCTCTTTGTCTGCAAATATAGAATATACATGTAATTCCTAACGGAAACGCTCCGACAATTCTGGTGTTTAAACAAAACGCCGCAGAAACCGCAAGCCTGGCCGCAGATCTTAATCGAAATTTCTCCATCACACAAATACTATCGTACAGCATCATAACAAATAATGACAAAAAGACGGAATCTTTCACATTGTAAAACGCATCCGCCAAAATTCTGGGGCAGCTGATAAACAGCAACACCGCCAGCAGCGAATACCAAAATCCATATTTCAGTTTTTTAGCAATCCGATATACAAAGATGGATGCACAAAAAAAGAGCAAAAACGTGTACAAATGATTCATCTCATAAACCTGACGGGCAGACATCTGAAACCCATGCAGATACTCGATCAGAATCAATGGAATCTTAATACCGATCCCGTAATACCTGGCGGAATACGTCTCCAGGTTTTCTATATCATCCGGAAATCCTTCCGGCACAGCGCCTGCTCCGTGGATTTGCTCATACACATATTTCAAATGAACAAACCCATGCTCCCGCTGCACTTTCTCATCCCATGAAATTCCATAATCCTGATAGGAACACATCCCCCATAAGAAAAAGCATACATATACGGCCAATAAGATACCTGCCTGTATCTGTTTTTGCTTGTGTTCATAAACATCTCTTATTTTTTTACGTATGTCCATGGCTTGCGTTCTTCCTTCACTGATGATCTGAAATATCTGTGTATATAATACTGCTTGATCAGCTTCTTACGGTATGCGCTGCCTTTCGGAAATATTCTGTCAAAAATAATCCGAAACGGCAGATGCAAAAGCCGTTTTCTCTGTTGTGCAGTTTTTTCCTTTTTCCGATTGTATACATCCTCACAGCCCTTTGCCATAGCCCTTTTCAAAATAATTTCATAAAACGGGCTTTCCCTTGCATACATCCAGAACACATCTTCATAATCTGTTTCCCGCTGCAGCTGTAAAAAACCATTCCCTGCAAAATGCAGGATGTTCGGATGTCTGTAAGCCTGTTTATATTCTTTTGCCAGTGATTTCGGAAGGCTTCGTGCGATTTTATTCCGATCCTGTTCTGCACATACTAAAACATTCCATGCTGCATCCAGCAGATGGGTTTTTCCCGCAAACAGTGTCATAATAATATCCTGATCCTGCCATCTCCATCTGCGGGAAGAGGCATATTCCATGAAAAAGCCAGCGGAATACCGTTCACGAATCTTCTCAAGCTGCAGGAGCAAAACCCCGGTATTGATATATGCATATGGATTTTTTAAATGCAGGCATGTATCAATATAAACCTGTTCGATATGCTCCTGTATACCATACCAGGCAATCATCCCGGAGTCCCGCACACCAGCCAGCAGGCTGCCTTGCAGTTGCTGGTCAAATAATTGCGCAATATCGCATAAAACAACCAGATCCGCATCCAGGTATACCGCTTTTTTGTACCCTTTCATCAGATCCGGCATGCATAACCTGGCATAGATCACAGGATGGTAATAATCTCTTGTATAAAGGCTGCAGCTGGAAATATATGGCCCCATCTCAACAAAACGAATGGAAATATTCAAAAAAGGCTCCGCCATCTGCTGCAGTATCCGTTGATGTCGCTTGGTAACCTGGCAGGAAAACAGGATGATATCATACTTACGATCCTGCGACGCATGCCGGATAACAGACCAGAGCGTAACGCTGCAATACGGCAAATAAGCATCACTGCACGCCATAACAACAACGACGGTATTTTCATCTGAAAAATAAGGCTCAATTTGATACATCTGTCTGACCTGAAATCGCCTTCACCGCAAATGCAACGGTCCGTTTCAGTCCCTCTTCAAAACCGATCTTTGGTTCCCACCCGTATGCTTCTTTTGCATGGATATTATCACAAAGCGTATACTTTTGTACTTCATGCGCAAGGACTTCGGCAGAAATCGGATAAGCACCTTCGTAAAGCTTTGGATACCGCACCCAATAATGATCCGGCTTTTGATAATCCGGCTGGATTTGTTTTTTCATCTCTGCGGCAATTCGATCATACATTTCATTTATCGAATGTGTCGTATTCGATGAGACATTGACGCAGTCAAATCCACGATGTTTCTGCACACGAATGGCCAGATCCACCAGATCATCCACATAGATAAAGTCCCGCCGCTGTTCTCCGTCTCCATGCAGCACAGGTACACGGTTATGATACAGTTCCCGCACCAAATATCCAGCCACAGGCGGCTGGGTTCTAAGACAGTCAATATGCGGCCCATAGACATTCGCAAACCGCAATACAACAATATTCATTCCATAGACTTTGGTATAGCTTCTGCATAACTGCTCCGCAAAATACTTGCCGGAAGAATACACAAGTGTCGGAGGCTGCACATCCGCTTCCCTTGTCGGAAACTGGCCGCAGTTTTCATAAACCGCTGAAGTACTGGCAAATATAACCTGTCCCACTCCATAGATCCTTGCCGCTTCCAATACATTCGCTGTTCCCGCCACATTGACTTCCATCGCCCGTCCCGGATGCAGCTGGCAGTCCGGCAATGGCGTAATCGCAGCGATATGATAAACCACATCGAATTGTTCTCTTTCAAACAACTCATATAAACGCTCTTTCTCACAAATATCCTGCCGGATTATTTCGCTGCAGAAATTATGGTCTTCAAACACCAGATTATCTTCCTTTCCATAAGAAAAATCATCCAGCAATACAACTGTTTCTTTCTGCTTCCATAAGGCATATGCCAGCTGGGACCCAATAAATCCCGCAGCTCCCGTAATCAGTATTTTACGCACGTTTTACTCCTTTCTATGATCAATGCCGCACAGGCTTTTATAAAAAATACTCATCATCAGATGATCCAATACCATATGGATATCTTCCGTAATCTGCATGCTGCGAACCGGAACATGCAGCGGATAGTCACAAAGATCTTTCAGTTTTCCTCCTGAAAATCCTGTCATACCGATCACAACAGCCTGACTTTCCTTGGCATATTCCACTGCACGCAGCACATTGTCTGAATTTCCGCTTCCGGAAATCGCTATCACAATGTCCCCCTTATTTAGTTTTCCCTGCAGCTGGAAACGAAAGATTTCTTCGTAGCCAATATCATTTGCAATTGCCAGGATCGTCGCTACATTGTCATTCAGACACTGGAAACGGAATTTTTTCTCTGTATGCTCCGACACCCCTTTGTTAAAATCATTCTGAAAATGAGACGCTGTTGCAGCGCTTCCTCCGTTTCCAAAAATATAAATGGCCCGTCCCTCATCCAGCGCCTGTTCCAGAATATTTAAAACGTCATTGATCTGATCTGTGTCCAATTCCTGCAGCACAGCCGTCTCCAGGCTGATATAGGATGCAATGTCTTTTCTGTAATCTTTCATAAAAATCATGGATACTCCTTGCTGTAATTTTTATTAATCCGCAAAAATAATCCGGCTTCCCTCCGGTTCAAACTGAAACGACACCTCACGGTACCCTTTCAGTACACTGCGTACTGCCTGCTGCTGTTCCTTATGTACATATAACAGCAAAAATCCCCCGCCTCCGGCTCCAAGGATCTTACCTCCCGCAGCTCCGGCTTGTTTTGCCTTCTCGTACATTTCATCAATACACGGATTGGAGATACCTCCAGCCAGCTGTTTTTTCACCTGCCATGCCTGGTCCAGTTCTTTCCCCCACGCATCAATCGTTCCATCTGCCAAATGTTCATAACAACGGTCAACCGTTTCGGTCAGAGAGTCTAACATCTGCCTTTTTTGCTCGATGGATTGTGTCTGTTCTTTTAAAATCTGTCTGGAATCTCTCGTAATACCTGTAAAAAACAGCATGAGATTTTGTTCCAGCTGCGTCTGCACCGACCGCCTGCAGATCACTGGCGACGCTGATACGCTGCCGTCTGCATAAAATCGGTATCGTTTCAGACCTCCGCACGAAACGGCATACTGATCCTGTACCCCAATCTGCTGTCCCAGCTTGTGAATTTCTATCTCACAGGCTTCTTTTGCCAGCTGCGCGGCCGTTACATACTCCCCTTTGTATGCGTGCAGTGCATTTAACACCCCTACCGCAAGCGCAGAAGACGACGCCAGCCCGATTCCCGCGCCGCTCAACGGAATGTCGGCAGAATAAAAAATTTCAATTCCGCGATGAATACCTGTCATTTTCAATGCTTCCCGAATAATATTGTGCCGAACCTCATCGACATGATCTGCCAGTTCGTTTCCGGCATAACACAAGCGGATTTTTCCGTCAAAATTTTTGTTTACCGTGATATATACATACATGCCAAGCGCTGTGCTGATGACAGAGCCGTAACCAAATTTACTGTTTTCATAATAGTCTTTAAAATCGGTGCCGCCGCCGAAAAAAGAACAGCGCAGCGGTGTTTTTGATATTACCATATGTGCCTCCTGTCTGCTGTCTGCAGCAGCTGTTTTACTGCCTCCGATAACGGATAATCCTCACGAACTTGTATACAGCGGCATCCGGCAGCTTCCCCTGCCTGTATATCGCGATCATCATCTCCGATCATCATACACTGCTGCAGATTCAGAGAATAGTCTTTTTGTGCCTGATAGAACATCCCCGGTTTCGGTTTCCTGCACGCGCATCCTTCCTCCCAATTGTGCGGACAGTAATAAATCTTTTCTATACTGGCGCCAATTTCCGACAGATCCTGCTGCATTTTCTGATGAACCGCTGACAGCATTTTCTCCGTCATCCTGCCCCGTGCAATCCCCGGCTGGTTCGATACGAGAAGCACGCGATACCCGGCGTCATTTAACTGCTTTACTGCTTCTTTCGCACCCTCCAGCCAGACAAAATCCTGCGGACGTTCGACATAGCAGGCTTTTGGCGGACGCACATTTAAGGTACCGTCGCGATCCAGAAATATGTATTTCTGCCCGGAAAAAAACTGCTCTGTCAATGCAATCCTCTCCCACGAACCAACCGAATAATACCGATGTTGCGTTCGGAATGCATACAGCTTTTTTTCCCTGACCAGTTCAGGATAGACGACTGCTTCAAAATTATGATTAGAGGAAGGAAGACTGTCCAGCACACACTTTTGTACCAGCGCATATCCAATATCCACTCCCTGCAGTCCTTGTGCGGCGCGCTGTTTATCATAGATTTCCACAAGCCCGTCTGCATCTGCCTTTAAGTTGCTTTTCGTATAATGATCATCGTTTTGATATGCGGTAACTACACACAGGGCGCCGCTGTTTTCATAAAACTGCACTAGTTTTTGGAAATCAACCGGACAGTAATTATCACAATACAGTAATAAAAACGTATCCCTAAGCAGTTCCTTTGCATGTCTTAAGCGCAGCCCGGTTTCGTATTCCACTGGCGTAACAGAATACGTAAGGTGAACCCCAAACTTTGCGCCATCGCCAAAATAGTCCATAATCTTTTCCGGCAGATACCCAAGCAGTAGCACAATCTCTTTGATCCCAAAGGATACGATCTGCCGGATCAAATGCTCTAAAAATGGCTTCCCGCCTGTCTGGTACATGGGTTTTGGATTTGTATTGGTAAATGGCTGCAGTCTTTTCCCATAGCCGCCTGCTAAAATCACTGCCTGATCAATTGTCTTCATCTTCTGCTCCATTATCTTTTTATTTTCTTCCATATAAACTGACATATAGAAAGAACCTTCTGTTTTAGCCACACTTTTGCAAAAATCATTATCCAGAACAAACCTATTTTTCTCTGTCTGATATCCTGCAAAATTCTTTCGGTATCGGAAAATACATTTCTATATAATCCCATATCACGTAATGTTTTCGGATGTCTTTGTATGGTATGAACAACTGCCTGCTCCAGTATCCATTCATAATAACTGCTCATTCTGGCATATTTCCAAAAATTCGAGCTGTTACCTGACATCCGCTCCAGATCCAGAAAATCCCTGCTTTTTATATAATTGCAATGATTTCTGCTCTTAGCGATATCATCTGACAGCACCCAGTCTGGTTCCAGATAAATCACCCTGTTATATTTTTCCATAATAAATGGAAGGTAACGTTTGGCCTGTTCCAGACTGGCTGACTGATCCACCAGATTGATAAAACGAAGCATAAGATTACGGCATTCTGAAACCGATTGACAAGCTGTCTGCTTCATTTTTTCAGTCAGATGTACACTAAGAACAATAATATCGTAATGGTTTTGATCACCCATATGATCCATCAGCGACTGCAGCAACACACAAAAATAAGGAAACTGTGGCGCATCTGCTGCAATTGCTGCCGCTGTATAAGGTTCTTTAAAAAAAGGTTCCGGTTTTTTCACCCATTTCCTCCCTGTTTACGAGTTCCTCTTGATTGCCCGAAATAAAATCACTTCATAAAATGGCGATTTTTTTGCATATTTCCAATAATAAGTGAATAAATCCGGCAATGGATTCAGCCATAAATGTTTGTTCTCAATATAATGGATTAACTTTGGCGCATTCCTGGCCTCACGATAGGCTTTTTGAATCTCTGCCGGAGCATATGGCCCCATCAGATCCGGCGATGTATCTTCGCTTTGGATCATTACATTCCATGCCTGATCCAGATACCGGATATAGCCTTCAAATAATGTCATAATAATATCCTGATCCTGCCACATCCATTGCCTGGATGCTGCATGGTCAAAGATTTGTTTTGCTGTGTATTTCTTATTAAATGGCTGAATATGAAAAAGAATTACACCACTGTTAATATATCCATCCGGATTTTTTAACTGAATGTCTTTTTCAAAATAATCTTTTTCTTTGGCGTTCGGCATATGATAGGTATTAATCATTCCCACATCTCTTACTGCTGCAATCAGTTCATTTTCATCCATTTTTGTCTGAAATAATTCTGCAACATCTGTAAGCAGAATCAGATCGCAGTCCAAATACAGAACTTTTTCATAATTCTGCAAAAGCGTAGGAAGCAAAAGCCGTCCATACATGATTGGCCGATACCAGCCCCAGGTATATAATGTATATTGTGAAAGATAATAAGAAATCTCAATAAAACGGATGGATACATTTTCATAAATCCCATAGACTTTCTTCAACATATGTTTGCTGTCATATGTCAAATCATCTTCCAGTATTAAAATGTCATAATTATGATCCTGCTGCATATGATCTATCATTGATTCCAACGTAACTGTCAGATATGGCACATATTCATTACTGACGGAAAAGGCCAATGCAATGTTATTTTGTTTAAATGCAGGCTGCAGAAGCTCCCGATCAGAATTACTCTCGGATATCATCAATTGTTTGATATCACTATCATCTGCATCAGCTGCCAGTTCTGCTAAGATCTGCCCCATTGTAATTCGTATTTGAATCTGCATGGGTGCATATTCCTTGGCATCCTTACTCATTCCAATACTATTCAATGAAAAATAACGGCTTTCTTTGTTATTGCCACACATATTTTCTCCACGGTAAATAATATATTTTTTACATTTTGCCATACCAGCCACATCACAAAACCCAGACCTCATACCAATAAAATATCCGGCTAATTCCAAAACTGGGACGCTATACTTTAATGGAAAACGCAATGCTACTGTACCTTTTACCGGATGTTCCTCTTTTCCTGCACAATTCGTACATACACAAAAACCAAGTTCTTTCAATGTAACAGCCAATCTTACCCAAGTCTGCATAGGAAATGCCTGCTGGCAGGAATGGACATAAGGAGACAATATCACTGTTTTGTGTGGGATCAATTTCTTCTTCTGAAACAATTTTTGCACATATCCATCCTGCTTTTCAAATGTAGGAAGTAACCGTGGTTTAATTTTTTCGTTTTCCAGTCCAAGACAAGCATATAGCAGCATTTCTCTCGTTGTCGTCTGATGGATTCCCTGCAGTTTATTTCCAATTCTGATGTGCATTCCTGGCGGATCATGATGTAACAGAATCAGGTTTTTTACTTGATCCATAGTAAACATCTTAAACGAAGTCAATGCTGCCTTTTCCTGTTCAGAAATCAGTTCCACATCTGGGATCTTAAACAATTCTACTGTCTGTTTTGCTGCTTTTCCCTGAACCAGTACAACATATTTGCAGATACTATGTTTTTGCAGAAAATAAGACAAATACTCATGAAGTAAAAAAATATCCCCCATACCAGGCCAGCCATGTACAATGAAAGTTGTATCTTCTCCATATTTATGAAGCAGATCTTTATAAATACCAAAGCCTTTTCGCACGTACTTTATGTATTTGTATCCTGCGCAAAAAACAGCCCTTTGTTTCAGCTTCTGCCTGATGTTCTCTTTTATATCCATAGCTTCTCCATTTCTTCCTTTTCAACCATTTTCATATGCTGTTGTTTCCGATTGAGAAAACGAAGGATTTTCTGATCTTTTTTACGATATGGCGACGGAACAAATTGGATATAATCAGGTATTCCATATACACCTACCGCAAATACTTCCTCTTGTGTAATTCCTCTTTTTCCAACTAATCCACTCCCCTGTCTGCCTGTTGGTTCATCCAGAGAACAGATCACAAACCTTTCATCAAAGTTATATAAACAATAAAACTGCATCAACTGCTCCGCTTTTTTTCTACTTATTTTTTTTACCAGTTCAATTCTGTCTGAAAACAATTCCGCTTCAGCCTTTTTTAATACAGGCACTGTCAATATCACAGCACTATCGTATCCTTGCACCTGCAGCATCTGATCCAAATAAAGAAGCGAAGCACCTAAATACTTTCCCTCTTGATCCGGGATCAGACAGATTTTCGTTCTTTGCAGTTTATATTTTTTTATTAGTCTGTGGTAAAACCACCAGCCTTTCAACGCATCCAACAGCGCCCGATACATATCCTGTTTCAAACGATTCATTTTTGCCCCCTCTTGTTACTGCCAATTCATTTACCAATCCTGATGAATACAGATTTCCCATGTTCCTGGTTCATCCCGATTTACATTGACAGCTTTCGCCGTCTCTAATCCGGACAGTTTTCGGTCGTTCAGCAAAATTCGCTCTCCATAAGGAGCGTTATAAATAATCTGGTCATAACGTATTCCTAAATTCATCAAAAACTTTTCTGTATCCTGTGCTGTATCCTGTGTTCTGGATGTCAGAAAAATAATCAAATCTTCTTTTGGTATGGTACCCAACAGCTGTTTTGCACCTTTCAATAAGGTATCATGCCCATCCACCAAATACCCATTATGCTTCACAAGCGTACCATCCAGATCCAAAATCCATGTATGCCCCAACGGCGACAGTTCTATTTTCCTATGTTCAGACATGTTTCAACTGCTCCCCAATCGATCCTCCCGGATGATTTTTCTTAAACTGTCCAAGTGTTACCCCTCTTCGTTTTACCACTTCCATTGCCAGACCCTGCAGAATGATCAAATTAACTGTTGTGGAATTATTCGGCACCATATTCCACGGATCTCCCTCATGATCCAGATGCAGGATCAGACATTTGCCGATCATTTCGGTCAGAGCAGAGTGTTCCTTAAAAGTAAGCAGCCACAAATTGCATGCCCTTTGCTGCAGCAGCCTGGCCAGATAAATCGATTCTTCCGTTTCTCCGCTTTTTGTCAAAAGAATCACAAGATCTCCCTCATGCACCATACCAAGATCCCCATGGGCGGCGCTGTTTGTATTCATATAGCTTGCATCCTGCCCCATAGAATTCATGGTACCTACAAATTTGTCACAAACCGGAACATTTTTCCCAAGCCCGCTGACAATAATCTTTTTTCCTGATGCAAGCGCTGCGACAGACTCATCGGCTAACTGGTTAAATTTCTCTTCATCCAGTGACAGCACCGCATCTCTGACGGTCTGAACCAGATTGTCAAAATAGGTAATCATAACGCTTCCTCCAAATAATATAATCCATTGTAAAACGCCCCACAGATGGAATCATAATCTTCCCATGCATAGGTCGTAAGTGAAAGCCAGATCACGGCATGGATCAGCCGGATTTGCCGCGGCTGCACCTGGCTTTTTAAAAGACTGAAAAAATACGGCTCCAGATCTTCCCAGTGACTGGACTGGATCTTAAGTTCTACTTCGCTTTCCCCAATGATCAGATCAAATCTTTTCCGGTTAAACTGATCATAATTTCCAGCCAGAGAATAATACAGCTTTGCCCAATCGTAGGCAGCGTCTCCGTAAAATTCCGTCGTGCCGAAATATCCTCGTGGATCAATCAGCACCGGCCGGGTCCCGTCTTCCAACAGCAGATTGCTGAACGTACAGTCTCCGTGCAGCAGTTCAAAATGGTCAGGCATATACTGCAGCAGCGCTTCCTCCAGCTCTTTTCTTACTGCAAACACATTTCTGCATATACGCCCGTTCACGGTTACTGTTTGCTCCTTTGCGAATGGAACCAGTTCCCTGACTTTGGAAAGCCTTTGAAACGTCTTATTGATATATGCTTCCAAATAGCTTTCCCTGTCCGCCGGCGCCTGTTCATAACTGTGTACCTGTTTTAAACAGTCTGCAATCTGGTTTAAGATCTGCTCTTTCTGTGTGCGGGACAGATCCGTATATTCATAAATATTTTTCCCCCTGATCCGTTCCATACGGATCGGATGCAGCCCATAGATCTTTGGAATATTGGGAAATCCTTTTTGGCACAGCTTTTCATACCAGGCGCATTCCCTCTCAGCCAGCGCCCGGCCCTGGTCATCAATCCCTTCCTTTACTATAAGATCTTCCTCAACCAAAAGGCGGTTAAACGGGCGGCACTTTTCTGTTTCCAACTTCTGGTATTGCGCAAGCAGTCCATATTCTTTCGTGTAGTACAGTGGCAGTTCTTCCAGCTCCAGTCCGCTTTCTGCCAGCCATCTGACAAATTCTCCTTCCTGCGGCACCTGCGCGATCTGACTTTTATTCTGAAAGATAAACTGGCCCGCCACGCCCTGTACACTGTCCGGTTCTTCACGAAAGACTCCCTGCTTATAGCTCCACCGACAGCAAAAATCTTTGGATATACCAATATAATTCCTTTCCGCCTCCGGCATCTTATAGCATTCCGGCAGAATCAGGTCGCTCCAGATCAGCATAAAAGCTTCTCCATCCGGAAGCCGTGAAAGTGCCTTGGAAAGTCCGGCGCAGGTCCCATGCGCTCCGGCAGCGTCTACAACCTGATAGGAAACTGATGCAAATGCCTCCAGATACCGTATTAACACTTCACATTTATAATCACCAATAATAATAAACTGCTTGTGCGGATATTTTTCAAATAAATGAAACAGCATCGGGCGGTTTTTCACAGGCACCAGCGCCTTGGGTTTATTACGCGTCAGTTTTTCCATACGGGTACCTTTTCCTCCTGCCTGCACAATGATGTAATCTACCTTCATCTTCCTTTTTCACTCCTTCCGTTCCTGCTTAGGCATGGCCATCTTTCGGATTGCCTTACAGTCTTTGTCCTGGTCATCGGTCAAAATATACTGGTAATTGTTCTTTTTTTCCGGAAAAATACGCCTGATATCATAATACTGGCTGCAGCTGCTTCCTCTTGGATACAACGCCACAACGGTCGCGCTGGAACATGCCGCCAGATCCAGCAAACCGCTACGGATACCAATCACCAGTTCTATGGCAAAGCAGTTGTGAAAAAAACGGTCCAGTTCCCAGTACACAACCCGGATCTTATCTGACATGCCGCTCCAAGCTCCGTTTGCATAGACCTCATAACCACTGTTTAATAACCAGTCTGCCAGCGCATCCATATACGTTTTGATTTGAACTGCCTCCATCACCTGCGCAAACGGGCAAAGCAGCGCTCTCTTCCCCGGCTTCTGTCTGATCCCATATGACATAGACGGCCTGATCAAATCTGCGTCCGGCTCAAGCCCCAATGCCCCATACTGAATGCAGCCCTGCAGACTAAGCCCGGGATCGCGGAATGCATAAGACACGCCGTCCGTAAATGCTGCCGCTGGTTCCACGATACTGACGGAATGCAGCTTATACAAAAAAGCCCTTCCGCTCCGGCTGCGGTTCGCTGCAAGGACTGCTGCCAGACTGCGCGGTTTCCATGCCAGATATTCACAATCCAGCCCCGGATAGAAACACAGCAGCTTTTCAAATTTGCGGTCTGCGACCAACCGCAGTCTTTTATATGCTGCGCCCCGTTCTTTTTTTAATTTCTGATCCAACGCCTGCAAATACCCAACGGTAAATAAAAAGTCTCCGATATGGCTGCAGACAATAACATCATATACGCCGCGCTTGCGGATACATGCATAACAGACGGCTGCCATAAGGGCGGACGGAAACCGCGCAAGCTCTCTGCAGACTGTTTTCCCCGCGGATACGCACGCGGATACAACTATCGAAGAATCCCTGTATATCCCGTTATGTATGGTATTCTTCATACTGGTCACACACCTCTTTGGTCTTTCCATATCCCACTACCTGTCCTTGTTCCAGCCACAGCGCCTTACTGCACATCTTCCGGATCTGAGCCATCGTATGCGATACAAACAGCACAGTAGTACCCCCGCTCATAAGTTCCATCATCCGTTTTCTGCTTTTTTCCTGAAACTGCGCATCTCCAACTGAAAGTATTTCATCGACAATCAATATTTCCGGATTGACTACGGTTGCAATGGAAAATGCCAGACGCATCACCATACCCGAAGAATAATTGCGCAGCGGAACTTCCATAAAATCTCCCAGTTCTGAAAATGCTGCAATCTCATCGTATTTTTCCTGTAAAAACTGCTGCGGATATCCAAGGATCGCTCCGTTTAAAAACACATTTTCCCTACCGGAAAGATCATTGTCAAATCCAGAGCCAAGCTCCAGCATCGGCACGACATTCCCATACACATCCACACTGCCCCGGGTCGGCTTCATAATCCCGGATATCACTTTGAGCAGCGTGCTTTTGCCTGCACCGTTTTTACCAATAATTCCAAGCACCTCACCTTTCCTTAGTTCAAAGGATACCTGCTGCAGCGCCCAGAATTCGTGGAACCGTATCCGTTTTGTCGCTAATGCGATTGCAAACTCTTTCAGTGTATTGATCCTGTCATTTGCAAGCTGAAACCGGACGGAAATATCCTCTGCTTTGATCATTAAACGGCCCATATGCCACTCTCCTTACATTTTCATATATCAGCGCTAAAACTATGCAAATCTGCCGGAACGTTTGCTTCCGGTTCTAAATGTAAAAAATAAACCGATCCTGCGACCTGCGAAATACCGCAAAGCCAATCACCAGAAACAATGCCGAACAACACGCACATTTCAAATATAATCGCGGTTCCGGTGAAATTCCTTCCAGAATCACCGTCCTTAAAAATGTAATATACTGATACATTGGATTCCATTCGAGTGTCATCCGCATTTCTTCCGACAGAATCGTTTCCGGATAAAATACGGGTGTCGCATAGGTCCATACCATCGTCAATACATTCCAAAAAAACTGCAAGTCCCGGAAAACCACCATCACCGCCGACAGAAAAACA
>VSNY01000065.1 GCA_009774535.1 Lachnospiraceae bacterium
GGATATCTTTTAGTAGGGTATTTATTTTATTTAATATTTTTTTATCCCGCATTTGCCAGTACCCATAATCAGAGAAGCCTTCATCAGAAAAAGTAAGTTCATTCATGTCGCGTCCTTTCTAAAAAATCCAGCACTTTTTGAGTTGGCTTCCAGTCTTCTGCTTCCATTGCTTCTAATTCATCCATAGTAAAGGAAATTGTTTCACCACGTTCGAATTGTGCCCGGCTTTTATCCAGTTTCGCCAGATACTCAGCATTGTTTTTTGCCTTTTCCATTTCCAGATAATCTCGTTTGGAAATGATTACAAGTTCTTGGGTATTATCAAGCATGGGTTCGCCTTTGAGAATGCGCGTTCTGGATTCGATGCTTATATTAATTGGATTAGCTGTAAACATTTTTGTTCCTCCTGTTCTTTTCGAATCTAATTATATTATATACATTTTGATATCAGGAATACACATGTATTATTTCTCTGCGCTAGTTTTTTTAGACACAGACTCATCTTCCAGTGCAAAGCCATAATCAAGTAGCTTTATGCGCCGCTTGACGTCAAGAGAGTTGAACAGACGCAGAAGTTCGATTTCTTCATCCGTAAGTTTTCGTTCGCTGCTGTTGACAGTAACATTGCTGTTATGATAACCCTGTACAACCGCCCCGCCAGTTACGTTACCGCCTATAACATTAGAAATTGTAGAGGGTTCGTCTGTGCGTCCGAGCAGATAATCCACGGAGCAACTAAGGTAATCGGCAATGCGGGCGAGACTATAAGAACCCATTCCTTTTTTTTCATTAATTTGCCTAATTGCATTTATACCTAAACCGCAGTCAGTGAGCAATGTTTCCATTTTTATGTTTTTGGATTTGCATAAATCTTTTATGCGATCTTTAGTTTTGTGCATATTGTACATAAAAATAATCCACCTTTTGTGAAAAAGAACTAAATCAACGAAATTTCGTTGTAACAAATTGACTTCAACGATTTTTCGTGATAATATAACACCAACAAACCAATACAACAGTAACATAAAACAAACAGCACCAACACAACCACAGAAAGGAGGTGTGTTATGGCTGAAAGTGTAGAAATACGTATCCAGAATATTGAGAAAAGGCTGGATACGCTTGAAAAGTCCATTCCAAGTGCCGATTGCATAGCCGGGGAAATAAGCGATGCACTCAAAAAAACACTGTCTGGCGCAGAAGAAAATGCTTACGATTCCTGATCTTGTAATAGTTTTTCGTATTCTAGCAAGGTCAGAACCGAAATCTGGGCAGCGATTTCTGCAAACTGTTCTGCCAGAGCATTGGTTCCTGGCTGGCCAGGAATACTGGTTAAATTCAGTTTTTCCAAAACATTTTTCTTTAGTGTTTTGGCGGTTTCGATATCAAGCATGGGGCATCTCCTTTCTGATTTGATAACTTCCGGATTATTGGTGCGCCCAAGGAAACAATCACTAGGCAAAGAAAAGCAAAAATTGCTAATGTTTGCAAACCACAGTAACATTAAAATAAAACAAACCAATTACATTATAACATAGACTGGAGAAAAAGCGAGAACTTTTTTCAACAGACAACAAGGAGGCATAAACTATGGAAACAAGAGCAGTAAGGGAACGGCAGGAGCCAGGGCTGGAGGTCAAGTGCTTTTCGGCCAGGGTTCCGGTAAATATTTATAACAGCGTGACCGACTGGGCATGGGAAAACCGGGTGTCAATGGCAAAGGCGCTTACGGAACTTCTGGCCGAGGGGCTGAAAGCCAAAGGGAAGCGTATTCCCGAAAGTGAGGGGTAGTCAATGGCAAAGAGGTCAGCAAACCCCTCGCAAAAAAATGCACGCAGCGCACAGAAAGCTGCTGTACAGCGACAGCCTTCATCCAAAAGCAGCAGGCTGTCGGTCGATAAACGGCTAAACGCTGTATTTGATTCGATAACCGAAGAACTCCTCACAACCCTTGAACATAATTATGACAGAAACAAGAGGTGATGACCATGAGCAACGAATGCGAGAATCTCTACAAAATATGCAGAATTTCTGCGGGTTTGACACAGGAACAGGCAGCGGAACTTCTGGCGGTCTCGCAGCGGACGCTTTCGGAGTACGAAAACGGCAGGGCAAGAGTTCCTGACGATATTGTGGCGGCAATGGTGGAAGTGTACAATTCGCCGCTGATAGCATATTACCACTTGAAACATTTCAGCCCCCTCGGAAGATATCTGCCGGACATACAGGAGCCGCAGACAAACGGGGATATGGCATTTCAGACGATCATAGCCAGGGATGAACTTGATCCGGCAGTAGAATGCATAAAAAAGATTGTGGCAGACGGCATCATCGACAGGGATGAGGGCGGGATGTTTGCCGAATTTGTAAAGACAATGCGTAAAGTAAACGGGAAAATTTTTTCGGTAGTAGCATATGCCGAAAAAATAGGGGGAAAACCAGCAAAGGAGAGATTACAATGACAACAATAGCAGGCGAAAGCACAGAAAAAATTGTTATTCCATACGGGAATCCGGCAGGACAGGCGGTATTTGACATTTTATATAAGATCGCAAAGAGGATTCATGCAGAAGCGACAGCGGCAACCTCAAAATATGTGCTGGAACATTTTCCGGGAAGCGAAACGGTCGGGACCGACCATGATCAGGTTGAACATAAGTTTCACCGGATCATCCGCATGCCGTCGGGAAAAGAGCGGACACTGGTTTATGATTATAAAGAAAAAACGATTGAGGTTGTATGAAAGCATGGCCAATGGTGTTTAAAGAAAGGACTGAAAATGAAAGTAATAAGAGAGATAAAAGTAAAAACAGAGAAGCCCGAAGTTGGTGACCGTATCAAAATAAAGTTTCCAAAGAGAAATTATATGGCAACTGCGATAAAAGATGAAGGTGACGGAATGATTTTTCTGTTCGATGAGTATCTTGACGAAGCGCATCCGATGAACAGGGAAAACAGCACGGATGGCGGATATGAAGCATCTGAAGTGAGAAAATTTCTGCGGGCGTTGACAGATGTATTTCCGAAAAAGCTTAGAAAGCGCATGGTTCCATTTGAAAACGGAGACATGTTGCGGCTTCTGACCATAACAGAATTTTGCGGCGTAGATAAGGATTTTAACAGTTGCGATGGGCAGATTGAATGGATGAAAGACCGCAGACACCGCATTGCAAGCCGGAAAGGCAAAGAATATGAATGTGGATGGACATCAACCGTTGTTTCGGGCGCTTATTTTGCCTATGTGGCCTGGAGCGGCGATGCGAACTGCAGCAACGCTTCTGGCGCTAATGGCGTGCGCCCGGCTTTCAAAATCCTTTATCCATAATCACCGCCGAAAGGCGGAAGATCCTTTATAGAAAAAGCGGAACAGTGTTTGAATCTAAATTTAAGAAAGGGAAAAGAAATGAATACAGCGCAAGACACGATCGTCCAGCTGAACAAATACCCGCCAGACAAATACAATGTGCTGGTGCCGGTTACATCCATGCAGGCATTAAGCAATATGCAGCGGATCATAGTAAATGAGGTCAGCCTGGACACTACAGTAGAAAACGGAAGCGGACGGGAAATCTACTATGACAAACAGACAGGAAAATATGCAATTACGTCAATAGGTGGCGCAAGGCTGGCTGCAGCGGCAAATATAAGCATTGTACATACCGAGAGCGTCCGGACGGATGTATGCGAAAAGTGCATTGAGATGGCAAAGGCCACAGGAAACGTACAGGCATGCGGCAGCTGCCCGCATGTATATGATGTAAAAATGGTAGTGACTGTCAGGGTGCCGGAACCGAGCGGGGGATTCCGCATGATCAGCAAAAGCAAGGAGATTGATTGTTCCATTGAAAAAGCATCCCAGAGCGAAAAACAGTATAGAAAATTTTTGCCGCACAGGGCAAGCATCGCAGAAACAAAGGCGTTCATGCGGTGCATAAGATCAGCGCTTGGGCTGGCGCAGGGATATACGATGCAGGAGTTAAAAAAGCCTTTTATCATAGCGCATATTGTACCGAACCTGGATGCGCCGGAGATGCGCAATGCGCTGATAAACAATTCACTCCGGGATATGGGGCTTTTGTTTGAACGGCCAAGCGAAGCTGCAGAACAGGGGAGCAGCCGACAGTTTCAGGAGCCGGCAGCACTTCCGGGAAGTACAGACACCGGGGAATTTGTTGGGGCTGCTGGCGGGTACCAGGAGCCGGCAAATAATTATACAGACGGCTGCGGTTATACAGATGCTGATGCCAGTGAGCCTCTTCCATGGGATATGCCGCCAGAATCGCAGAGCCAGCCTGGATTCTGGTGCGCAGACTGCGGCAGGAAAATAACAGAAGCAACAGGAAGAAACGGCAGTACATGGACACCGGATGCGATAAAAGAATATTCTGAAAAACGGTTCGGACGCTGCCTGTGTACGGACTGTCAGAAAAGGGCAAAAGGAGGACAAGCACGATGAAGATACTGCACTGTGCAGATCTGCACCTTGGGAATTTAGACGGACCCGTCCGGGACGGGAAAAACGCAAGACGCGATGATACACTCAGGTGCATGAAATATATAGCTGAAACAGCAGAAATTGAAAAACCAAATGTAAGCATTATTGCGGGGGATTTATTTAACCGGTCCCGTTTATGGTCGGATCCGGCACTGGATGACATTAACGATTCGCTGGATTATTTTATACGGCCTTTATGTAAAAACAGCGAGCAGGTGGTGCTCCTTTTTGGGACTTTAAACCACGATAACCCGCGCGCCTTTGAAAACATAAAAAGGGCAGCGGCAGATTTAAAGAATCTGCATGTTTACACTGCTCCAGAGGTTGATACGCTGAGTACGGGGGATGGGGAAATACAGATACTGGCTATGCCGGGATTCGACAAAGGGCGGCTGCGGGTGTTTATGCCGGATGCAGACGCAGAAACTGAAAATCAGAATGCCACCACGCTGGTCAACGGAATTATCACAGGACAGGCGGCAAAGCTTGACAAGGAAAAGCCGAGCGTACTGGTAGCACACTACACGGTGGCCGGGTGCGAAGCGGATAATGGACAGACATTTCTTGCGGGACAGGATGTGGTGATACTTCCACAGACAATAGATGCAATAGGAGTAACGCTTGGATGCTTCGGCCACATACACAAGACGCAGCGGCTCGGATGCAATACCCCGGCATATTACAGCGGCAGCCCGAACCAGCTGACATTCAATGACGAAAAAGACGAACACGGATTTTATATTCATGAAATAAGCATTACAGGCGAGGTAGACAGCCGATTTATCCATACGCCGGAGCGCAGGCATCAGACGATTCGGCTGACACAGGATCAGATTTCGGAATTTATAGTAACAGGAACCATAACAGGCATAAACCCGCTGGCAAGAGATGCGATTCTCCGGGTGTATTACGATGCCGCGCCGGAACTGGAAAAAGCATTGAACCGGGCAGCAATGCAGAGTTATTTGCTCGACAGCCAGGTATGCGGGGCATTCCACGTAGCAGATTTTATACGGGAAGATCAGGAGGATGCGCTTGTTACGGACGGGGTAGCGACAGAGGACACGCCAGCCGCAGCCCTGCACAGATACCTTATGATGCAGAAAGAGAACGGAGCGGATATAACCGATGCGGATATAGCACGGCTGGAAGAACTCGCAGTGCCGATTATCCGGGAAGCGGATGACGGACGGGAAACAAACCGGCATGCCGGGGCTTTTACGCCAAAACGGATAGAGGTTACAAATTACCGCAGCTATACGCATGCAGAATTTGACTTTTTAGAAATCCGCATGGCGATGGTGAACGGTCCGAACGGGGTAGGCAAGAGCAGCCTGTTTCTGGATGCGATCGCAGACTGTTTGTACGAAACCAGCCGGGATGGATCAAAGGGTGAATGGGTGCGGGACGGAGAGAAAAAAGGCTCAGTTACCTTTGAATTTGAAATGGGAGGTTCTGATTACAGGGTAGCCCGGACACGGAATCAGAATGGCAGAGGGACGCTTGCATTCGCAAGGAAAAACAGCGGCACAGGCGAATGGGAAAACTATGGAGATACTACAATGCCGCTGACACAGGCAAAGATCGCACAGGTCGTAGGGATGGATTTCCAGACATTCTGCTCCATCGCCCTGATACGCCAGGATGCATATGGGATTTTTTTGGAAGCGGACAGCGACCGGAGAATGGAAGTTCTTTCCAGCCTTTTAAACCTTGGGATTTATACAAGGGCAGAGGGTATAGCCAAAGACGGGATGGCAGCGCAGCGGCGCACAGTAGCCAGCCTGAAAGACCGTATGAGCGTCCTGGATGAACAGATGTCGGCAAAGGAACAGATACAGGCAGAACTGAAAGAATGCGAAAATAAGCTGGCAATACAGTCAGAGCAGGCAAAAGCCCTGGACGGGCGGATAAAGGCCGCAGAACGCGAGGAAACGCTCAGGCAGGAATTAACACGGCAGGCACAGGAAAAAGCCAGGGAAGCGGCAAATTTGAACTCACAGGCACAGGAAAAAGAAGATGAGCTGCGCAGACAGACCGCAGAGCGTGATGATGCAAAACGTCTTGCCGGGATGGCAGACACGGTGGCCAGCGCGGTAAAAGCGATAGAGCAGGCGCGGGCGGAACTCGAACCGCTTGCACAGGACGAAGCTAATCTCCAGATGCTGGAGAAACGCCAGGTGAATCTCCAGACGCTGCTGAAAAAGACACAGGGCGAACTTGAGCAGCTGCACAGGACGAAGCAGATTCAGACAGCCGCACTGGAACAGAAAGCAGAAATAGAAGCGGCAGTCCGGGAACTGGAACAGGTACGCACCGATCGGCAGAGCCTTTCGCCAAAGATAGCGGAATATGACGCCGCAGTAAAAACCATTGCAGATTTAAAAAACAAAGCGTCTGAATTTGTTGGGGAGAGCCGCGTGCGCATAGGACGGCTGAAAAACCAGATCGAGGGCGCAGAGAAAAAGGCGCAGCTATTAACAGACAGCGGATGTCCGATTGCAGATACTGCATCCTGTAAATTTCTTAAAGATGCACAGGAAGCAAAATCAGCCCTTACCAGACTGCAGAAAGAACTGGAAACAGTAAAAAATGCAGACCGGGAGAAATATGGCGGGATGACAGTACAGATTGAGGATGCAAAAAAACGCCTGGACAGCATGGGAAATCCGAAAGCGGATCTGGATGCGCTGTCAGAAAAAGAACGCAGGGCAGCGCCCGTAGCGGCACTGGCCGGAAAGCTGGAAGCAGCCGCGGCAACTGTAGCTCAGATTGAAAAACAGGAGAATGATAAAAAAACACTGATTCTGGAAACGGAAGCGGAAATACGGGAAATTACCGAAAAACTGCCGCCGCTCAGGCAAAGCGCAGAAAAGGCGGTGCAGCTTCGCAGCATATTTAAAGAATCTGAACCGACAGCCGCCTTGCAATCCCAGTGTGCCGCTGCTGTAGCCACTGTAAAGGCTTTAAATATAAATATTGACCTGATTACCAAAGATGCAGAAAAAGCGCGTCTGGAAGCGGCCAGGGCGCAGGAGGAAGCCGATACGGTAACGGCAAAGATACTGGCAAATGCAGGGGATGATACATTAAGCATGGATGCTCTGCAGAGCAACAGAAACGCGCTGGCAAGAGACAATGAACGGATTGCAAAACAAATAGGCGGGCTGCAGGCCAGACTTGACAGCATCGCAGAAGCTGCCGGGCAGTGGAAAGAATACAGGGCTGAATTAGGCGCAGCGGCCAAAAAACAGAATGATTATGAAACGCTTGCAGCAGCTTTCGGAATTGACGGCATCCAGTATGTTATTATCCGCAGCATTGTGCCTGAGATAGAGGGCAGGGCAAACGCAATCCTTTCAGCCATGACAGGCGGCAGGATGGCAGTAGATTTCAGAACTGAAAGGGAAGTTAAGACATCCAAAAAGATTGTCAACAGCCTGGATGTCTGGATAACCAGCTTAAGCGGGGGATGCAGGCCATACAGCAGCCACAGCGGCGGCGAAAAAGTAAAGATAGCATTGGCGGTAACGCTTGCGCTTGCAGATGTAAAAGCCAGGCGGGCCGGGGTAAGGCTTGGAATGCTTTTTATAGATGAGCCGCCGTTCCTTGATATGGACGGCACAGACGCATATGCGGACGCACTGATCGGCATGGCAAATCGGAACCCTGAAATGAGAATACTGGCAATCAGCCACGATCCACAGCTGAAAGCACGGTTCGACCAGAATATCACAGTAACCGCAGGGGAGAATGGCAGCAGGGTAACGACGGGGTAATTATTTCCAACATGTTAGACAACATCAAATGCCTGAATTGTCTAAAAAACTCGGCATAGGAGAAAGTCGATGAAAAAAGAAAGTTTTGTCCTTTATACAAAAATTAATGAGGTTGTACGTGAACTTTCGGACGAGCAAAAAGGGCGGCTGTTCCAGGCAATTCTTGATTATGAAGAAACGGGCGAGCCGCCGGAACTTGACCAGCTTCTGCGCCTGGTATTTATTCCAATAAAGCAGGATCTCGACAGAAACAGCGAGAAATGGGAAGCGCAGACGAAGGCACGCAGTGAAGCCGGGAAGAAAGGCATGGCATCCAGGTACGGGAAAAAAGATCCTGCGGCAAAGTCTGACAAAGCTGCTGAAACAGGCACAAAAGCGGTATGTAATAGCAAAACCAACGCCGTTAACACTGATATAACAGGGGATAACAGAACTAACGCCGTTAACACTGATATAACAGGGGATAACAGACAGCAGCAAAGCATAACAAATATAACTGATAATGTATATGTTAATGAATATGTTAATGAGTATGTTAATGAATATGTAAATGATAATACAAATACACCCCCATCATCCCCCGGAACCGGGGGAACTGGTACGGGGGCACAGGCAGGCTCTGGTACAGACGAACGGTTCGAAGCTTTCTGGAAAATTTATCCCAAGAAGCAGGGGAAAGGTGCGGCATTAAAAGCCTGGAAGAAAATCAAGCCGGATAAACAGCTTTACGAAACAATTCTGGCAAGCGTCCAAGACAATGTGAACCGGAACCAGCAGTGGAAAAGGGACAACGGGCAGTATATCCCCAATCCCTCTACATGGCTGAATCAGCAGAGGTGGCTGGATGAAATACCAAACCAGCAGACGGGAGGTGTAGCAAATGGCACAGGAAACAGCGGCAGCAGCGTCCGGCAGCGCATCGGAGGGGCAGATGACTATCATGACTTCCGGCCAAGTACAGGATTTAGAAGCGCAGATAGCATCCCAGACTCTGACGGCTGAACAGGCATCACGGTATTTTCAGACCGGAAGCTATGGCAGTGTTCTTGGAATCAGGGTGCATAATTACGCCACGACAGACCAGATACGCCAGCTGTCGCACAAGAGCCGCAGGGCAGTGAAAGGGCTTAATCCATGGGCGGCAGAGGATGCCGGGGCTGATTATTACAGCATGCCAGAAAAGGCAGAGCCGCTGCAGATACCGGAACCGGCTGTTTGCGAATTCTGCGGGAAAAAGCTGGAATATATAGCGATCCTGAACCATGTGAACCGGATTTATGAGTGGGAAGTTGAGAGATGGTCAGGCATTCCGCTGAGATGCGGCTGCAGAAAGGCAAAAGAGAAGCAGGCTGCGCTGGATGCGGAGGAAAAGCGGCTGGAAGCAGAGGAAAAGCAGCGGCGCGAAGACGAAGCGAAAAAAGCAAGGGTGGAAAAGCAGATGGCGCACAGCGGCATGAAAGCACGGTTCCTTTCACGGACATTCGCAAACTTCTGTACAGATACTCCGGAACGCAGCAGGGCATGCCGGATCTCGAAAGAATACGCAGATAATTTTACGGCTCACAGCGCAAACGGAGACGGCCTGTACATTGAGGGGACGTTTGGAACGGGCAAGACGCACCTTGCCGCAGCGATAGCCATTCAGTTGATGGAGCAGGGACGGAATGTGATATTCAGAACAGCGGATGACCTCCTTCGGGATATCAAAGCGACATTTGATGAAAATGGGCGTGAGGAGCAAAAAGTCCTGGCACGCTTAAAAGAATGCGACCTGCTGGTTATTGATGACATTGGCAAGGAAATGGCCACAGACTGGTCAACAGCGCAGCTGTATGCAGTCATCAACGACAGGTATGAATGCCAGAAACCTGTAATCATCACGACAAATTTTAACGAAGATGACCTGATTGCAGTCGAATCACCAAGAGGTGTCGGGGAGCATCGCATCCGGGCAATTCTGAGCAGGCTTCATGAAATGTGTATGCTGCTCACAATGAACTGGCAGGATTGGAGGGGGACGAGGTGACAAATACATATGGCAACCGTGGAATGAGTTTTGAGAGCCTGATTGAGTATGCGAACCGCCAGTACAGGCAGGACGGCATAGCAGTTATTGAAAAGCAGCATACGCTCTGCAAACCGCTTCGCAACGGTACAGGACGCATCGTAAGCGCAAAGTACGAAGAAAAAGCAACCGTGGACTTTATGGGGAGGTATGGGGAAAGGCCGATAGCCTTTGAAGCAAAACACTGCTCTGCAGATAAAATAGATTTAAAGCGTGTAGCACAGCACCAGTGCAGATTTTTACAGGAATGGACAGCGGAGCCGGCGGCGATAGGATTTGTCATAATCAGTTTCCGGCTCAGTACATTTTACCTGGTCCCTTGGGATTATTGGCAGGCCGCACTGGATGCGAGAGAGAAACGCACAGGCAGCACAGTAATACTGGAACCGGTAAAAACGGAATGGCAGACAACTAGAAAAGCAAGCATTCGCATGGACGAACTGCCAGCAGAGTGGGAAATAAAGCTGGGCGGGCGAATAGCCATTGATTATCTTGCTGCAGTCAGAAAGCTGTGGAAACTGGAGTGAATGCCTGAACAGAAAAAGAAAGAATGGATAAAAAATGAAAGCTGTTTTGAAATATCCAGGAAGCAAATGGTCCCTGGCTAAATGGATTATCAGCCATTTCCCGGAACACCACAGCTATTTAGAACCTTTTTTCGGAAGCGGCGCAGTCCTGTTCAATAAACCACGCAGCAATATCGAGACGGTCAATGATCTGGACGGGAACGTGGTAAACCTGTTTGAGTGGATCAAAAAAGACCCGGAACGGCTGGCGCATGAAATCTATTACACACCATATGCAAGACAGGTATACGAAGATGCATTTGCAGCGGTACCAGAGGACGGATTGGGGAAAGCTGTAAACTTTTATCTCCGGTTAAATATGGGGCATGGCTTTCGTACGAACGGGGAAAAAGTTGGCTGGAAAAATGATGTACAGGGCAGGGAAAAGGCGTATGCAGCACAGGACTGGATTCATTTGCCAGAGAAAATCTTGCAGGCTGCGGAACGGCTCCGGGGCGTACAGATTGAAAACAGGCCCGCGCTGGATGTGATACAGCGGTTCAATTACAAAAACGTGCTGATATACTGTGACCCGCCGTACATGCTGGAAACAAGGCACGGAAAACAGTATCTTTGCGAAATGGATAACAAAGCGCATATGGAACTTTTGGAAATGCTGCTGCAGCACAGGGGAAGCGTTCTGATTAGCGGTTACGACACAGAATTATACAGGGATATGCTCGCAGGGTGGCGGCGGTATGAGGCAGCAGCATATTCTCAGGCTGGAACAAAGAAAAAAGAGGTACTGTGGGCAAACTGCGGAGCTGAATGCAGGCAGCTGACGTTTGAGGATATGGAATGAAAAGGCCGGGACAGGAGGAATGCATTATGCGGACACGGAAACAGCAGATACGGACGCTGGCGGATAACCAGATCAGGATGATGACAGAAACCAAAAACAGCCGGGACAGGGACTATCAGCTGATGCTCTGGGGAGGATTCCTGACAGGGCTGCGCCTTACAAATGCAATCACTTACCAGGAATATGATGCTTATTACAAAGAACTGCAGTTCCTGGCAGAAAAGCTGAGGGCATAAAACCAGGGAGAGAACAGAATGGAGATTACATTAGGATCATTGTTTGACGGCGCCGGGGGATTCCCTTTAGCTGGAACGATGGCTGGCATCACGCCAAAGTGGGCTTCGGAAATTGAACCGTTTCCAATCAGGGTAACAACAAAGCGCTTCCCGGATATGAAACACATTGGAAATATAACCGAGGTGGATGGTGGTGAGATCGATCCGGTAGATATTATAACATTCGGGAGCCCGTGTCAGGATTTAAGTGTTGCAGGAAGCAGAAAGGGACTGGCTGGAGAACGGTCAGGGCTGTTTCTTGAAGCAGTACGGGTTATCAGGGAAATGAGGGAAAAGACAAATGGACAAAAACCGGAATTTATCGTCTGGGAAAACGTGCCTGGAGCGTTCAGCAGCAACGGCGGCGAAGATTTCAGGACCGTCCTCGAAGAAATCGCAAAAATCAAAGACCCAGGAGTTTGCATTCCTGGACCTGACAGCGGTAAATGGACAAATGCGGGAGAGATCGTGGGTGACGGGTATTCCATCGCATACAGGGTATACGATTCGCAGTTTTGGGGTCTCGCCCAGCGAAGAAAGAGAATCTACCTTGTCGCAGATTTTAGTGCCGGACGCGCCGGAAAAATACAATTTGAGTGCGACCGCCTGTTCCGGGATACTTCGCAGGGCGCAGGAGCGGGGGAAGAAACTTCCGAAGCTGCTGGAGGATACCTTGAGGAATCAGGCAGAATAACATGTCTAAACGATCAGGGTGGCAGCAGGATGGATGTGACTGCGGGGATAAGCGCAGCGCTTCGCTCGGAGATGCATGGACACCCGCCAGTCGTGGCGGCATTCAGCGGAAATCAAGGAGGAAAGGCAGGGGGAATCGGATATAGCGAAACAAAGGCGCCAACACTGAAAGCAGAAGCTGGCGGGAATATGGTGCCGCATGTTATGGCTCTTCACCTCACGCAAGACCCAATAGTTTATGAGGACATGTCACCATGCATATCAACCGGAAATCCCAGGAGCGGCCAGGCCACTGTAGGAGTGTTAGAGCCGAAACCGACAGCCTACGGATTGTCCAGCAAAGCAAGCAATGCCTGGAAAAGCAATAATCCGAACAGCGGATGTTATGAAGCAGAAACGGCCAGGACGCTTGACTCACGCGGGGGTGATGCAACTTGCAATCAGGGCGGCATGCTGATAATCAGTCCTGCAGCGGTTTTTGAGACACCCCGGCAAGATCCAGTTTACGCTATCGGGCGTGACAATGTGACAGTATGGGAAGAAAAGGCACAGACACTGACACGGTCGGACATGCCTGGAACGGTGGCGCAGCCATATACTGTAGGCAATGGACAGGTTCATGACCTGACACTTGATGAAAAAGCCCGGACACTGAACTGCATGCATGACGCACAGGCAGTGATTCTTCCGCAGGCAGTCGATGAGAGCCATGCAGATGATGTTGTAAGAATTTCAGATACAGTTAACTGCATACAGGCGAGAGATTATAAAGGCGGGAACTGTGTGCTTGCAGAAATGCCGGAAGAAAAATATCCGTATATAGTGCGGCGGCTTATGCCGCTGGAATGCAGCAGATTACAGGGCTACCCCGATTATTGGGCGGACGGCCTGGAAACAGAAGAACCATCAGAAAAAGAAATTGACTGGTGGATGGAGGTGTTTGAGTCGCACCGGATAGCAGTTAAGCCTGATACTAAGCCCAAAACAAGGAACCAGATACGGAAATGGCTGCAGCACCCGCATAGCGATAGTGCAGAATATAAAATGTGGGGAAATTCTCTCGCAATACCGAACGCTTATCATGTTCTTAAAGGGATAGCAGAGGAACTGCAGACCGGACAGGAACAAAGAACAATGTATATAGCAAGCTGGAGCGGTGGAAAAGATAGCACGGCAAGCATTATACTGGCGCATGAACACGGAGAGCCGCTTGACCTGATTATTTTTTCAGAGGTTATGTTTGACAAGGAAATCAGCGGCGAATTGCCAGAACACATTGATTTTGTGAAAAATAAAGCCATTCCTCTTTTTGGGAAATGGGGATATAAGGTCAAAATACTTCATTCAGAGAAAAACTATATAGATATTTTTATGCGGAAGCCAACAAGAGGTAAATATTTTGGAACCGGATTAAGGGCGGGCTTTCCGATGGCAGGGAAGTGTACGGTAAACCGTGAAGCAAAAATAAAACCGATAAATGATTTTCTAAAGCAAATATGTCAATACAAGATTACACAATATATAGGAATCGCCATAGATGAGCCTAAACGGCTGGAGCGATTGGATGGAGTCAAAACATCGCTTCTTGAAAAATATGGCTATACAGAACAAATGGCTTACGATCTATGTGTGAAATATGAATTGCTTTCTCCAGTATATAACTTTACTAAAAGGGGAGGATGCTGGTTCTGCCCGAATGCCAGAAAAAAAGAACTGAGACATTTAAGGGACTGCCATCCAGAACTGTGGCAGAGGTTAATGGATTTAGAAGATGAACCAAATTTAATAGGGCATATTTGGAATACGCTGGAGAAAAAGTCTATTCATATGATCGAGCGGCAATATAAACAGGAAGATGCGCAGATGACAATATGGGATTTTATAAAAGAATGACAGGAGGATTTGATATGGGATATTTAAAAGAATTACATGGAATGACACTTCTTGGCGGAGTACCTGACGGAACATGCCCGGAATGTGCAGTAAAGCATGAACCAGATCAACCGCACAACAGGGACAGCCTTACATACCAGTATAAATTTTACGACCAGCACGGACGCTGGCCGACTTGGAAAGATGCAATGGCGCACTGTCAGGAAGATGTCAAGAAACATTGGACGCAGGCACTTACGGAGCGCGGAATAGAGATTGAAAAAGCTGATAGCGGATCAGAAATAGAAATCGAGGTTGGATTAAAAAATGAGTAGAGAATGTTTGGAATGTGGATTTTTTAATATAGACACTGGAAAGTGTTCGGATGAGGTGTTTAATTGCCCGAATAAGAACAAAGCTATGACACCAGGGGAATATTCTTTGATCCAGAAACTTAAGGAACAAAAACCAAAAGTGGATTTAATCAAGGCGTTGCGGTGCCTTGCAAGCCATGACGGAATGAATGACTGCCATGCAGACAGATGGAACAGGGAAAATAAAGAAGCGCCAAAAATGCGGTGCCATCCGCAGACGTACGGAAACAGAATGTTTAAATGCTTCACGCCCTGTCCATATTATCAGGATAGCTTCGGAACGTGTTATGGTGACGGGGAATGCAGTGAATGGCTGAACAGTGCCGCAAATATTCTGGCTTTAGAAATGTTCCCACGATCAAATTAGAAAAACCAAAAGAGAGAGATGACGGATGAGTGAAATTTTCATGATCCAGGCACGGAGATGCAAAAGGTGCGGCAGGCTTCTGGTAAACCAGGAGAGCGTAGAACAGGGATATGGATGCCAGTGTATAAAGAAAACAAAACAGGAAGAAATAGACAAACAGCCCATAAACGGACAAATGGAATTGTTTGATTTTTTTAAGGAAAGCGGTGGAAAAGATGCTTAAAACGAAAATTGAGTGGTGTGATTCAACCTGGAATCCGGTAACCGGATGCCGCCATAATTGCCATTACTGTTATGCAAAGCGTATAGCCGAACGATTTGGCGGTTACGAACTGGGAGCTGATTATGATTTCAAAAGAATAGAGAGTGAGAGCGGTGCAATATTTGAAACAAGTCCAGCAATCCATCTGTACAAGAGATATGCTGGTAATAGACTTGCAACTGCACCATATCCGTTCAGATTTGAGCCAACATTCCACAAGTATAGGCTTGACCAGCCAAGAAAATGGATAAAACCACAGAATATATTTGTATGCAGCATGGCTGACCTGTTCGGGAAATGGGTGCCGGATGAATGGATTCATAAAGTATTTGACACTTGCCGGAACGCGCCGCAGCACAGATATCTTTTCCTGACAAAAAATCCAGGGCGGTACACGCAGTACAGAGTGCCAGATGATAGCAATAAATGGTATGGGGCAAGCATTACACAGGAATCAGAAATGCGGCAGTTCAATGTTCTGCCAGCGGGATGTAACATTTTTGTAAGCATGGAGCCGGTTCTGGAAGATCTGCAGCCGGAGAAACACAATATTCTGTTTCGGCAGATCGGCTGGATCATACTTGGTGCAGAATCCGGGAAACGAAAAGACAAGGTGGTGCCGCAGGCAGAATGGATAAAGAAAATAGTTTGGCATGCAAAGGAAAGGGAAGTTCCGGTATTTATGAAAGACAGTTTGATCCCAATTGTTGGGGAAGAAAATATGCGGCGGGAATTTCCGTGGAAAAGGAGCGCAAAATGAGAAGATGCAAGGCAGAAGTGTGGAAAAATAGGAAAATAATTCCGGTTGAGGGATTATTTCATCAGTGGGCATCGGATTTTATGGAATTCGAAACAGGGCCAGGAAATTATACAGTAGCACTCATAGAATTGGACGATGGGCGCATTGTCAAAGGTGTAGCAGATACGGTAGTGTTTCTTGACAAAGTGCAGGAAACACTGCAACCAGCAGCTAAAGAAGCAGGGGCAGACGCAGCGCAGGACGTACTGATGTCAGCAACATAGGACAAGTAAAGCGATAAGCTACATAGAATGAGGGCGGCAATGAAAAAAAGAATAGGGCTGATTGACGTGGACGGGCATAACTTCCCGAACATACCGCTTATGAAATTATCGGCATGGCACAAAAAACAGGGTAACAGTGTGGTATGGTATGAATTGTTTCAGCATGGATTCCCGAAAAAGCCGCTGGAAAGGGTATATATGTCAAAAATTTTCAGTTTCACGCCGGATTATGAGTATTTTGTAAATGCAGATGAGGTCATAAAAGGTGGCAGCGGCTATTGCATAGAATTGAAAGATGGCAGAGAAGTATACAATGCTGAAAATGACGGACAGCTTCAGCCGGAAATAGAACATATATACCTGGACTACAGCCTGTATCCAGAACTGACCAAAGATACAGCATATGGATTTATGAGCCGTGGGTGCCCAAGGGGGGGGTGTCAGTTTTGCCATGTAGGAGCAAAGGAGGGGAGATGCGCACAGAAAGTAGCCGATCTGTCGGAGTTTTGGGACGGGCAGAAATACATTAAACTGCTTGACCCAAATCCCGCCGCTTGCAAAGAGTGGCAGGATATTTTCGGACAGCTGGCAGAATCAGGGGCATGGGTGGACTTCACACAAGGACTGGATATACGGATAATGACACAGAAAAAAATTGCGGCATTGATGGAGATAAAAGTCGGACAAGTACATTTTGCATGGGATAACTACGAAGATAAAGAAATGATAGTGCCAAGGCTGAAAGAATTTGCCGAAATGACAGGTTGGGGAAGAAGGAAGATGAGCGTATATGTGCTGACAAATTTTAACACAACACTCGACCAGGATTTAGACAGAATCTACACATTGAGGGATATGGGATTTACTCCGTATGTAATGATATACAATAAGCAGAATGTTGAGCGCGGGAGCGAACTGCGCCGACTGCAGAGGTGGGTAAATTCAAAAATCGGGTTCTGGGCTTGCAAAGATTTTAAAGATTTCAGGTAGCGGAGGATGGAATGAATTTTAATATATGGGAACTGAAAATTATTGAAAGACTGCTTTCAAACAGACTGAGTGCGGATTTCGATCCAGAAATCAGTGATTTATTACATAAAGTCAGAAATCAGATAGCAGAAGCACCTAAGGAGAAAACATCATGAAAGTAATAATTTACACAGACGGAGCGGCAAAGATAAACCCAGACGGTCCTGGCGGGTATGGTGCAATCTTACAGTATACGGACACCAAAGGGAAACTGCATGAAAAGGAAATGTCTGCCGGATATGATAAGACTACGAATAACCGCATGGAACTTATGGGGGTGATCACGGCACTCGAAGAACTTAAGCGGCCATGCGAAGTGGATCTGTTTACAGACAGCCAGTATATTACAAACGCATTTAACCGCGGATGGATTGCGAACTGGAAAAAGAATGGATGGCGCAATTCAGCAAATAAGCCCGTTAAAAATCTGGAATTGTGGCAGCGGCTTATAGCAGCAGCCAGGAAACACACAGTAACATGGAACTGGGTAAAAGGGCACAGCGGACATCCTGAAAACGAGAGATGCGATGCATTGGCTGTAGCTGCAGCGGAACAACCAGCTGGAGAACTCCTGCATGATGACGGAAAAGAAATGAGGTGAGCAGAATGGATTACAAGGAAATAATCAGTCAGCTTCAGGACTTAAAGAAAAACAGCGAATCATTTCTCGACAAGAACGAACCAGACAGCGTTTGGAACAACGATATTAAAGCCTTGGATGAAGCAATGGATATTATAAATGACTACTCAGCAATGGCAAAGCAGTACCGGGCATCTGTAACGAGATATGAAACCGCAAAAGATGTGATTAGATGCGGCATGGGGACGTATCAATGCCCGGACTGCAGAAACAGGGTGTTTTTTGGAAATGAACACTGCCGCAGATGTGGTCGGAAACTTGGACGGCATCAACACGATGGCAGGCAGCGGCAGGGAAAAGATGTGAGAAAAAAAGCAGAAAGTCAAAATGAAACGATTGACTGTCCAAAATGCGGACAACATGCTATGACAGGGCGCAGGGCAAAAAACAATGGGCATTTTCACGGTGTTTGCGCCGGATGTGGAGCGAAAGTGATTGGATAGGGGGAGTAGGAAGATGGATAATGAAAAAGTGAAAAACTGGCTGGAAACACACGATGGCGAAGATTGCTGCCGCTATTGTATACATGACTCAAGTGGATGCCCTCATGGTATGGCTTGCTATGGGGGCGCTCCAATAGAACCTCTGTGTGCATCCCAAGACATAGAAGATTTTATGGATTTGGAATGGCTACTTGAAGATATAGAGAATGGGGTGTGGGACGAATGAAAAAACAGAAAAATACCTGGCGGCGCACAGTGCTGAAATATATTGTGCTGATCTTGGTAGGGATAATACTGTTCTGTATCGGATCAGCCTGTGCATATATGGAACGTGGCTATCAGGCTTTCGGTGGTGAAGTATTCGCTCTTTTCACGCCGCTGTTTTACTGGCTGATTTCACAAACGGTAAGGGATGCACTGAATTTATTTACATATATTCCAGAAATGGAAGCGGATGGAAAGAAAGAGGTAGAGCAGAAATGGCACATATCGAAATCTGGTACAGATGCCCATGCGGCACTCATCACGAAACACAGAAAAAAGCAATAAAATGCGCGGTCGGACACGTTAGGGCAGAGCGATGGGCAGTTGGAAAGGGCGGCAAAGCAGTCAGGATATTTGATAACTGGGCAGCAGATTCCTCACATGGAGTTAATGGTGCGTTGCGCGAAGCTGATCTGAGTGATTTCATTGAGATACGGCAGAAGCAGCTGGAAAAAGAAAGGAAGCGGAGGATAGAAGATGATAAAAGTGATATGTAACCGTTGCGGTATAGATATGACCAAAAGTGGCGCATTTGGGAGAATAACGATGGAAATACATAAGCGATCTGATTTTGCCGACAGTCCGCCTGAAAGCATGATGCGCAGATGCGAATGCTATTTTTGCAAAAAATGTATGGATACAATTTATAATTTTACAATTACGGTACCAGAGGAAGAAACAAACCAGATGGCAGGAACTGAATTAACAGCAGAGCAGCCGAAAGTTCAACGGAAAAGGATTGACTATGGAAAAATTATGGCATTAAAAAATGCTGGATGGGATAATGGAAAAATCGCTGATGAAATGCATATGTCGAAAGCGTCAGTATCCCAGGCGGTCAGCAAATGCAAAAAAATGAGAATGGAGGGGCATTTGGATGAAGCAGAAAACAAAGGGGCGGTATCCGACAACCAGGACACAGTATAAGGACGTAAAAAAATACGATCGCACACAGTTTGATGATTTTTGCACCAAAATATATGCAGAGGGATATCAGGATGGCAGCAGTTCCGTTCCCCAAACTGATGTCGGAACAATTATGGCAGCAGTCCAGACGGTGAAAGGAATCGGAGAAAAGCGTCTGGTACAGATTGAAGCAGCAGTATCAGCATTATTTAATACAGGAAACGGAGGTGCGGCGAATGGCGGCAGAAACTGACGGGCGGGAAAAAGCAGAAGCAATGGTGGTTGTGTATTTCAGGCGGGTAAATGATGGGTGCATTATTAATTATCAAAAGCTGGAAAATATCAGTAGGGGAGAAATTGAAGAAAGAGTGCGGCGGTACAACAAGGAATATACCGACAAGAACACTGCGCATATAGTAGAAATCGAAAAAGGGAGTTTTCTTGAATACCTGATTGACAAATGCGAAAAGGGAATTACCTACACCAAGTCAAGCGTTGAGGATGCGATTACTGCTATTGAGAGTGCGCTGGATGCTGTACAGGACTTAAAAGTGGCAGAACGCTGAAGCGCAGAGAAAGCAATTTGGTGAAATGTCAAGAGGAAAATAAAAAAGATTTTCTTGAAGAAGGGTAACTTTAATAGACCTAC
>VSNY01000066.1 GCA_009774535.1 Lachnospiraceae bacterium
TTGTCTAAAATTACCAGATATCTTATCTGACATTTTTCATCTTTTATAAAAATTCCATAAAAAAATCAAACATAAAGTGCAAAAAACAAGAAAACAAAAATAAGAAAACAGCAGCGTCAGAGAAAGCGTTTTTTTGCGCGGCAAAAATAAAAATTTTGTTACATTCCTTATTTTATGCGGGCTGCGGCAGGTAAAACGGTTTATGTAATGCATAACAATTCTCTATAAAATGTTATGTATAAAGAAGCAGTCCGTGAATTTATCACAAGCGGCTAGAAGCAGTTCGTGAATCCATTACAAGCGGCTGAGTAGGATTAGGAATAGAAATAGGAAAAATAGAAATCTTTGAAACACCCTGCAGGGGGTGTCCGGAAGATCAGGAGGCATGGATGAAGGAATTAGATTACGGCAGGATGGGAATGCGTATCCGCCAGATCCGTAAAGCGAAAGGCTGGTCACAAGATGAGCTGGCGAAAAAATGTGGTATCAGCATGTCGTTTTTGGGGCATATCGAACGGGGAACCAGAATTATGAGCCTGGAGACGTTTGTAAATATCTGCGGGGCGCTGGAGGCGGATGCGGGTGAACTGCTCTGGGGTGAAGTGCATCCGTCCGAGGCGGTGCTGGATTTGTGGGGGATGCCCGGGCAGAAAGACGGCGGAAAACAGGAGCAGAAAGACGGCGGAAAACGGGGACGGACGGACAGTTATGCGATGTATGTAAAGATTATGAAATCTGTCGCTGAGATTATGAATGAGGCGTAAAGGCAGATGGACAGAACGATACAGCCGGATGCAAAGCGCGTCCTGATGCTTGCTTCCGTAGCGTCTATGATTGACCAGTTTAATATGCCGAATATCCGTCTGATGCAGCAGCTGGGGTATCAGGTGCATGTGGCCTGTAATTTTAAGAACGGCAATACGTGCAGTGACGCACGGGTGAAAAAACTGGTGCGGGTTTTGAAAAAAATGTCTGTCCGGTGCCATCAGTGGGATTGTCCGCGGGAGATTTTCCCGGTAAAGCCATGTGTGCAGGCATACCGCCAGCTGTCCGGTCTGCTGTCCAGATACCGGTTTGCCTGGATACACTGCCATTCGCCTGTAGGCGGGGCGCTGGCAAGGATCGCGGCGGCGCGCTGGAAGGTTCCGGTTATTTATACCGCGCATGGGTTTCATTTTTATCAGGGGGCGCCTTTCAAAAACTGGATATTTTATTATCCGGCGGAAAAGCTGCTGTCTTACCGGACGGATATGCTGGTTACCGTGAATCGGGAAGATGATCGGTTTGCGCGGACACGTCTGAACGCCGGACGCATGTTTTTGATCCCGGGTGTGGGGATTGCTGTAAAACGGTTTTTCGGGTATCGGCCGCGTCTGACGAAAAAAGAGTTCTGCCAGGCATATCAGCTGCCTGCGGATGCGACGGTTTTGCTGTCTGTCGGGGAGCTGAGCGAGCGCAAGAACCATCAGCTGGTGATATCCGTGCTGCCGCTGCTGAAACCGTCGGTTTGTTATCTGGTCTGCGGGCAGGGGGAGCAGCGGGAAGCGCTGCTGCGCCAGGCACGGCAGGCCGGGGTTTTGGAGCGTGTCCGCTTGGCCGGGTATGTGGAGGATTTGCGGGAAATTTACAGCCATGCAGACTTGTTTGTATTTCCGTCTCTGCAGGAAGGGATGCCGGTCGCGCTGCTGGAAGCGATGGCCAGCGGGATTCCCTGCCTGGTGTCAGATATCCGGGGAAACCGGGAACTGGTGCGGCAGGACTGCGCCAGATTTGATCCGGGAAGCGGGAGGGAGCTGCTGCTGGGACTGCGGCGTCTGCTGGAAGATCCTTCCCTGCTGCAGGCAAACCGCAGACAGAATCAAAAGCGTGCGGCGGGGTACGACAGCTTCGCTGTACAGCAGAGGATGCGGCGGATTTATCAGGAGATGGAGCAGTCCGTAAAGTTCCATAAGGGATCTGAACGGTTACAGCAGTCCGAAGCGCTCCGTCAGACATTTGGACTATTTAAGAAGATAAAGGACAGGAAGACATAGATGAAAAAAGATTGGACGCATATCTGGAAGCTGTTTTTCGTAATGGAAGCGGCGCTGCTTGGGTTTCTCGGGCTGTTTTATGTTTCCTGCGGCAGACAGCTGTATGCCAGATCATCAAACGGGACGGTGGAGGCTTTTCCGTCTACGAACGATACGGGTGAACTGGTACGGGGTTCCAGCGTGGAACAGATTTATACATCGCAGATGGATGTGATTCAAAAAATCGGCATTCTGGTGTCGAATTATGGGCGTGACTCTGGGGAAGAACTGCTGATCCGGTGTGAAGACCTGACGGATCAGAAGGTGATTGCAGAAGCGGCGTTTCCAACCAGGGATCTGGGCATTCAGACTTATGTGTATCTGGATGCGGCCGGCGGGCATGCAGAAGCGTCCGGCAATGAAAAAACCGGGCGGGAAAATCCGGACGGCTATGCGATCGGGCGCGGACACCGGGTAAAGATTACCGTTTCCTGTAACGGAGAAGCAGGCGCTGTGCCGACGGTTTTATATCATGCGGGGGAGATTTTAGATAACCGCAGGGTGGCGCAGGATGCTGGTTTTTTTGTAAACGGTGAGGCTGTAGACGGGACGATGTGCTTTACGGTGCAGGGATATGATCTTGTATGGTCCGGGCCGAATTATTGGAAACTGGTTTTGTCTGCCGCGGGTTTGGCGGCTTTGGTTTTCTGGGCGGCGGCGCTGCGGTATGTAAAAGGCAGGCGGGAATATTTGTTTTCAACAATGGCTGCGATGCGCAAATACCAGTTTTTAATCGAACAGCTGGTGTCAAGGGATTTTAAGGTGCGCTATAAGCGTTCGGTGCTGGGGGTATTTTGGAGTTTTTTAAATCCGCTTTTGATGATGGCGGTGCAGTACATTGTGTTCTCACAGCTGTTTAAGTCGGATATTGACAATTATCCGGTGTATCTGCTGTCGGGGCTTGTCGTGTTTAACTTTTTTACCGAAGGTGCGAATCAGGCGCTGACGTCTATTTCGGGCAATGCGGCGCTGATTTCCAAAGTATATATGCCAAAGTATGTCTATCCGGTGACCAGGGTGCTTTCTTCAGGAATTAACCTGCTGATGTCGCTGATTCCGCTGATGATTGCCGCGGCTGTGACGCGTGAGCGGTTTACATTGGCGTATCTGATGCTGCCGTATATTCTGCTTTGCCTGGTCGGATTTACGATCGGATTTGGGATGGTGCTTGGCGCGCTGATGGTATTTTTCCGGGATATTCAGTTCTTATGGGGGATTTTAAGCATGCTTTGGATGTATTTGACGCCGCTGTTTTATCCGCTGTCGATTATTCCGGCCGGGGCCAGGCATTTGTTTGGATACAACCCGATGTACTATTTTGTGGATGCGGTCAGGACAATTGTGATGCATGGCATTACGCCGCAGCCGGCTGTATTTTTCCGGTGTACGGCAGTTACGGTCTGTGTGCTGGCGCTGGGAGGGATCGTATTTCGCAAAACGCAGGACCGGTTTATCTTTTATTTATAAATGGAGGCTATTGTGAGCAGAAAAGTCGTGTCTGTGGAAGACGTATCACTGAAATTCAAGGTGGAACATAACCGGGCGGATACTTTGAAAGAATATTTTGTGCGGTGGATCAAGCAGGAACTAAGCAGCGAGGAATTCTGGGCGCTGCAGCACGTCTCCTTCCAGGCGGAGCAGGGGGATGTGATCGGAATGATCGGCTGCAACGGGGCGGGCAAGAGTACGCTGCTTAAGGTGATTGCAGGTATTATGAAGCCGACGCAGGGCCGGGTAAGCACACACGGCGTTGTGGCGCCGATGCTGGAACTTGGTTCCGGGTTTGACCAGGAGCTTTCAGGCAGGGAAAACATATATTTAAACGGCGCCATTTTGGGATACAGCAGGGAGTTTTTGGACAGCCGCTATGAAGAAATCCGCTCGTTTTCTGAGCTGGGGGACTTTATTATGGCGCCGATCCGCACGTATTCTTCCGGGATGCTTGCAAGGCTTGCGTTTTCCATTGCCTGCATGACAGAGCCGGAGATTCTGATTGTGGATGAGATTTTATCGGTCGGGGATGCGAATTTTCAGGAAAAAAGCAGAAACCGCATGATGGAGCTGATGGGCGGCGGGACAACCGTATTTTTTGTCTCGCACAGTATGGAACAGATTCAGGAAATGTGCAGCAAAGTGATCTGGCTGGAACACGGGCAGGTGCAAAAGATCGGAAAACCGGGACCAGTGATTGCGGAATATGCAAGATATCTGGAAAGGCGGAACCGATGACAGCGCAGGCAAAGACAGAACCGGTTTTTCTAAGTGTCATTGTAGCGGCTTATGAGGCGGAAGCATATGTGGAAGCGTGTATCGATTCGATTTGCGGCGCAGGCTGCGCGGGAATTGAGATTCTGATTGTGCTGGGGGAATCTTCGGACCGGACGAATGCCATCTGCAGATCATACGAGACACGGGGACTGGCTGTCTGTGTGATGCAGGATGGAAAAGGGCTGTCGGACGCCAGAAACTGCGGGATGAAAAAGGCAGCGGGTGAATATCTGACGTTTGTAGACGCCGATGACCGGGTAGATACGGAGAAATTTGCGGCATGCGTCAGATTTTTAAAACAGGCGCTGCGGACGCAGTCTTATGATGTGCTGGTGAATGATTTTTTATTTGCGGATCACAGCGGGAAAATTTTGTTTGAGAGCGGACAGATGAAAAACGGTATGGGACGGCGGGAACTGGTGCGGGCCAAAGGAACATTTTGGAATGCCTGGCGCTATATTTACCGGACTGCTTATGTGTGCGGACACAACAGATATTTTTTGGAAAACCACAGTTGTGAAGACCTGGAGTTTGCGGTGCGTACGCTGTTGGATACCAGACGGGCGGCATTTTTACATATGCCGTATTACTGCTATTGTCCGGTGCGGCCAGGATCTTTGATGCACCGCAAAGACCTTAAGATGATCCGGGATTTCTGGCTGGTGGAGCGGATGCTGCTGTCGCTGTGCCGCAAGGACGCGTCTTTACTGGCACAGGATATGGAAAAAAAGCTGGCGGAACTGCTGGTGCTGAACCTGCCGGATATCTGGGAAGTAAGCGGCTGCGAAAGGCAGGCGGTTTTGCGCGGTTACCGCAGACAGTCTGCCAGGATACGCCGGACCGGAAGCTGGTGGGTGCGGCTTTCTGTTTGTCTCTGCCGGGCAGGGCTGATCGTTCCGGTCAGTTTCTGCTTATACCTGGCGAAGCGGATGCGGCGGCAGTGGCGGTATCACGGCAGATAAAAAGAGCGCTGGAAACAGGAGGATACAAATGTTAATTACAAAGACGCCGTTTCGTGTCAGCTTCTGCGGCGGCGGAAGCGACCTTGCGGCATTTTACGAAACTTACGGGGGATGCGTGCTGAGTACGTCTATCAATAAATATATGTACCTGTCGATCCATCCCTATTTTAATGAAACACAAACGCTGCTGAAATACTCGGAAAACGAGTTGGTAAACGACCTGAGCGAAATCCGGCATAAGATTTTTCATCAGGTATTGTGCGATCTGGGCGTCTCCGGCGTGGAAATCAGCAGTACGGCGGACGTTCCGGGCGGAACGGGGCTGGGATCGTCAAGTACTTTTACGGTAGGGCTGCTCCATACGCTGTACTGTTATAAAGGAAAATTTGTCTCCAAGGCAAGGCTGGCGGCGGAAGCCTGCGAGGTGGAGATTGAAAAGCTTGGCGCGCCGATTGGAAAGCAGGACCAGTATGCGGCGGCGCTTGGCGGGCTGAATTTTATCCGGTTTAACAAAGACGGCTCGGTATCGGCGTCACCGGTGATGATGCAGGCGGAGACTTATAAAACACTGGAAAAAAACCTGCTGATGTTTTACACCGGAACGACCCGCTCGGCAAATGAAATACTGGGTGAACAGAAGAAAAATATGACCCGGGACGCCCAAAACGAAAATCTGCTGCAGATGTGCCGCCTGGCGGAACAGATGAAAGAAGCGCTCGAACGCGACGATCTGTCTGGTTTTGGCTCGATCCTGCACGAAAGCTGGGAACTGAAAAAAACACTGGCCGGAGGGATTTCCAATCCGCAGATCGACGCAGCTTACGAACGCGCGATGCAAAGCGGCGCGCTAGGCGGCAAACTGCTCGGCGCAGGGGGCGGCGGATTTTTGCTGTTTTACTGCGAGCCGCAGCGGCAGGAAGAACTGCGCAGCAAGATCGGTCTGAAAGAATTTGCGTTCCGGTTTGAGCGGGACGGGACAAGCGTGGTTTATATCGGGGATAAATACTGGCGGTAAACAGGAGGTTTGGAATGAAAGCATTGGTAGCAGGAGGGGCAGGGTTTATCGGCAGTCATCTGATCGATGCGCTGCTTGAGGAAGGCCATGACGTCGTCTGTATTGACAATTATTTTATTGGGACAAAAGAAAATCTCAGACATTTGGCGCAGGCGGAAAACTTTCGCATGTACGAACAGGATCTGTGCGATTTGGAAGCGCTGCGGCGCGTGTTTCAGACAGAACGGTTTGACTATGTATTTCATCTGGCAGCCAATTCCGATATACAGGCAAGCGCGTCGGACCCGATGGTGGAATACCGCAATACGTATACGACAACTTTTCATCTGCTGGAATGTATGCGGCTGTATGGCGTGAAAAAATGCTTCTTTGCGTCTACATCCGCAGTATACGGCGAAAAGATGGGGCAGCAGGTCACAGAAAAAGGCGTCAGCCTGGAGCCTGTCTCTTATTATGGAGGCTGCAAGCTGGGTGCGGAAGGCATTCTTTCGGCGTATACCTATATGAACGATATGCAGACGCTGATCTTTCGTTTTCCAAATGTGATCGGGCCGCGGCTGACGCATGGCGTGATTTTTGATTTTGTAAAAAGACTGAAACAGGATTCGTCCAGCCTGCGGATCCTGGGCGATGGAACACAGTGCAAGCCGTACCTGTATGTAGAAGATCTGGTTCGTGCAATTATGCAGTTAAAAGAAACCGGGCGGCAGGGCGTGTCGTTATACAATGTCGGCGTAGAGACGCAGACAAGCGTTACAAGGATTGCGGATCTTGTATGCGAACAAATGGGACTGTCCGGTATCCCTTATGCATATACCGGAGGAAGGGGCGGCTGGAAAGGCGATGTGCCGCAGTTTCAGTACAGCCTTGCTAAGATTCACGCGACTGGATGGCGGGCGGCGTATACGTCCGATGAGGCGGTTGCGCTGACGGTGAAGCATGCGCTGTAGGAAAAGGAGGCTGAAAAGATGCAGGCAGTCATTATGGCCGGAGGAAAAGGGACCAGACTTGCGTCTGTAACCAAAGATGAAATACCAAAACCGATGGTACCGATCGCGGGAAAACCGCTGCTGCTGTGGCAGATCGAAGAATGCAGACGCAACGGCATCCGGGACGTCATATTCATTACCGGACACCTGGGAGAACAGATCGAAGCGTTTTTCCGGGACGGGTCTTCTTACGGCATGCATATTTCTTATATCCGCGAGCAGACGCCGTTAGGTACCGCAGGGTCGTTTTACGCATTAAAGCGGCTGCTGACAGAGCCGTATTTTCTGCTTGTGTTCGGGGATGTATTATTTGCCGTGGACTGCGGACGCATGGCAGCGTTTCATAAAAGCCACGGGGCAAAAGCAACCCTGCTTGTCCATCCGAACGGACATCCGTATGATTCCGATCTGGTGGTGCTGGATGATCGGCAGAAAGTCCGCGCGTTTTTATCGAAATCCAGGCACGAAACGCGAAACGGCTGGTACGACAACTGCGTCAATGCCGGATGTTATGTGCTGGACCGCAGTATCTGCGATCTGGTGCCAAAGCAGACGAAGACGGATTTGGAAAAAGACCTGCTGGCGCCGCTTGCGGAGCAGGGAGGAGATATCTATGGGTATCGTTCCTTTGAGTATATCAAAGATATCGGAACTGTGGAGCGTATCCGGCAGGCGGAAGCGGATCTTGCCGACGGTCGGATTTGGGATAAGTGCTTTGACCGTAAGCAGAAATGCATTTTTTTAGACCGGGACGGGACGCTGAATGTATACCGGGGCCTGCTGTGGAAGGAAGAAGATTTGGAACTGGAGCAGGGGGCGGCAGAAGCGGTGCGCAGGATCAACGCATCTGGCTATTTATGCATCCTCGTTACCAACCAGCCGGTAGTGGCCAGAGGTCTTTGCAGCGCAGCGGATGTGGAAACGATACACAAAAAGCTGGCAACGCTGCTTGGGCGGGAAGGGGCGTATCTGGACGGCAGGTATTACTGTCCGCATCACCCGGACCGCGGTTATCCGGGAGAAAATCCGGCGTATAAAATTCCGTGCGGCTGCAGAAAACCAGGGATCGGGATGCTGCAAAAAGCGGCGGAAGAATATCACATTGATCTGTCGCAGTCCTGGATCGTTGGAGATACGACAACGGATATCTGCACCGGAATCCAGGCAGGGATGCATACGGCGCTGGTGCGGACGGGAGAAGCCGGGAAAGACGGGAAATATGCGGTGCAGCCGGATCTTACGGGAGAACATCTCACGGATGTGGTTGAGCAGATTTTAAAGTTATGATTCTAAAGATTTGATTTTAAGATTTGATTTTAAGTTTTGACAGATGGAGGAATGATGGTGGATTATACAAGTCAGATCCGGGAATATATTGAACTGGAATGTGAAGTATTAAAAAAACTGGATATACAGGCAGTCAATGCCGCAATGAATCTGATTTTGGAAGCGTATCAGGCAGACAGGCAGATCTATATTTTTGGAAATGGCGGCAGCGCGGCAACGGCGTCGCATTATCAGAATGATTTTAACAAAGGGATCTCGGAATATGTGGAGCAAAAGTTCCGGTTTGCGTGCCTGAATGACAATATCGCGACTGTGATGGCGATTGCGAATGATATCGGGTATGAAGAAGTGTTCCGGTTCCAGCTGGAGAACAGGCTGGAGGACGGCGACCTGGTCATTGCCATATCCGGCAGCGGCAACTCGGAAAATGTCCTCCGTGCGGCGGCTTACGCGAAGGAACAGGGGAACCGTGTCATTGGCATGTGCGGGTACGACGGCGGGAAGCTGAAAGAGTTGGCGGATGTGGCGCTGCATGCGGATGTGGGGAGTATGCAGGTGACGGAAGATGTGCATATGGTGTTTGATCATATGATGATGAGTATTTTTTATAGGTCATTGTGTGGGAGAGAACACCTGCAAAAGTAACAGGGATAAAGTGCAGCCAAAGAAAAGAAGCATTTGGGATAGAAGAGGGAAAATCATGTGTATGGTATCAGTGATCATGCCAGTCTACAATAGCAAAGCTTATTTGAAAGAATCTCTGGAAAGCGTGATGCATCAGACATATCAGAACTGGGAGCTGCTGGCTGTCAATGAATACGGGTCTGATGATGGCTCCGCAGATCTTCTTCGTGCGTATGAAAAGAAAGATCCGCGGATTCATCTGATTCAAAATGAGAAACGTCTGGGTCTTGCAGAATCTTTGAACCAGGGATTCCATATGGCAGGCGGAAAATATCTGGCGAGGCTGGATGCGGATGATCTTGCAGCGCCGAAACGTCTGGAAAAGCAGGTGCAGTATATGGAAGAGCATCCAAAGGTCGGTATCCTAGGTACATACCAGCACCATTTCGGGCCGTATACGGATTGGATACATCAGACTCCGGTAACGCCTGCACAGTGCCGTGCCGGGTTATTGTTCGGATGTGACCTGTGCCATTCTACACTGATGCTGCGCAAAGAAACTGTAGAGCAGCATCATTTATACTATGACAATTCTTATCTCGCCGAAGATTATGAATTATGGACCCGGGCGCTTTTTGTGACAGAGATTGCAAATTTACCGGAAGTATTGGGTGAATATCGTATCGGAGAAGATAATATTACAAATGCGAAAAAAGAAAAGCTGGATCTGGAAAGCGGATATCTGGTTGCCAGTACACTGAAAAGAAGTCTGGGATATGAATTGCCGGAAAGCAGGATCTGGTTTTTCCGGGGCTGGGAAAATCCATTTTTAAAATATGAAGAAAAAGAACGGACCAGATATTTTCATGAATTTGAAAAAGTACTGCGGGAAATTATTAAGAAAAACCAGAAGGTGCAGTTTTTTGAAGAAAAAGAACTGCTGCGGGTGATCGACGCTAAATGGAGATGGGCGAAATTTCAGACCGTATGGAATGAAAAACGGGAAGTTAACAGCGTCGATGAGATTTTTCGGCAGAAAGGGAAAGCGACTTATTTTTTCAAAAAAATATTCCGCCGCTTTTATTATGCCGTGAAATACCGGACTGTGGACGTGATTTTAAAACAGCTGTGGCATATGGAAGGAAAGACTGGCAGAGAGCTGGCGGGAATCGACGCAAAGATTGACGCCAGGATAGATGGTTTAAAAGCAGAACTGCAGCTTCAGACAGATTTGATCACAGATCAGATAATAACTGCGATTGCCGGTAAATGGGTGCAGGAGAGGAAAAACGCCGGGCGCGAGATCTGTAACATTATTGATCACCGGATACAGGAAGCAGAGCTGAAATACAGCCAGGCGCTGGACGCACGCGTTTGGAAAGCAGAGCAGAATCTGAGTCAGGCGCTGGACGGGCGGATCTGGAAGGCAGAAGAGACCGTCAGCCAGGCACTGGATGGCCGGATCTGGAAGGCAGAGCAGAATCTGAACCAGGCGCTGGACGGGCGTGTCTGGAAAGCAGAAGAGATGATCAGTCAGGCGCTGGACGGGCGTGTCTGGAAAGCAGAGCAAAACGTTAGTCAGGTAATTGATGGAAGAGTGTGGAAAGCAGAGGAACATTTGCTGGATGTGCTGGATGCAAAGGTGAAAAGTATGATAAAGGTGATGCCGCGTACCGTATTGTCCAGGCTTACGGTGCATCTGACAGAACATTGTAACCTGAACTGCCAGTGCTGTGATAATTTTTCACCAATCGCACAGGAGCAGTATACAGATCTGCAGGCATTGCAGCGGGATTTTTACAGGCTGAGGGAACTTACGGGAGGAAATATCGGAAGCATGGAATTATCCGGCGGAGAAGCATTGCTGCATCCACAGATTTGTGATTTTATGCAGATGACGAGAGACTGTTTTGCACAGACGGATATTCAGATTGTAACAAATGGAATTTTACTTCTGTCCATGCCGGATACTTTTTGGGAATGCTGTCACAAATATCATATTTCTATTGTAATTACGAAATATCCGATTCAGCTGGATATGGAAGGTATCTGCCGAAAAGCGGAGAAATCAGGCGTGTATTGGAGATATTACGATAACGAGGATGTGCGTAAGACGATCTTTATGCCTTTAGATCCGAAAGGAATGCAGGATGGCCGGAGTAACTTTTTACAGTGTTATCATGCGAATGAATGTATTTATCTGCGGGACGGCAGGATCTATACCTGTTCGATCGCTGCCAATATCCGTCATTTTAACAAATTTTTTAATGAGCATTTGCCGGATACGCAGGATAATTCCATTGATATTTACCAGGCGGAATGTATGCAGGAAGTGTTTGCGTTTCTTAGCAGGCCGATTCCGCTTTGTAATTATTGTGAGATTGGAGGGCGGCAGTTTGGATTGGATTGGGGCGTTTCCAAACGGGATAAAAGGGAATGGACCAAGAGCGAAGGATAGAAAAGATGGAAGAAAGACGCAATATTTGGATGGATTTGTTAAAGATTGTATCAGCATATGCAATTGTATTAATACATATTTCAGGAAGCAGATATTATGGAACTTTTGGTTCGGATGACTTTTTAAAGGGATTGCTTTTCAATGCGTCGACGCGGTTTGCCGTACCATGTTTTTTATTGATTACGGGTGCATTAACAATGAAAAAAGAAAGGTACCCGATCGTCGTGGCATTGCGGCGGGCAAAGAAATATCTGTTTTTATTATTGGGTGCTTCCTTTGTATACCTGTTTGCAAAATGTATACTTTGGCAGGGATGTGAAAAAAATTTTTTGGCTATGTATTGGGAAGTGGTGGCTGCGAACCGGGTCTCAGGGCATTTGTGGTATTTATATCAATTGGTGTGGATCTGGCTGATGATTCCGTTTGTGCAATTGTTATATCATAAATCATCTGTAAAACAGAGATTATATTTTGTAGTTTTTACTGTTTTCCTGCCAGGAATCTTTGATTTTGCAGGCAGAATGTTTTTGGAGCATCCGCTGGATCTTACACCTGCATACAGCATTACGATTCAGGCTGGATATATAGGAATGCTGGTATTAGGCGGTATTTTAAGTGATGCGGTGAAGAAATATTCCGGACGGAAAGAGACTGTATATAGTGTGTTTGCATGTATAGGCAGTTTTGCAATTCTATGCATGGCGACGATAAAATTAAGCAGTCTGCGCGGATATGCTTCGGATGAGCTGTTTTTTGAGTTAAGGCTGCCGGCTCTTTTATATGGGTGTTCTGTATTTTTCTTATTTGGCAGTTTTTCTAATATTTTAAGGTGGAAATTAACAAAAGGATGGAGAAATACAGTTGCTAAAACAGCAGAGTCTTTGTTGTTTGTATATGTGTGGCATTGCCTGTTACAGTGGGTTTGGAATATAGAACGAAATTCTATCAGGAATTTGCTTTCTATAGCAGCAGCCCAGTTTCTGATCTGTGTAATGATTCATTGCATCGGAAAAAAATTCTGGAAGATCATTATGCATCCGGCCTTGGCAGTATTAATTTTCTTTGTAGTATTTTGTATGTTTTGCCATACAGATAGTCCCTGGGCTAAGGTTTTGCCGTGGGTTGATTCGGATGTGTTTTTATATGGCGGCTGGGCGATGCATCAGGGAGATATTTTGTATGTTGATTTTTTTGATCATAAGGGTCCGTATTTATATTTTCTTCAATGGATTGGCTGGGGTCTGACAAATTCATTTTCTGGTGTATGGTTTGTAGAACTGGTATTTGTATGCATTGCAGTGACTGCTTCTTATAGAATTGTCAGAATTATGGGCATCAGTGAATGGACATCCGCAGTAATTGTTATGGCAGGCTATTCGTATCTTGCAACTTATTTATGTCTTGGAAATTATACGGAAGCATATGTGCTGCCTATGATTTGTGTGTCAGCATTTATTTTTAGATCTTATTTTGTAAACAGGGACTATGATCTGACATTTTGGCAATGTATGGCATTGGGGATTTTATTCCTTATGGCTTTTTTGATTAGGCCTAATAGTATTGCTGTATGGATTGTTTTTTGCGTTGCGATCACTTTTCATCAGATTTGGCTGCGGAATTATAAAAATGTTGGGAAATATATCATGGGGTTTTTGTTTGGAACAGGAATTTCATTTATGCCTGTAATAATCTATTTAACCAGAAACCAGGCATGGGACGGATTTTTTGAATTTTTCCAATTTAATTTTAAATATATAGAATCTAATGAAGATAAAATGGGAGCGGCTGGGCATTTCTTACTAACATGGATAGCAATTTTTTCATTGTTAGGTATTTTGTCTGCGTGTATCAAAAAAATGGTTAAAAGGCAGTCCTGTTTGGATGTTTTTTGTTATCTTGGATGGTATTTGCTAAGTATGTATTTTACCGCTATGGCAGGGCAGCCCTGGGATCATTATGGATGTATGATGCTTCCGGTTTATGTGATTGGAATGTCATTGTTATTCCAGGAGATGAAAACACAGTTTTGTAAAATGAAAATCACAAAAAACAGGTACGTCACAGTAGTATTTATTTTGTTAGCAGGGATCGTTCTTTTCATATGTGATCCTCATGGCAGTTGGAAGTTTATAAAGAATCATGAATGGGTTTTGGCTGATTCCCCGGGAAATGATTTGGAAGTAAAGGAAATAGCAGAACGAATCAGGCAGGATACAGATGTGTCAGAAAAAATCAGTGTATTTGGCAATGCATGCAAATATTATCTGGCGTCAGGAAGAAAATCTGTATCTAAGTGGATCTATCAGTATCCTCTATGCGAAATTGATCAAACAATAGGTGAAACGTATCTTGCAGATTTGGAAGCGGAAAGACCAGCTGCAGTCATAGTTGACAAAAAGCAAGTATTTGATCAGCTGGAGGATCGCACCGCTCAAAAGCTAAAAGGCTTTTTGGAGCAGTCATATTACTGCAGCTATGAAGGGGAAAATGCCATGCTGTTTTTCAGAAATTAACAGCGATTGATGATGACAGCTATATCTGGCAGCGGGAGGCAAAATGAAAGAAAAATTGTATATCGTAATACCGGCCTATAATGAAGAGGAGAATATTGAGCGGGTAGCGAAAGAATGGCATCGAATTGTAAAAAAAATATCAGAGGATTCCAGGCTTGTAATTGTGGATGATGGTTCCAAAGACCATACATATGAAAAGTTATTAAAGTTACAAAAAGAACTGCAGCAGTTAACCGTATTAACAAAACAGAATGAAGGCCACGGCGCGACTTTGTTATATGCGTATCATTATGCATTAGACCATGGAGCGGATTATATTTTTCAGACAGATTCAGATGGCCAGACTTTGCCGGAAGAGTTTCCAGGTTTTTGGAAAAGGCGCAGAAACGTGGATGCAGTCATTGGCTATCGTAAGCATAGAGAAGACGGTATTTCCAGAGTTGTTGTTACGAAAACGCTGAAATTCGTATTGAAAATGATCTTCCATCTGGATGTGACAGATGCGAATACGCCATATCGCCTGATGCGCAGGGAATTGTTGGAAAAATATATAGACAAGGTGCCTGAAAAGTTTAACCTGTCAAACGTAATACTGACGGTTTTATTTTTGGATCATAAGGAGAAAGTAAAATTTATTCCGATTACGTTCAAAAATCGTCGGGGGGGGGTAAATTCAATCAATCTGCCTAAGATTGCAAAAATTGGATGGCAGGCAGTCAAAGACTTTAAAAAGATGGAACGTGTCATGCGTAAAACTGGAAATGCTGATCGCTGAGGGGCTGCTATGATTTGTTTGTTCAGGAAATATAAAGGGTTTCTTTTATATTTGTTTTTTGGAGTTATAACAACATTGGTTAATATCATAGTGTATGATCTGTGTCTGCGTGGTTTGCAGATGAGCAATCTGTTTTCCAATATTGCTGCATGGATGATTGCGGTTACATTTGCTTATGTGACAAATCGCAGATGGGTTTTTGAGAGTCGGACGAATCAGCGAAAAGAAATATACAAGGAGACTGTTTCTTTTTATTGCTGCAGGCTGCTGACTGGTTTTTTAGATTTGGCGCTGATGGTTCTTTTTGTAGATTTCTTGAGACTTGATCCGATGATTATGAAATGTATATCAAACGTGATTGTCATAGCGGTAAATTATATTGCAAGCAAACAGGTAATCTTTAAGAAAAGATATTGAGATTTTGAATTATGGGGGCAGATCAATTTGAAAAAACAGTATGGCAGGATAGGAATATTTTCCGGCATGTTTATCTTTATATTTTTTGTTTCATTTTTCATATGGCCAGTGTATCAACGTACAGAACATCAAATCGTAATCGAAGCAAACGGGATCGTAAATGATGCATCGCTTGCAGACGGCGTGCAGATACAAAGCATATATTTGGATGGAAAAGAGCAGGATTTGACGGATTTTTTTCAGGCAAATACTTGGAATTATGAAAATGGGATGTTTACCTGGAACAGTTTTTGCACGAATCAGAACAGGATAGAGGCAGCGGCGGTTTTTCGTCAGGCAGAGATTTATTTTTTGGAAAATTCATATTGCGGTGGAATGACCTGTTATATCGACGGCAGGGAGTATGCTTCCAGGGATTTGTATGCACCAGAGACAGGAAGCTTTCGGCTTGTAGTAAACGGAGAAAAGAATCCAAACAGTTTTGGAAGGCTGTTTTTTAGTATTGTTGCTGCGGCTGGTCTTTTTCTTGTTTTTAGCTATGCTGGGAACAGGATGCATTTACCGCGCGACAGAATGATTTTATGCAGATATTTTCAGAAAATCGGCCGGACGTTTGATATTTTAAATGCTGCAGTCTGTATGCTGCTTTTGTTTACGGTGATCTATAATTTTTCCGCAGTCGTGGAGAAAAGCCGTTTTTATGAAACACTTACACATGATATAGATACAACAGAACAGATGCTGTTTACCAAGACAGGTTCTGTGATACAGGAAATAGATCTGGATGCCAAAACAACGGAAATAACACTTTACTTTCAGAAAGAAAAATTATTTCAGGGAAGCATTGATGTAGCTGTGATACAAGATCAAAAGGAGATCTGTGAAAAACATGTATACGCTGGCAGTATCCAAGATGATTTTACCTATACGTTTCAAACGCCTGCTTTGAAGAAGGGAACCTATACCATTGTGATCAGCGGTCCGGATCAGGAAAATGGGCGTGTGTCCCTGCTGTTAAGCAGACAAAAGATGTTTGCGAATGCGCAGATCGACGGGAACACATATGATGGAAATGTGGCTGTGACACTACAAACGTCTATTACGCCGACAGCCCATGCGTACAGAATCATCTTGTTTGCAGTTTTGCTTCTGACTGCCGGGACAGCTTTATGGAATACGCTGCGTCAAAGTAGGAGTTCATCGGTATATTATATCTGCGCCGTATTACTGACAGCAATGACAATAGGGATTCAGTTTCCTTGTCTATCAATAACACCGGAGTTTTTTGGAGAAAGCGGCAGTAATTTTTATCAAATGACGTATCAGCTTGAATGGAAAGAACATATTTTGCTGGATGATGCAGGCTATTGGCCATTGTTTCAAAGGCTGATTGCTGATTTTATTATTTACGTTTTAAGACAGGGGAAATATGCCGTTTATTTAATGCAGGGCTGCGCAGTACTTTTTGTATCGTTTGCTTTTGCAAGGTTTTGTCTGCATTTCTATCAGAGTTATGCACAGGAACGTGCAAGATTTGCAGTCAGTTTGTTTGGAGGTGTTTCCTATGTAGTTGTCTATGGGGAAGAATGTCTGGCGTTTCATAATTTTGCGTATTATGGAATAGTTCTGCTGCTTTTGAATCTGCTGCTGGATTTTGGCCAGTTGACTAAAAAGCAGTTCCTGTTTCTAACAACGGAAGGCGCGTTGCTGTGTTTATCGAAAGGACGGTACGGAGTATTTTTTCCATTGTATGCAATGCTGCTGGCATTGTTTTTGATCAGACAGATTTGGTGTAGAAATAGGCAAAGAGCAGCTTGTAAGAGTGAGTTCAGGCAGATGATTTACCTGTCTGTGACAGGTGTAGGGGCATTCTTGCAGACAGTATACATGCTCAATCATATATCTGTATGGAACACCGATACAAAAGGAGCGGGACAGGTCATCTCTTCCAGTATTTATTATTGTGTGCAGGCGTTTATTACTGTTTGGATACCATATAGTGATATTACATGGAATGCTCCGGTCATGAACAGTTTTTTTATTATACTGCTGACGGGTGCCTGTATGTTTGCGGTATACAAATGGAAAGAGAGAAAAAAAATCTGCGGCCATATGGCAGTCATCGCAACTTTTCTTATGGGAAGTTCTATGATGAACGCAATTATGCAGGATGAATACAAAAATTATACATGGAGCAAAGTAAGTCCTCTGACGTTGAACCGTGCTAATATTTTTATGATTACGGGAATTCTTTTTCTGCTGTTTCTTTTGTGCAGCCTGATTCGGAAAAAAGAAGTCAGGGAATGGGTCTTTAGTATCCTGCTGCTTGTATTGAGTGTCCGCTTCCTCGCATCCCGGGGGATTTACAATAATGATAATTGCTTTATACAGGCAAATTGGAACAATGATTATCAGGTGATTGATCAGGAAAGCTATATTATACCCATTTGGTACCAGGAGCGTTTTATTACAAAAAATGCAGAAGTGATGTATCTGGGTTCCAGAGAGGAAGAGGAACTTGAAACAAGTCAGTGGAATTATACAACAGGGCCAACTATCATCAAAACGATGGATTTTCCATATAAGACAACAAGTGTTTTTCAGACGAATGTTTTAAAGGAACGGTCTGTCAACTCCATTTACGCAAAAAAAGCGGCCGTCGGAATGAACGGGAATGTCACCGTGATCCTATATGATGAGAATGATCAAATACTGTGCAGGGAAAAGGCAAAGCCGACAGACCAGAGATTGTATCTAAGTTATGTGTTTGACCAGCCAGTCGGTGGCGTTGCCCGGATGGAATTTGTCGATGATACCGGAAGAAGTGTACATGTACAGACCGATTTGTTTTTAGGGATTTGTGTGGATAAGGAGAAATAGATGATAAAAGATTTTATAAAAATGTCTCATTACGCAGGAATGCGTGAAGATTTGGTACAGGCTGGGGGCGGCAATTCTGCTTATAAAATATCACCGGACAAAATGATCATCAAGGCATCCGGATATCCGCTGGCGGAATTGTCAGAAGAGGATGGATATTCCGTCGTCAATCCCAAGATCATTACAGCCGCATTTTCAGATCAGGCGCAGCCGGACAATTTGACAGAAGAAGATGCAAAAAAGATCCTGCGGGATGCATGGATCGATGGAAAGCGTCCTTCCATAGAGACTTTTTTGCACGCCATAGCGGGCAAATACACGCTGCATACCCACCCGGTTGCTGTTAATGTCCTTGCCTGCCGGAAACAGGGAGTGAAAGAACTGCAGCGGTTATTTCCGCAGGCGTGGATTATACCTTATGCGACGCCGGGGATCGAATTGGCAAAGGTATTTTTTCAGACAGCAAAAGCATCAGATCAAAAGAAACCGGATGTTATTTTTCTGTTAAATCATGGACTGCTGATCAGTGGTGACAGTGCGCAGCAGGTGATGGAACGGACGGAACAGACGGTAAGAAAAATAGAACAGGCACTTGGTCTGCAGATGCAGGAATATCATTATGCATCCGAATTGTGGAATCTGTTTGCAGACGGAATTGTGTGGAATGTAACAGACGTACATGTACGACTGGCTTATCAAAAACTGCACGGTTTATGGGAACATGCATTCTGTCCGGATTGTGTCGTATTTCTTGGAAAGAAGATATGGGAAACAGATCTGTTGGAAGAAAAAAATCTGGAAGCGTTTCGTGATGTATATGGAGAACCATCGGTGATTTTATACCGCGGGTATTTGTACCTTTCTCTTATACAAATCT
>VSNY01000067.1 GCA_009774535.1 Lachnospiraceae bacterium
CAGGAGGCCCACACGCCGACTGTCTTAGTCGCAGTTAGCAATTAGTTCGCCGCAGCGTTGCCCAGTCCGCCCAGGGTGAGTTCCGCACTCCCGCGCCAAGCCTTCCTGCCCGCTGCCACCAGTGTCGTCCGCACCGCCAATATCTCCCGCATCTCCAGCATCGTCCGCACCGCCAATATCTCCCGCATCTCCAATAGTAAAAATTATGTAAAAAGCAAAAGCCCCCTACTGCTCTTCTTCTCCGCCTTCCCCAACATCTTCCGGCATCTGCTCCGCCTCTTCCATCTGCATCTGCGGCTGTCCCGTCTCCTGAAACACCTCTGCCGGCGCCAGTTCTGCGCGGTTTGCCGCAACAATTTCCATCATACGTTCCATATTTGCGCTCAATTGCGCAAAATTTGTCTTAAAAATGCTGTGGGACCCATTTAAAAGTTCTTCAATTGATTTTAATAAAGAGTCTGCATACCCGATCGCTCCAAGCCGGATCTCATTCGCATCGTTCGTCGCCTCATCCATAATTTCCTGCGCCTGCCTTTGGGCAAGCGACACGACTTCATTTGCCTGCGCATATGCCTGCTGCATGATCTCATGCTCTTTGACCAGCTCATTTTTCTGGAACTGTGCCTGTGAAATGATCGTATCTGCTTTTGCATGGGCATCTGCTAAAATAGCTTCCTTATTGCTGATCATCTTCTGATAGCGCTTGACTTCTTCCGGTGTCCGCTGACGCAGCTCCGCGATCAGTTCTACAATTTCTTCTTTATTTACAATGATCTTGGTGCTCGAAAGCGGCTGGAATTTACAGCTTTCGATATAATCTTCTATTTCTTCTATGATCTGGTCTATTTTACTGCTCATACGCAATGCTCCTTAATTTTATTTCCCGAAACCTTCGATCCCGTATTTTGCATAAACGCGCGCAATAATCTGCTGCGGCACAAAACGCGAAATATCTCCTCCATAGGATGCGACTTCCTTTACGATCGTAGAGCTTAAATAAGCGTATTCCAGACGGGTCGTCAGGAAAATGGTCTCGATCTGCTCATAAATCTCATGATTTGTCTGCGCAATCTGCAGTTCATATTCAAAATCGGTCACCGCACGCAGCCCCCGGACAATGATCGCGGCATCGTTCCGCTTCGCATAGTCTACCAAAAGACCATCAAACGCTTCAATTGTAACATTTGGATAATGCGAAGTGAGTTCCTTTAACATACTAACACGATCTTCCGCAGAAAACAATGCATTTTTTGCACGATTATTCAGCACGCCCACAATCAGCTCGTCCACAAGCCTTGCAGAACGTGCGATAATATCCAGATGCCCATTGGTTACCGGATCAAAACTGCCCGGATAAATTGCTCTTTTCATATCAGACCTCTTTTGCCACAAAAATGTGTTTATTTGTTTTATATTTCTTTTCCCGTGTGATCACAAATCCAAGATCTTCCACATAAGAAATGTCTGTATCCATAGCTGTCTCAATCACTATCACCCCGTTTTCCGAAAGAAGTCCGGAAGATGACAGATACGTAAGCACCTCCTGTTCCAAGCCGGAACGGTACGGCGGGTCCATAAAAATGTAGTCAAACGTATCCGTTCCTTCCAATGTGCGCAGCGCGCTCAATACCTCCATGGCCAGCAGTCTGGATAACGGTGTAAAACGGGTAAAACGAATATTTTCTTCAATACAGGCGCATGCCTTTTTATTATTTTCTACAAATACCGCATGGCTGGCGCCTCTGCTTAACGCTTCCAGACCGATCTGCCCGCTGCCTGCGAACAGATCTAAAAAGCTGCTGCCTGCTATGTCAGACTGCAGGATATTAAACAGCGTTTCTTTGATGCGGTCGGTTGTCGGCCTGGTGTCCCGTCCCTCTATTGATTTTAGCGGAAGACTCCTTGCCGTTCCAGCAATAATCCTCATAGTTATCTCCTGATTTTAGAAAGATTTTATCCACTGCAGGTTTTAATCCACGCTTTGCAACGCCTGTTCTAACAGCGTAAGCGCTGTTTCTACCGCCATAGTTCTTACCTGTGTACGATCACCTGCAAAAATGTGTTTTTCCACAATTGTAACGCCATTGACATAACAGCCGATATAGACAAGCCCGACTGGTTTTTCAGCCGTTCCGCCGTCCGGCCCGGCAATTCCGGTCGTTGCAAGCGCAGCCTTGGCGCCCGCCTGTCTGGCTGCCCCCTGCGCCATTTCCAGTGCGGTTTGTTCGCTGACTGCGCCATAAGTTTCCAGTGTCTGATGGGAAACATGCAGCAGTTTTTCTTTTGCTTCATTGGAATAAGTGATATATCCTTCCTGCAAGACTTCTGAGATGCCTGCGGCATTGACCAGCCGTCCGGCCAGCAGTCCTCCGGTGCAGGATTCGGCTGTTGTAACCGTAAAGCCCCGCTGGATCAAAAGCTGGGCGACGCGCACTTCCGGCGCATATTCTTTTTCGTATGTTTCGTTCATAGTTCCCCTCTCTATTTCCGCTTCTAGCGCAATTTACCGCAGTTTATCGCTTTTTATCGCTTTTTATCGCTTTTTATCGCTTTTTATCGCTGTTCTCTGATCACATCCCGGTTTTTATACAAATAGTCCGCCAGCGAAATCACCGTAAGCGCGAGTGAAATATAAGTCAGCGCTACGCCCAGCGCCTGGAAGAACTTATGGTCGATATCCAGGACCAGCACGATAATCATCAGCATCTGAAATGTTGTTTTAAATTTCCCCCAATAGCTTGCCGCAATGACAATCTGCTGTTCCGCCGCGATCAGACGAAAACCACTGATAATAAATTCCCTGGATATAATGACAATCACGATCCAGGATGAAAGATCTTTGGTGTCGATAAGACAGATCAGCGCAGCGCATACCAGTAGTTTATCCGCCAACGGGTCCATAAATTTGCCGAAATTTGTCACTAAATTATACTTTCTTGCAATTTTTCCGTCAAACAGGTCTGTCAGGCTGGCAATAATAAAAATAACTGTCGCGATGTATTTTCCGTTGTCTGCAAAAGCAGGCGCCAGCAGGAAAAATACAAAAAATGGAATAAGCACCACACGCAGCAGCGTAAGTTTGTTTGGCAGATTCATAATTCCCCTTCTCCTTTCTTAAATCATCTGTTTACAAACGGCTTTTCACCTTTATAAATGCGGACTCAGATAATTTCCGCTGTCAGATCATAATCCATGGAGCCAGTAATGCGCACTTTGACAAAGTCCCCCGTCATGAGTTCCGTATCCGCACCGGAGATAAAAACATAGCCGTCAATATCCGGCGCATCGCGGTATGTCCTGCCTGCATATACAGGTTCGTCCGGCAGCTTTCCTTCTATAAATGCCCAGATTTCGCGGCCTTTCATCCCGGCTGTGCGGTCAAAAATAATCTCCTGCTCCAGCTCCATCACTTCTTCCTGCCAGGTCAGTTTTGTCTCTTCGTCCAGTTGGTCCGGAAAGTCCGCCGCCGGGGTATTTTCTTCCGCAGAATAAGGAAACGCTCCCAAACGGTCAAATTCCAGTTCGTTGATCATTTCCATCAGCTCTTCATGCTGCTCCTGCGTCTCGCCTGGAAATCCGCAGATCACTGTTGTCCGCAGACAAATATCCGGAATTTCCTGACGCAGCTTTGCTACAATCGCGCGGATCTCCCGGCTGCTTGTAAGGCGGCCCATACGCCGCAGGATCGTATCGCTGGCGTGCTGAATCGGCAGATCCAGATAATGGCATACTTTTTTATTGCGTTTGATCGCCTGGATCAGCGTATCGTCAATTTCCTCCGGGTAACAATATAAAATACGTATCCAATACAGTCCCTCAATCTCGTTCAATGCATCCAGCAGGCGGTGCAGTGACTTTTCCCCATAAAGGTCTGTGCCATACAGCGTCGTTTCCTGCGCGACCAAAATCAGCTCACGCACACCGGCATCGGCCAGCTGCGCCGCCTGCGCCAGTAGTTCTTCCATCGGCACACTGCGGTACCTGCCGCGTATCGATGGAATAATGCAGTAGGTGCAGTGTTTGTCGCATCCTTCCGCAATTTTCAAATACGCGTAATGCCCTCCGGTCGTAATGCTGCGTTTGTGCCGCAGCGCAGGCAGTCCATCCAATGTATGAAAATTTTCATACTGTTTTCCTTCCAGCGCTTCCTGTACGGCATGTACGATATCGTCATAGGAATTTGTTCCTAAGACCGCGTCCACTTCCGGGATCTCCTGGCGGATTTCCTGCTGGTAACGCTGTGCCAGGCATCCGGTCACAAGCAGCGCCTGACAACGCCCGGTCTTTTTATATTCTGCCATTTCAAGTATCGTGTTCACACTCTCTTCTTTGGCATCATTGATAAAACAGCAGGTATTGACTACAATGATATCAGCCCGTTCCTCATCATTCGTAATCACAAATCCGCTTTCCTGCAGCATTCCAAGCATAAACTCAGAATCAGATAAATTTTTATCGCATCCAAGCGATACAAAAAACAAGTGGAATGGCCCGGCCATTTTTGCAGTCCTCCTTTGAAAAAAGGTTGTGCGACAAGCACAACCCTCTGCCCAGATTTATAAATGCTCCTGCGCGATTTCTGCAATCGCATCGTCTTCCCCGACGATCTTTACTTTTCCTTCGTATAACTCCTGTACAGCCACCGACAACGGCTTTCTGCCGTTCGCTTTTGCGATCATCGGCTCGTCGCCGCCGATAATCTGCCTTGCCCGCTTGGCTGTCGCAATCACAATGGAATAACGGCTGTTAATTACTGGTTCTTCACCGATTTCTGTCTGATCACTGTTTACTACCTGCATCAATTCCACATAAGACGGATGTATCATATTCCTATTCTCCTTTTTCTATTCCTAATTTCTCCTGTTTACTGTCTTTCTTCTGTCCCGAAACGTCCGGCGAGCGTATCCGGCTGCAGAGCGGATATAATTACCATCTGGTTGACTGTAAAGATCACGCCTCTGGTACGCCGCCCCTGCGTCGCGTCGATCAGCCTGTTTTCCTCTTTTGCCCGCTGGATCTGGCGCTTTGCCGGTGCAGAGTCCGGAGTGATGATACATAAGATCTTGTCTGTATTGACCACATTCCCAAATCCGATATTCATTAATTTTGCCATAACGAATCCTTATTCAATATTTTGAATCTGTTCCCTGACTTTTTCAATGGAAGTCTTTAGCTCAATACCTGTATCTGAAACTGCCAGATCACTTGCTTTGGACAGGATCGTATTCGCTTCCCGGTTCATCTCCTGTGCAATAAAGTCCAGTTTGCGCCCTACGCTTCCGCCAGCCAGCAGCTCCTTTTTCACTGCTTCGATATGGCTGCGCAGACGGACGGTCTCTTCATCCACACAAACCTTATCCGCATAAATCGTCACTTCCGCCGCGATCCGGTTTTCATCCAGCTGCTTATCCCCCAGCAGTTCTTTGACTTTTGCTTTGAGCTTGTCACGATACTGTTCGATGATCTGCGGGGAATGTTCTTCGATAAAAGTAACATGCGCAAGCATTTCATCCAGCTTTCCGATCAGATCATTTTTCAGGTTATCCCCTTCTTTTCTGCGGGAATCTACAAACAGCTCCGCCGCACCGCGCACTGCTTCTTCCAACACTTCTTTTAGTTCTGTCTCGTCAGCTTCCTGATCCTGCATCGTAAATACATCCGGAAATCTCGCCAGCGTACTGACTGTAATATCGTCCCTGACCTGAAACGCGTCCGCGATCTGCCGGAAGTATTTTAAGTACTCTCCCGCTAACGCTTCGTTGTAGCGCAGGGAGCAGTTTGTCTCTGAAAAATCCTCATAAGACACGAACACATCGACTTTGCCCCTTTGGATGTATTCTTTCAAAATGGTACGGATGGCAGTTTCAAAATTACTGAGTTTTTTCGGGATCTTGACACTGATGTCCAGATATCTATGATTGACGGCCCGCATCTCAACTGCAATCTTCATCTTGTCTTTGACAGCTTCATATCTGCCAAATCCTGTCATGCTCTTGATCATAATCTTTATTTCCTCCAATCGGGATTGCCGATTTTGAGTTTTGCAATTTGCATAGAAATATTTGCATAGATATACTTATTATAGACATTTGGAGGTTGTTAGTCAATTTCTTCTTGAAAAATTTTCAAATATTTCATATTTGCAAATCACCATCCGGCCATAAATCAATCACATCCCTCTTAACTGCTCACCAGCTCAATTCCCGTAAGATCCGGCTGAATCGTCATGGAATAATTTGTATAATAAACAACAAATCCCGGCGCCGATCCATTCGGCTTTTTCACATTCTTTCGCTGCAGATAATCCACTTCCAGCTTCTGTGCGTCCCTGCCCTGCGAATAATAGCCTGCCAGCCTTGCCGCTTCTTCAAATGTCCGGTCCGGCAGCTCCTGGCCGTTTGTTTTCACAATCACGTGGGAACCCGGCATTTTTTTCGCGTGAAACCACCAGTCCCCGCCGTTTGCGAATTTAAATGTCAGTTCTTCATTCTGGTAATTATTTTTTCCAATATAAATATCAAATCCATCCGAAGAACGGTAATGAAACGGCCTGCTTTTTACCTTCTGATTTTTTTCATGTCCCTTGCGGCGGATATATCCATATGCCACGAGTTCCTGACGGATCTGCACAAGATCGTCTTCATTCAGTGCAATATCCAGTGAAGTCGCGATCGAATCCAAATGTTCGATTTCCGCCTTTGTCTCAAGCGTCAGTTCGCTCAAAGCCTCAAACGTCCGTTTCAATTTGCCGTATTTATCAAAATATTTCCTGGCATTTTCCAGCGGCGTCAGCTGCGCATCCAGCGGGATCCTGATCATTTCATTGGTATAATAGTTCAGCGCTTCCAGTGATTTGGTGCCTTCTTCCAAGTGATAGCCATAGGTGTTGATTAATTCCCCGTATACTTTATATTGATCTCTTTTTTCGGTATCTTTCAGCTGCTTTAACTGGAGCTGGTATTTTTTATGGTTGCGTTCCAGGGCGGTGGACACAATCTTGCGCAGATCTACGGATTTTTGCCGGATTCTCGTATACGTATCACGCGCAGCATAAAAATGTTCCAAAACCTCTGAAACAGACGGCGACGCTTCGCATTCCAGATGCCTGTACTGTGTCAGCTGTATCGAGGAAAATTCCAGCGGATGACGGTCTTCCAACACGATCTGCGGGAAAAACTTTTCCTCCCGGACATCCTGCATCATCCATAAGAACTGGCTGCACAGATGCTTTTTTTCCGCTTCGCTAAGACTGGCAAGCGGCGCATCAGCGTCAATTCCGGCGCGGCAGCAAATCTCATTCGCGACGCACGGGCTGATGCCTGTATATGCACTGTAAATGGCTTTTGCCGCCGTCTTTGGCTTTGAAACCACCTGCTCATAAAAATCAGCTTCATCTGCCGCAAGCGGATTCTTTTTTCCCTGCGTCGGTACAAAATAATCCCGTCCAGGCAGCACTTCCCGCACCGAACTGACCTGCGCGGATACATGCTTGATACTGTCTATGATCCGGTTATTTTCATCCGTAAAAATCAGATTGCTATGCTTGCCCATTACTTCAATGGTCAGCGTTTTCTTCCGTAAATCCCCTAAATCATCCAAATGTTCGATCTCAAAGTGTATGATCCGTTCCAGATCCGGCTGCCAGATCCTGACAATCCGCCCGTTCGCGATATGCTTGCGCAGCAGCATACAAAAATTCGGCGCGGTCATCGGGCTGGGCCTGTTGGTATCTGTCAGGTAAATCAGCGGCAGAGACGCGCTGGCTGATAAAAACAGGCGCTTTTGGCCATTTGCGCTTTTTAATGTTAAAAGCAAAGCATCTTTTTCAGGCTGGGCAATTTTATAAATACGTGCATTGGACACGGTCTGATTTAATTCTGATACCAGATTTGCAATTACAATTCCGTCAAAAGCCATAGTTATCACTCCTTTCTACGGCATTGTATCGTATCTGCCAGCGTACTGCAAGGTATTTATAAAAAAGATTCACGCAAAAACCATGGAAGTCCAAAAAATTTCCAATCATCTCCAGTTTAAAAATCTCTTCCCCGGATATAATAATCATGTAAACAAAACAATGTTTACAGGCTGAACAAGCAGCACACAAGATAAAGGAGGCAATTAACTATGAGTAATCATTCTAATCAGAACGCAGTACCAGAAGCAAAGGGAGCATTAAACCGTTTCAAATTCGAGGTCGCAGATGAGCTCGGCGTACCGTTAAAAGAAGGCTACAACGGGGATCTGACTTCCCGCCAGAACGGTTCCGTGGGTGGTTATATGGTGAAAAAGATGATTGAAGCCCAGGAAAAACAGATGGCAGGAGAAGAATCATAAGATTCTAAAACTGCCCGGAATAAGTAACTGACAGTCAAAAGCTGTGAGTGAAACAGAAAAAGGACTGTTGCAATGAGAAGTTTCTCATGGCAGCAGTCCTTTTTCTATATATAATATTATAAATTCAGCCGCTCCATCTGCCGCTCAAAATATTCCTCGGCTTTCCTGCGCAGCCCCGCATGTTCGGGCAGCGCAAGCTCCCGGTCCATAGCAAGTATCCGCGCGACTTCCTCCCCGGCCTGCTGCAGCACGTTTGCGTCCTGGTAAATATCCGCTAACTGGAACTGCAGATCACCGCTTTGACGGATGCCGAAAAAATCGCCGGGGCCGCGCAGTTTTAAGTCTTCACTGGCGATACGGAAACCATCGTTTGTGCGGTTTAATACATCCAGACGTTTGACAGAGCTTTTGGCATCTGAGGTGTTGATCATAATGCAATAAGACTGCGCGTCCCCCCGCCCGACGCGGCCGCGCAGCTGATGAAGCTGCGCCAGGCCGAAACGCTGGGCGTCTTCGATCATCATAACTGTCGCGTTCGGCACGTTGACGCCGACTTCCACAACGGTTGTAGATACCAGTACCTGCACTTCATTCGCTGCAAAGGCTTCCATCACATTGTTTTTCAGGTCTGCGCGCATCCGTCCATGCAGGAAAGCGACTGTAACGCCGTCCGGCAGCGCCTGTTTTAATTTTTCACTGTAATCAATGACATTTTCACCTTCCGCGTGTTCACTGGCTTCTACAAGCGGGCAGATCACATAAGCCTGGTGCCCGGCTTCGATTTCTTTGCGGATAAACGCATATGCGTTCGGCCGCCATCCCGCTGCCACAACGCAGTTTTTGATCGGAAGCCGTTTGGCCGGGACTTCGTCGATCACGGAAATATCCAAATCGCCGTACAGAATAATCGCCAGTGTGCGCGGGATCGGCGTGGCGCTCATCACAAGAATGTGCGGGCTTTCGCCTTTCAGGGAAAACGTTTCCCGCTGTCTGACCCCGAAGCGGTGCTGTTCATCCGTGATTACAAGCGCCAAATTGTCATAGACAGCTCGTTCCTGGAACAATGCATGCGTCCCGATCACCATTGCATCCGAAAACAGCTGCAGACGTTCGTATGCTCTGCGCTTTTGCTTTGCCGTCATCGATCCGGTCAGCAAAACGAGGTGGGTTTGGATGCCGAACAGACGGATATACTGCTCAAATGTCTCATAATGCTGCGCAGCCAGCACTTCGGTCGGAGCCATCAGCGCAGACTGGTACCCGTTCGCGGATGCAAGATACATCGTAAAAAATGCGACAATCGTCTTGCCGGAGCCAACATCGCCCTGGATCAGCCGCTGCATAATCTGCGGCCTGCGCAGGTCTTTTTGAATCTCGTCCAGCACACGCAGCTGTGCGTTTGTCAGCTGGTAAGGCAGCTTTTCGAGCAGCGGCCCGATCAGGTCTTCCTCACGGAAATGGTAGATATTTTCAATTTTCTGCCCCTGTTCTTTCTGCAGCTGCATATACAGGATAAACAGGAAAAATTCGTCAAATACAAGCCGACGCCGTGCCTGTGCCAGCGTATCAAAGTCTTTTGGAAAATGAATCTGGGACACGGCATAGTTATATTCGGCCAGGCTGTACGTATTCCTGGTCTCAGACGGCAGATATTCCGGCAGAAGCATCTTCTGGTCTAAGATCCGGCGCAGTGTTTTTTTATAAAGATTGTTCGTAAGTCCCGCTGTCAGGCCGTAAACAGGCTGCAGGGAGTCAGCGACAGCCTCATACTGCAGCGGCGTATAGATCACAGGCTGCTCCATGGAAAGCAGCCCGCTTTTATTCTGCACGCTTCCATATAAGATAAATGTCTGCCCTTTGATCAGCGTATTGCGGATATACGGCATATGGAACCATAAAAATTCCATTTTTGTATCCTGGTGCGTACCGCTGCCAATCGAAATCTGCATCGATCTGGTACGTTTTACAATTACAGGCGCCTCCACACGCAGGATCACCGCCTGCTTTTTGCCTGCCACAGCTTCGCTTATTTCCACTGGTGCAGGGAATCTTGTATATTCCCGCGGAAAACGAAGGAGTATATCACCAATGGTGTATACTCCCATCTTTTGGAACAGCTGTTCCGTCTTCGCTCCCACGCCTTTGACGCCCTGAATGGGTGTTGTAAGTTCCATGGAAAACCTCCTTCTGGTGACTGCGCGCCGCCGCTATTCTACAGAAACCAGATAATAGTAAATTGGCTGTCCGCCGTACTGCACTTCCACTTCGAGGTCTTCATGGCCTGCCAGGATTTTTTCAGCAATGGCGTTTGCCGCCTCTTCTTCCACTTCTTCCCCGTAATAAATGCTGACAATCGCGGAGTCATCATCGATCATGCTCTCTGCCATCTGAAGCGTAACCTCGTCCAGATCACGGCCGACAGCAAGGATCGTCTGGTCTCCGATGCCCATATAGTCATCCTGGCGGATTTCTTTATCATCAATGACAGTATCACGCACAGCATACGTCACCTGCCCGGTTTTTACGTTTTGAATTTCATCGAGCATTCGGGATTCATTTTCTTCTGCAGTCTGTTCCGGAATAAAATTAATCAGCGCGGTAATTCCCTGCGGAATCGTCTTAGTCGGAATCACGTGTACCTGTTTTTCTTCGGAAAGCGCCGCTGCCTGATTCGCCGCCAGAATAATATTTTTGTTATTTGGCAATACAAAAATATGATCAGCCGGAACTTTACCGACAGCATTTAAAATGTCTTCTGTACTTGGGTTCATTGTCTGCCCGCCTTCAATCATATAGTCAGCGCCAAGCCCGCGGAATACTTCGCTTAAACCGTCGCCTGCGGATACCGCGATAAATCCGATCTCTTTGTATTCCAATTCCTGCTGCGCGGCTTCGTCCGCTGCCTGTACCGCAGCGTCTGCCGCCTGCTGAGCAGCCACTTTCTGCGCGTCTTTAATCAGCCGTTCCTGATGCTCTTCGCGCATATTGTCGATCTTGATCCTGCTTAAAGCTCCATGCGTCAATGCTTCCTGGATGGCAAGTCCGGGATCATTGGTATGTACATGGGTCTTTACGATTTCATCGTCAGCCACTACCACGATCGAGTCACCAATAGATTCCAAAAATGATTTATAGTTGCGTTCTTCCTTCTCTGCAAGCGGATGGTTCAATACAATGATAAACTCCGTACAATAACCGAACCGGATCTCCGCTTCTGTTTCTTTTGTGATCTTGCGGACCTGCGCAGACGGGCCTGCCTCAATCGTTGTATCGATCTCTTTTCCAAGCAGCGCGTCAAACGTACCCTGCAAAATCACAACCAGCCCCTGTCCGCCGGAATCCACAACACCTGCCTGTTTCAAAACAGGAAGCATCTCCGGCGTCTTTTTCAGCACCCGCTGTGCCTCTTTGATCACTTCATCCAGGAAGCAGACCAGGTCATCCGTTTCTTCCGCCATTTCCGCCGCACGGTCAGCCGCTCCTCTTGCTACCGTAAGGATCGTGCCTTCCTTTGGCTTCATAACCGCTTTGTATGCCGTTTCCACCGCTTTTTGGAATGCCGCCGCCAGAACCGGAACGGTGATCTCCTGTTCTTTGCCGATCACTTTTGTAAAACCACGGAACAGCTGGGATAAAATAACACCCGAATTTCCCCTTGCTCCGCGCAGAGAACCGGAGGAAATTGCTTTTGCAATGGACGCCATATCCGGTTCTTCCAATACGCTGACTTCCCTTGCCGCTGACAGGATCGTCATGGACATATTCGTGCCAGTATCCCCGTCCGGAACAGGAAATACATTCAGTTCATTGATCCATTCCTTTTTGGCCTCCAGATTTTTTGCACCATTTAAAAACATTTTCGCCAAAACCGCAGCATTTATTGAATTGATCTCCACTTCCAAATCCTCCTTAATCGATCACGCGAACGCCTTCAACAAAAATGTTGATCTTTTTGATGTGCATTCCTGTGAATTCTTCTACGCGATATCTGACCGTACTGATCAGATTTTCTGTTACCGTGCTGATGCTGACGCCATAGGATATAATCACATGGAAATTAATTGTGATCTCGTTGTTTTCCTCGATGACGACATTGATGCCGTGCGTCAGATAATCTTTTTTCAGCAGCCGTACAATGCCGTCTTTGACATTAACCGCAGCCATCCCGACAATGCCGAAACATTCCACCGCAACGGAACCTGCATAGGTAGCAATCACTTCGCTGCCGATGATCACCCTGCCGTATTCATTTTCAAACTGCCCTTTCATAGCATACCTCCAATCATCCCTGCCAAATTATTTAAACTGCTTAGTAGATATTATAACCGCTTTTTGCCAAAAAGAAAACCAGAATTTTTGAAAAATGCAAAAGTTCAAAAGATATAAGAAACCTGCACTATTCCATCCTTACTTTAGATAAGTCTGAAACTGCTTTTCCATCGTTTGTATGTCCGCTTTTGGAAATGTCTCGCAAAATGCATGAAGTTTCGGCGCGTCTTTTGCAGATTCTTTGCGGAACCAATCCAGAATACAGCGGATAAAGACCTGGCGAATCGCCAGATTTAGGATTACCAGCTGGTACGATTCCCCATCTGCAGTTCCCCGATGCTTGAGATAACCCGTAATAAATAAAATGCTCCCATATATTCCTTACATAATTCTGTTTCCTGTGCAATCTCCAGTCCCTCGAACAGACTTTTGTCACAGCCATACGATAAAAAACACCTCAGCATGTTCATATTCAAAGATTACCCAAATCTTCTGGGACGCGTAAACAGATTTACCTCTCCCCAGTTATGCAGCAGAGCTCTGATAAATCCAGTTTTATCTACGTAATAAAATCCTTCTGTACGAATTTTCTGGAAATTCTCAATGCCAATCGGCAGTTTTTTCTTAATTTCCAAATCCAAACACCACCTATTGATTTTCTTTTATTATATCCTATTTCCATTATTTTGAATACCTTTTTGACAACAAAAAAACAGCGGCATCCGCCATAAGCCGCTGTCTTTTTTCGTATCTGCAAAATAACGGTCTATACAACCTGTCTCTTTGCAACAAAGATCGGGAAAGTATCCGTCCCCTTTAATTCTTTTCCTTCTGTTACAGTCACTTTCTTATCTGTAATAATATACTCTGCATCCACGCCTGGTTCAATCACGGTATCCTGCATCAGAATTGCATTGCGCACTTTCGCGCCCTTGCCGATTTTTACACCACGGAATAAGATACAGTTTTCGATTTCGCCTTCGATCACACAACCGTCAGCTACCATAACGTTTTTCGCAGAAGCGCCGTTGACATAGCGCGTCGGGTTATCGTCACGAATCTTTGTATAAATAGAATTCTTCTCAAATAACGCTGAGAGATTTGCATCATCCAGCAGACGCATATTTTCATCGAAATAACTCTTCAAATCCGTAATACGCGCTACGTATTCTGTATATTCATAACCCTGGATATTCAGCTCATTAATTCTTGGAAGCAGAACATCACGCTCTAAGTACACGCCGCCGCCGATAAATGCCTCATTCACCATCTTAATCAGCTGTTCACGGTCAAATACGTAAATATTCGTAGAGAAGTTCTGCACGCCTGTTTCCTGCGAATTAATATGAATCTTATTGACACGGTTATCCGCAAAGTCTAACGTATAATACATAGCCTTACGCAGATCATCCGATTTGCGGATGCTTGCCGGCAGTTCTTCTTTTGTATAAACAGCCGTTACGTCTGCGCCGCTTTCAATATGCGTCTTTAACAATTCCTTAAAATCAAAATTAAACGCAAGATTGGCGTCCGACATAATGACATATTTTTCTTTCTGGGATTTTAAAAATCCAAGAACACTGGCGATCATGCCAACTTTGCCGCTGTAAATGCCGGTATTTTTCTGAGCAAACGGCGGGAAGATATTCAGACCGCCATTCTTACGGCTTAAATCCCACTCACGGCCGGAGCCTAAGTGATCGAGCAGTGAAAAATAGTTTTCGCGCACTAAAACTGTGATATTATCAATCCCGCAGTTAACCATGCTGGATAATACAAAATCAATCATACGGTAACGGCTTGCAAACGGGATCGACGCCATCAGTCGTTCATTGGTTAGTTCCGATACAAGCTCATCATAAACATTTGGGAAAATAATGCCCAGTGCGTTCGTATTGGTATTTATCATTGTTTATCACCATCCTTTACATTGTCACTGACCATAGCATTTGGTCCGATTACAGCATTGTCGCCGACATACACGCCAGAACCAACGGTAGCTACTCCTGCTTCCCCGTCCTGCGGCATCTGTCCAACTACGGCGCTATTACCGATCACTACATTTTCTGCTATAATGCAGTGTTTTACCTTTGCACCGGCTTTGATGAGCGTACCGCCCATAATAACTGCATCTTCTACCTCCGCGCCCTGTTCGATTTTAACACCTGCGAACAGGATCGAATGTTTCACGCTTCCTGATATATTACATCCGTCTGTAATCATGGAATTCTCCACATATGCGCCAGGATTGATCTTATGTCCGGTCATACCGGAGTTACGGCTGTATACTTTCCATTTTTCATCAAACAAATTGATGCCGCTGTGTTCCGGATCAAGCACTTCCATATTTGCTTCCCATAAAGAAGAGATCGTCCCAACATCTTTCCAGTAACCATCAAAATGATAAGCATACATATTCCTCTGATCTTTTAACAGATTCGGAATAATATTATTACCAAAATCGTTTTCAGAATTCGGATCTTCTTCGTCTTCGATCAGGTATTTGCGCAGAATATCCCAGTTGAAAATATAAATACCCATAGAAGCCAGATTAGACTTCGGCTCCTTTGGTTTTTCCTGGAACTCTGTAATCTTATCATTTTCATCCGCTACCATCAGTCCGAACCTGGATGCTTCTTCCCAAGGCACTTCCATAACCGCAACGCTGAATTCCGCTCCTTTTTCCTTATGGAAACGAAGGAAATCGCTGTAATCCTGCTTGCAGATCTGATCACCGGAAAGAATAATTACATACTTCGGATCGTAACGGTCTATAAATGAAATATTCTGATAAATCGCATTCGCTGTACCCTTGTACCAGTCAGAACCAGATGCCTGCTGATATGGCGGAAGCACGTGTACGCCGCCATATAAACGGTCAAGGTCCCATGGCTGCCCATTTCCAATATACTCATTCAATACCAGCGGCTGATATTGCGTTAAAATACCTACCGTATCAATTCCTGAGTTCACGCAGTTTGACAGTGGGAAATCGATAATACGATATTTACCGCCAAACGGAACTGCAGGTTTTGCCAGCTTCTGGGTCAACGCATAAAGGCGGGAGCCCTGTCCACCGGCAAGAAGCATAGCAATCATTTCTTTACCCATTTTTTATCTCCTTTTCTATCCCTTATTATAATTGCGCAATGAAAGCGTACATATGTACAGACATTTGTTTGTTTATGTATGGCAAATGTACGGATTCTGCTGTCTTCGAAGCGGGACATTTATCGACATTTTTCTGTATGAAATAGATGTGTCCACTTCCAATTGTTATCATTGTACATGATTATTACGATTTTGTAAATAAAACTTTGCAATTTTACCAATTTTTTTATTTTTTGTGGGAGCCAGACGACTTTGTGGGGGCCGGACGGGTATTGGAAGAGCCGGACGACTCTGCGGGCGGTGGGCGGAGCCTGGTTTTGGCAAGCTTTACGAAATCTGGCGTTAGTTCTGCAAAAGAAATGTTATGTGTATCATGTTTTGGGATGTATCATTAAGTTTACAGATAAGTATAAAAACAATTATTATATGCTGTTAATTGGTATTTAGAGAGGTATTGTTATTACGTTCATTAGAATTTGATTAGGAAGTAGATTAGATCTGACTCTTATAAATTTTTTGATATTGTACAGGCTTCTTCTAAGGCTCATAGAAATCAGCTGGATTCTGTTATTTTTATAACCAATTGCAGGAAAAGACTAATGTTCCATCCGGGCAGAAATTAGAGTCTATTACAGCCTGATTCACGCCATTGCTTCGCTAAAACTTCTAGTCGATGAAACCAACATCGCCGCTGAAATTTTGCCTTGCACAGACTTGAATCCGTCAGCACGAAACTCTAACATTATACCCAGACGGAACACTAGATCATGAAAACAAACAGCTCCATTTTTATCCTGAATCCAGACACCAGCATCAATTTTTAGACATGACAATTTCATATCATTATTCACACTTTTTCATTCTGATGAAAAGTCTAAAAATCTAAAAACAGATAACCAATAACAAAACATTAGATCTTATACCTGCCAAACATCTATACATACTTCAGTCATCACAACACCTGACTTCCAGTTCATAAAAAGGCAGAGAAAACCAGCCGGATGCTGGGGAAATGGCCTGGCTTCCGGCGACGTTGGAAGAATGTTTAGAAGCCCTTGGTATTCTGCTCCATAAATCAGGGGCGAAGCCCAGCGGCACCTTTAGCTCTGGCGACAGCCAGGGCGAACTGGGTGCCGCGACCGGACGGTGCCACTGCGTAAATGCAGAATACCTAGGGATTCTTAACATTCTGGAACAGGAGCCGGAAGCCAGGCCATTTCCCCAGCATCCGGCGTCCGCCCAGCCATCCCTTCAGCACCCAGCATCTAAATCACCATCCCCCAATATCCCTGCATCCCAACATTTACTGCCTGGTCAATATCCGCGCAATTTCCCGAAAGCTGGAACCTTTTTTTATCTTATACGTCCCCGGCTGCAGCATATTATCATAATCATTCGCACCCAGAAACGCATTAAATTCAGCCGCATCATCCACCAGCCCGGCCTCAAATACTTTCGCTGATACCTTTCTGGATACATCTCCCGATTCAATTACAATTTCCACTTCATCTGATGTATTCTCCGTATCGTCCGGTTTCGGATCTGACGGTTGTTTGGACGGCTGATCATCTTCGCTGTCTTTTTCGTTTTTATTATTATCTTTGTTGTCGTTCGGATCTTTCTCCTGCTTACTATCACCCGACGAAGGATCAGCGGCGTCATTCTTATCCTTGTCTGTATTTGTATCGGACGGCTTGTCATCTTCGTCTGCCGGGTCATCTGCTGCTGATGGCTGGTCATCCGGATCTGTCTGTGTGTCTGAATCACTGCCGGACGTATCCGGATCGTCTGAAGACGGATCGGTATCGCCGGCCTGGCCAAGCGGATCTTCGTCGGTCTTCGTGCTGCCCTGTGTATCTGCTGCAGTCTCAAGATCTGCTTTGGACGCATCAGGCGCCGCAATGTCCGAAAGTGTTCCGGAACTGTTTTCCTGCATCACCATACCCAGCTTCATGGCACGCCGGATCACTTCTTCATCGGAGATATCGTCATGAAATAAAAATGCTATGGACAGCACAAGCGTCGCGACGATAACTCCGATGCCCGCGCCTCTTAAATAATATTTAAATCTCATTGCATCAGTCTCCTTTGTAAAGTCCCAGGATCAGCCGCACTTCCCCAACGCCAAGGCCCAGGTTTTTTGCGATCGCGACGGAATCCCTGCCTTCTTCGTACAGACGCAGAATCTCATCCCTGACATTGATTTCTTCTGCGGTTTCTTCAGAAGCCTGCGCTTCTGCCGGTTCTGCGTCTTCAGACGTCGCAGGCTGTGCGGCTATGGATGCAGGCGCAGACGCTTCTGCAGAAGGCGCCGATACGGAGACGGCTGCGGACGCAGCTGCAGGCGCTGGTTCCGCAGGAGCGATGTATTGCGGTTTCTGGTTTTTGATCTGTTCCAGATAAGAATTTGTCATCTCTTCTGCCTGCAGTTTTAAGTCAGACAGCTGCTGGGTCAGACTGGAAGTAAAATCTGTCAGCTCCGTATGCTTGTCATTGAGCATACTGTATAAAAACATAATTTCGTTGTGTGTCTTGTTCATTTTTTCGATCACGGTATCAGAATATTCGTTGATCGCCATAATTTTCTCATTGGTCTGTTTTTCCAGTGAACGTTCGGTACGCTCCTTGCTGTCATCAATCGTATTTTCTACTATTTCCACGACCCGCTCTTTGGATTTTTCCAGCTCGTGTTCGAGCATCACGCCCATCTCTTCCTTACTCAGTTCTGAAATATGCTTCAGCTCGTCCGGGGACAGTTTTTCCGTTACCCAGAAGCTTGCCAGGATTAAGATCATCCCGACAACTAATAATATGATTTCTATGATTGTCATTCGCGTACCCTCTGCACCTTTGTCATATTTTAATGTCAAAGCCGCCGGACATCGTCATTTTGACCTTCACGCTGCCGTCCGGCAGATTCTCCTTTTTTTCTTTCTTGTTTTTCCTGCGCTGGTCCCTGTATTCGTTGGAACCTTTTTCTTTTGCGTCAAACTTTTTCTGTTCGTTGTCCGCGTTATCCTTTTTCTGGACTTCCTGCGCCTGGCTTTGCTCTTTCTGCTGCTCGCGGATGTGGATATTCTGCTGCTCAATGGCAGGCTTTTGATTCTCCTGATGCCGGATGGCGCTGACATCCTGTGTATTTTGTATCATACCGTTTAAATGAACCGGGCGTACTGTCATACTCTCACCTTCTTAATTATTTCTTAACCAATATATCCATATAAGGTCCCATTGTCCGCTGCATCTTGGACAACGCTTTTGTATGGAGCTGGGAAATCCTTGATTCGGACACTTCCAGCACTCTGCTGATTTCTTTTAGTGTCAGATCTTCATAGT
>VSNY01000068.1 GCA_009774535.1 Lachnospiraceae bacterium
GGAGGTCATCACCTCTGCTCGTTCAAAGGAACTCGCACTTTGCGTGGCAAAGCGGGGAGGTGAGCGTGATGAGTAAACCGGGAAGTGCGGCGAAAGTAAAGCTGAACAGTTATGACGATTTGTTCGGTTCTGCCGGAGTGCAGGCGGACACAGGACAGGTACAGGAAATCCCGCTTTCGGAACTGCATGATTTTAAGGGACACCCATTTAAGGTGCTTGATGATGAAAAAATGCAGGAAACCGTGGAGAGCATTAAAAACTATGGAGTGCTGATGCCGGGGATTGTACGGACAAGGGCGGAGGGAGGTTATGAAATCATAGCCGGACACCGCAGGAAGCACGGCTGTGAACTTGCAGGACTGTCAACAATGCCCGTATTTGTCAAAGAATACAGTGACGATGAAGCTACCGTGATAATGGTGGAATGCATTAGAATAAAAACATGAACTTAAAGGCGTAAAACAAGCATGTTTCCATCCCACTTACATTCCTGTACTACTTCTTGCATGATCTTGTTTTTCTCTATATCCGAAAAACCGTCAAGCCCCTGCATGAGCCTGGCAATTTCCGCGGCCCGGTCTTCTGCTGTTTTTATTGTGTTTTGGTCTTTACGCATGTTTGATTTTACTATATCTATTTCCCGTCTGACTGCTTCCAGATTCAAATCTTCTTTTTCAATCTGCGCTATGATATACTTGGCGGCAGTGGAACCTTCGGCGTCTGACAGGGCGTCCGACAGGCGTTCTATTTTTGCGCGGTAGTGGTTTGCCTGGGTTTCCAGATTTCGCAATATTTGGTCATGATCCTGCGGTTTTGCATCTTTCACATATTCAAATATAACACTGGGATCCGCTTCGATTCTTCCAAAAATATCCAGAGCCATTTTATCCAGGTCTGCACATTTCACGTATCGCATATCACACGCTTCGATTCCCTGCTGGTTGCGCTTTCTGCAGGCGTAGTGGCTTAAGATGCCGGATTTCAGTTTTTTTCTTGCGACCGACATCAGACAGCCGCATTTGCAGCGTACCACTCCCTTTAGGAGAGGCACGTCATACTTCATGGTTTTGTTGAAAGTATTCTGTTGGAAACGTTCTTGTACGGCAAGCCATCGCTCTGCAGGGATAAAAGGCTTGTGGTATCCAAGGCACACGATCCATTGATCAGGGGGTTGCCGGATGATCCGCCTGTTTTTCTGGTTTGTCCGTCCATAGACCATGACGCCACGTGTCCCGTCCCATTTTTCACGCGGCGATCCGGCTTCCATCCGGCAGCCTTTACCGGAAAAATAATCGTACACTTCTGCAGTTGCTTCTACGCAGTAAGGCATGGTAAGAAACTGGTAAATCTGCGAAGCGGAAAAGAAGCATCCCCTTTCCGTCTGGATGCCCTGTTTGCGGAACTCTGTCTGCATATGGCCGATGGTGTAATTATTATCAAGGAAAGTGTTAAAAATCCAGGTACACCGTGCGCCAGCTTCCGGATCTACGGCAAGCGTGACATGCTTCTTTCCATTTACTTCAATGCGTTCCAGGACATAGCCTTGCGGAGCTTTGCCGCCGGTCCAGAAACCTTTTCTTGCAAGGCCGCTTAAATTGTCTGCAACCCTGGCGGCGATGGTTTCGCGCTCCATCTGTGCGAATGTAGCGGTAATAAACATCATGGCTTTCCCAATCGGCGTGTTTGTGTCAATGCTTTCTTTCAGGGAGATAAACATCACGCCCTTTTCCGCTAACTTGTCATAGATGTTTGCAAAATCTTTTACATCGCGTGACAGCCTGTCCAACTGGTAGACGATAAGGGCATCTATACGGCCGTCTTCTACGTCTGACAGGAGCCGCTTTAAGCCTGGTCGGTCTGTGTTTGCGCCAGACAGCCCTTCATCAGAATAGGCCTCAAAGGATTCAACCTGGTCTTTGAATCGAAAATCTGCATATTCCCTGCACATGCGTTCCTGGTTGTCTACAGAATCTGAATTATCTGAATAGACGGATTTACGTCCATATGTTGCAAATTTCATAAAATTTTCCACCTTTCTGCCCCTTGTGGAAAAATAGAAACTGCTGTATAATTAGTTTGCTTTTTATGTAGCCATGAAAGGTTACAGCGTTTCTTTGGCTTTTTCACAAGGGACGTTCCCTGAATGCCCGGTGCTGGTAACACCGGGCATTTTTTGATGTGTTTCTGCAGTGTGGTCTTTCTTTTGTCATGCCGGATCATATACCGAATTCAGCCATCAGCTGTTCTTGAAACTCCGGATCGTCTGCCGAGCGGGCCAGATCATCGTAGCGCTTATCCCGCAAAAGGATGGAATGGAGTTTGTTTACGCGCCGCTGTCCAATTTCAATGCCATGCTGTTCGCCAATTTCAATGCCGCGTTGTTCTGCTTCAAACAAAAACTGGTTATGGTCACGGATGGCTTTTTCACGGGCTTCATATTCGAGTCTCTTCTGCTTATCCTGGCTGATGATCTGTAAATGGTCATAGGCACTTTTGATATAAGGGTCTTTTTCGGCAATCATGTCAAATACCTCCTTTTGTTCTGCATTGATGAATTGTGCCCACAGCTCGATGCTGCTGCATCCGTCCCGCAGCGCTTCCGGAAGCTTCGGGAGTTCAATGACATGGAACTCCATTTTGTCCGTATACAGGAAGTGCTGCGTATCTTCTAAGATATGGAAACTTGAATAAAACTCTGTTTCTTTTTCAAAAAGGATGAAATCCAGGATGCTGATGCTGACGCATTTTTGCAGGGCGTCGTATTTCTGGCCTTTTTCAATCTGTTCGGTGTACATTTTGGAAATGTAGAACAGGGCGCGGTTCGCCCATACTCTTAATTCGGAAAGCTGAATTTCTGCGTCGATCTGTGTATCATTGTTCAGGAGCACCCGCACATCCAGGATACCGAGCTTGTCATCTTCGTGGACTTTGCGCAGATGGGAATTCAGTATCCGCGTTTCTTTGATATCCCCTGGGTTTAAACCCAGCACCGCAGAAAGAAAGCCGGTGCGTGCTTTTTCATCTTCCATGATTTCTTTGAAGGCGAAATCTATTTTGGGTTTCATTAAAAAATTACTCATTATGTTGAAAAGTCCTTTCATATATTCTGGATTTGTCATGGTACAGTCTTATGCTGCTGGATGCGTCCGTAAGTTGCAAATCTCATAATTTCTCACCTTTCATGTAACCATTAGGGGTTACAGCGTTTCTTTGGATTTTTCGCAAGGGACGTGTATGGGATACCCGGTGCTGGTAACACCGGCTATTTTTGTTTATTGTGTCATGTTGAAAATTATTCATCTTCCATAATTTCTTGTAATGCGAAATTAGAGTTGTACACTTCATCTGTAGAAAGCGATTGATAAAATTCTTCCGCAATCATGGTACGGTTAAATTCAGCTGTTGGATCAATGCTCATTACCAGATCCTCTAATTCCTCAATCGTAACTTTGAAAAATTCTTTCCGCATATTTACCTTGTTCAAACGTTTGTTGTTCAGGTGTTCATGGAGTTCTTTTTCCAGAGATACAGCATCGTCAGAAAAAATAAAGCTGTGAACATCGAATTTAAACGGAACGCTTGCGCTTCCTAACTCATTGATACGGTCTTGTGGATCCAGGCGTCGTGTCATTCCAATTTTAAACACATCATTTCCAAAAGAACCAAGGTTGCTAATTATATATACATTTCCAGCTTTTCCATTTTGAAGGCTTGCAATCTCATCTTTTTTAACAATGACAGATGATAGCTGGGATTGTAGCTCAAGTATTCTTTCTTGCAGTTTTTCCCTTTCAGCATCTGAAAGTGCTGCATTTAGGGCTTCTTGTACTTTCTCAATTTCCGAGTGGTATTTTGCTTCTTCTTTTTCAATTTTCTTTTTTTCTGCTTCCAAGGCTTTGCGTTCCTCTGCTTCTTGGCGCATTTGTTCTTTAATAGCAAGCTGTTCCTGGCGAGCCTGTTCTTTTTTGACGTAATAATTGTATTCGATTTTTACAGCATTCATAAACAGATACTCAATTTCACCAATGAACTTAGTAAGCGTTCCTGCTATACTTTGATTGCCTTCTCCTGCAATTTTTAAATATTTTGCTGATACGATTTTCACATCATCTATGGATTTATCCAATTTTTCATACTTTAAATTGTATAAAATATTTTGCAATTCAGCCCTTAAAGCTATTACCATGAGATTATATATGGATTTATTTGCTTTGGTTGTATATCTTGCGGAGTATTTATCCAAAATGGAATTTATTTGTTTCTCATTCTCCTTATAAGCTTTGCGCAAATCTTTCACATCCATACAATGGAGTTTAAGAATAATGGATGGAGAGATAAGTTCAAGATCCTCAAAATCTCTTGTGCTTATTCTGCAATTGCTATATTCTGCATCAGATTCAAAAAAGTTATTGATAGCATGGTCAATACTTTTATACAATTCTTTGGTTCGTGACAGCTTTTTACTCTGAGTGTCTACTTGCTTTTTGAGTTTGTTGCTGGTTTCTTGCAAAGAAGCAATTTCTTCTCTTAAATCAGACATAATTGTATTATTAGAAGCAATTTCTCGGCTAGTTGCCGCAAGTTTGTCATCAGATTCTTTTGTTATAAGTTCTATCTTTTTTTGTGTTTCATAATATTCGTTAACTCCTAATGAAGCTATTTTATTCTGCATTTCTATATTAGCAGCTTTAAGCTGTTCATTTTCCTGCTTGATTTTGGAAATGCGGAAAATATCCAATAATCCCATGCGTCTCTCCTTTGTAGTTTTGAAAACCGTGATGTTATTTATGCTTGATTTTCATCATGCGTCTTTTCGTAAAGCTGGCGATTCTCCCGCCGCTTTTTCCTCAGCTTCCAGCTGTCGGCGGTAGTCTTCCACCTGTTCTTCTATGGATGGCTTATGGCTGGATCCCGTTTCAGGCCTGGCATTCAAAACATCGCCCATCGGCCGAGGGGGAACGTTTCCGTAAGCAGGGGAAAACGGCTCCACACCGCTTCTTTCAAATGAAGAAGCAACTTCTTTCATGTAATTAAATACTGCCTGCCTGGTTTCCGGTCGCAGGCTGACAAATTTTTCAACCATAATATAGTCAGCTTCGGATAGATTATAATCCTGTTTAAGCTTATACAGCGCATCCGATGGGGTAGGCTTGAGCATTTCCCCAGTTCCGTTACGGAGCCATTCTTCATTGACATTAAACTCGCGGCAGATGGATTTGAACATTTGGTCGGTGAGAGAATTCACTCCGTTTTCAATTCTACTAACGGTTTGCTTAGTCACTCCAAGTTTTTCACCAAATTTCTCCAAAGTAAGTCCAAGTTTTTTTCTTAGTTCTTTTACTCTTTCTTTCACGTATTGCCTCCTTTCTTTCAACTACTATAACACTTGATATAAACCTCGTCAAGAAAAAAAGTTTCGTAAAGTGACAAAAATATGTTGACATAGTAACTAAACGCAACTATAATGTCACTATACGAAACATAACATCAACAGTTAATAGAAAGAAGGTGAGGAAAAATGGAATATAGAACCAAAGCAGCAATGAAAATTATTGCGGGTTTGAAAAAAAATGAAGCATTTGAGTTATTCAATTTAGTCAGAACAATTGAAGACAAGTTCAGGGAAAACGAAGCATTCCTGTTTCAAGGCCTGCAGTCACTGGATAGGAAAACTGCAATTGAACTTGTTATAGATACTGTAAACGAATGGGAAAATAATGGGGAACTAGAAGTGCCATCTTATTTAAACGATAGTTTTAAGTCGTTTTTAGAATTAATGATGAGTGAAAGGACACAGCTTGATGAGATCCTTTTTGAATACAACTGTGCCCTTTGCCCGCTGCTTCAATACGATTTATTTAAGTCGGACACCTAAGATCATGCTGCTGCAGTCCGGGTCACGGATTATCTGCAGAATGCCGCCTTCTTCCATATGAATTAATAAAATGTCAATGATATTTGCATTGGCAAAAAGGGGATGGGATTCAGCGCTTTGATAAATCTGCCCATAAGAAATCATGCAGCCATGTTCTTTTGCAATTATGGGCTTCATGCTGCGCATTAATTGAAGCAGTGCATCAGATCGTTTATAAATGTAGCTTAGTTAGGTGCGCCAGCCGTTAAGTTAAGGAAAATCTGTCATGGCAGAATTTTGTATTTTCAAATTCGGAAATATCCATTTACAGAAAAATTTCTTAAATTCACTGTTTGGCATGGTGTCGGTCAGAGGATTATTTCATCAAAAGGGGAGATTTTACCTTGAAAATCGGCTGTTTTGAAAAAATGCAGGTACGGGTGATGTACCTGCATCATTTTTCAGAATTATGTGGGGTTAGTTGGAACGACTTTTCCAACTCATCTAAAGAGTTAATAAAAGCCAAAACAGCTTTAACTTTTCTTCTGGTGAAAAAAGACGGTTACAAAGAGGGGGAAGAAATCACGCTTGTGGAGCATAAAGACGGAAGTGCAACAGGAAAAGAGATCTGTGTCATAGTACAGTACATATGGCAGGACTGGACCGGACTTGATGATGATTACTGCATCATAGGTTTTCAGGCAGCAGGAATACAGATATAAGCCGCAAAAGAAACTGCAGGAATATAAGGATACCGGGTTTGCACCTGATCAGATCAGGAAAATTAAGGAGGAAAAGCATGAACAGAAAACAGGAGCCGCTTGAAAGCTTGCCAGTTGCCGCACTGCTGGCAGCAGTTAACAACAGCCTTCAAATTCTGCGAAAAAAGGGCATCTCCGTTTCAGACTGGGATCAGAAAAAGAGGGCGTTATACGGACTTAAGGTTTTTGGAGGCCGGGTTTATTTCCTGGCGACAGAACCGGACAAGTCCGGACAGAAAGGGAAAACGTGTGGCGGGCAAGGTGGAAACGGTGGACAGAAAAAATGAAAAAGAGATTTTGAAACAATATCTGGGGCGGTATTATAACAGCCGCAGGAAAAAAATACAGCTGGAATACAGGCTGCAAAGTATCCTGGAGGAAATGAATGCGCCGATCAGGGGTACGCGCTATTCGCCTGTAAACAGGCGCGCGGGCAGTGAAAGAACCGGAGCGGCTTCTTTTGTCTATCGGATGGATGAGATTGAAACACGGATCGGGAATCAAAAAAAGGTGATTGAAAAAGACCTGTTGAAAGTCATGGATATCATGGATTTTTTGAAAGAAGACAGTCTGGAGCGGATGATTCTGGAACTGCGCTTTATCGATTGCAAGACGTGGAAAACCATTGAAAAAGAAATGCACTTGAGCCGGAGGGCCTGTTTTAATTATCAGGATAAAGCACTGGAAGCGCTTCTTGGTTTTAAGAAGGTGCGGTGTGTTTTAGAAGAATATAGGAAATAACAGCCTGGCGACCGTATTATTGGTATTGAAACGGATCGCGATTTGTGCTATACTTTCAGCAGACGCAAAGATAATCGTGTCCATATGTACGTAAGGTAACACAGCGAAACCCCCAGAGTGTCGGCTCTGGGGGTTTCTCCTTCTTATACGGTGAAGTCTTCCGGGACATAACTATTCCTCGTTGTCGCTGTTGTCTAACCATTTGAGGATGTAATGACTAATGATGCTGGATAGAACAGCGATCGTCAAAGATAATATGATATCCAATATGTACGCCCCCTTCCTGTTACCAGTATCGGGGTGGTAACAGGAAGATGATACCATTTATTCTGTCGTCATTCTACATTTTTTCACATATAAAAATAAAAGTATGCACTCTTTTGCACTTTCCGATGTGTTAATATACTATCATGGATAAAGACAGAAAGGGCAGCAGTGCAGCAGGCAGGATCCGTTCAGGCGGGTACATCACAAACAGGATGTACCCGCCTTTGCTTTTATACAAGCCCTGCGCACCCGTCGCGGCGCAGGTACTACCGGGAGCGGGTGGGCCATGCGGGGCGTGGAAGGCCCGGAAATTTTCCGGATAAGATAAAAAAATTTTTTAGCATTTCGTTTCGCGGCGGCCAGGCAGGAGGTGTGGCGGTATGAAAACAAAACTGAATATGGAGGAACGCGCCCTGTCAGAACTGCATCCCGCAGAATATCATCCAAGGGTTGCACTGGTTCCGGAGGATGAAGAGTACCAGCGGATCAGGCGCAGTATCGAAGAATATGGCTATGTTGATCCCATCATAATAAATACGGACGGCACGATTATTGGCGGCCACCAGCGGTACAAGATACTGATGGATCTGGAATATGATACGGCACATGTGGTTGTCGTTGAGTTGGACAAAAACGCGGAAAAAGCCTTGAACGTTGCTCTTAATAAGATGTCCGGGGAGTGGGACGATGAAAAGCTGTGCGATCTTTTGCAGGGCTTGGACTTAAGCGGCTATGATTTTTCACTTACAGGTTTTACGCGTTTGGAATTGAATGAGCTGCAGCTAAAGTTAAATATAGACGAGGCTATAGAAGACGAGAAGTTTGATATAGATAAAGCCATAAAGGATTGTGAAAAACCAGTCACAAAACGTGGTGATTTGTGGCTGTTAGGCGAACACAGGCTTCTTTGTGCAGACGCGCAGAATCCGGAGGATATGGCGCGGCTGATGGGTGGCAGGAAAGCAGACTTATATCTCACAGATCCGCCGTATAATGTGGCGCTTGGATTGGGCGGGAGTTTTGACGAATCAAGAAAAAGACACCGGCGGATGGATGGGCTGTTGATTGCGAATGATCAAATGGATAATGATGATTTTCGTTCTTTTCTGGCGAATGCATTCCATACGGCAAAAAGCGCCTTGAGACCCGGCGCAGCTTTTTACATATGGCATGCAGACAGCCAAGGCTATTATTTTAGAGGGGCATGCATAGATATTGGCTGGCAGGTTCGCCAGTGTCTTATTTGGACAAAAGACTTGTTCACACTTGGCAGGCAGGACTACCAGTGGCAGCATGAACCGTGCCTTTATGGATGGAATGGCGGCGCAGGCCACGCCTGGTATTCTGACAGGCGGCAGACAACGCTCCTTACCTTCGACCGTCCAAAACGGAGTGAAGCACACCCAACCATGAAGCCGGTCCCGATGTTTGGCTATCTGATCCAGAACAGCACAAAGCCTGGTGACCGGATTCTTGATTCATTCGGAGGGTCTGGAACGACAATGATTGCGGCGGAACAGCTTGGCCGGGCGGCGTATGTTATGGAATTGGATGAACGCTATTGTGATGTAATCATAAAGCGTTGGGAAGCACACACCGGAGAAAAGGCTGTATTGCATCGCGGAGATAGCGGGGGCTTCCTGCATGGGTGAAGATTTAGGGATACTGATTCTTAATTTTGGGCTTTCCAGGGAGGAGGGGGTTCATACGGACGCAGCAGAAAACGGCAGGAAAAAGACACAGAACCTTTACGAACCAAAAGTGATCGCGCAGCTTTTTAATTTCGATGGGCCGCGCAGGATCGAGCAGCTGACGCGGGACGGTGTGATCGATGCTGTCCTGGTGAAAGTGGATGGGCATGAAGTCCGGCGGTATGATCTTGCCCCAACGATACAGAAATACGTAAAATTTTTGTCCGACAAAGCATACGGCCGGTCGCGGTCTCAAAAGGAAACAGAACTCAAAGAACAGAAACTCGAAGCGGAGATTGCGTTAAAAGAAAGCCAGGGCGAACTGCACAGGCTGAAAACACAGATCGCCGCAGGGGAGTATATATCCGTGGATGAGGTAAGGATTGACTATGCAAAATTTTTTCTGGTATTTAAAAAGTTTGCAATGTCCGTTCCTGCGCGGGTATGCGGAATGCTGTCCGGGCAGCTGGAACCGCTGGAAGCCAGGAGAATAGAAAAAGAAATGTCCGCGGAGGTTTCCGCGCTGCTTGCGTCTTTTGTAATTGCAGGCGTGGTGGAACCGAGAGAAGTAAAGGAGATACTGGATGCACGTAAAGACAAGGAAGTGGAGAAAGAAGTATCCGGTAAGTGAATATATTAAGGACGCGCTGAAAAAACTGCTGCCGCCGGAAGACCTGACGGTGTCGCAGTGGGCAGAAAAATACCGCGTCCTGGATGCACAGGCATCCGCTGTGCCGGGACCGTGGAGAAACGACCGGACTCCATATCTGAATGAGATCATGGATGAACTTTGCAATTACGAAACGGAAGAAATCTATTTCTGCAAATGCACACAGATCGGCGGTTCAGAGGCTTCCCTGAACATGCTGGGGTATGTCATCCAACAAGATCCATCCCCGACAATGATTGTTTACCCGTCAGACAAACTTGGCGAATCCATTTCGGAAAACCGTATTAAACCAATGCTGAAAGGAAGTCCTGCGCTCAGGCGGTTGTTCAAAGAAATTCGATCACAAAAGCTGGAACTGCAGTTTGACGGGATGTATCTTACAATTTCGGGTGCAAATTCCCCGTCAAGCCTTGCATCCAAAGCGATTAAGTACTTGTTTCTGGATGAGGTGGACAAATATCCGGGTGCGTCCAAGAAAGAGGCTGACCCGATTTCCCTCGCAAAAGAACGCGTGAAAACATTCCGCAACAGAAAGGTGTATCTTACCAGCACGCCAACGATCAGTGAGGGGCAGATCTGGAAAAGTCTGATGGCCGCAGATGTAGAGAAACACTATTTTGTGCCATGTCCGCATTGCGGGGAAATGATAGAACTAAAGTTTAAGCAGATCAAATTTCCGGAAGGCGAAGGGGGCATGACCGCATCTGACCGGGCGGATCAGGCAGTATACGTGTGTCAGGAATGCGGAAGTATCATAACGGACTATCATAAGGACGCTATGCTCCGGCACGGCCGCTGGCAGATTGTCCGGGAGAGCAATGCGGCACATAAAAAAGTCGGGTACTGGATAAATACGCTTTATAGTCCGTTTGTCCTCTTTTCGGAAATTGTCAAGGAATTTCTGGACAGCAAGGATGACCCGGAGAAACTCCAGAATTTTGTAAACTCATGGCTGGCAGAGCCTTGGGAGGATACGAAACTGAAAACATCAGCTGATACGGTGATGGAGCGGCAGACAAGCCTTCCTGAACTGTTTGTCCCTGCATGGGCGAAACTGCTGACCGGGGGCGTGGATGTACAGGAGACGTGTCTTTACTGGACGGTCAGGGCGTGGGGGAATTATATCACGAGCCAGAACATTGCGCACGGTCAGGCGGCATCCTGGGCAGAGATTGAGCGCATTATGAATCTTTCTTATGAAAAGCCGGACGGGGAACGCCTTGTTCCGTCTTTGTGCCTGATAGATTCCGGTTACGATGCGGACAGCACCTATGACTTCTGCGCAGACAATGCGGACTGGGCGATGCCTTGCAAGGGCGCGTCAAATCCGATGCGGCCACATTTCAAACTGTCAAAAATCAACAGGGCGGACACAAAGGCTTTCGGGATGAATCTGGTCATGGTAGACGGTGACAAATATAAAGATATGATTGCCGCCCGGATGAAAAAACAAAACGGGCGCGGCGCGTGGATGGTATACAAAGGCTGCGACATGGAATATGCGGAACAGGTAACGGCAGAGCATAAAGTGAATGTAAAAGTCGGGGCAAGGACGGTGCAGCGGTGGAAGCCGAAACACAGTCATGCAGACAATCATTTTCTGGATTGTGAAGTATATGCATTGGCGGCTGCTGATCTTTTAGATATACGTTCCATGCATCTGGAGGATGCATCTGGAAGGACAGAAATAAAGCAGCAGCCAGCGGCAAAGACGGATGAAGAATCGTGGATTGAGCAAAACGAAAGCTGGATATAAGGAGGAAAAATATGGAAGAAAAAAACAAAAAGCCGGATTTAGAAGGAAATGCTGTGGAAATCAGGAAATGGCTGGAAGGCAAAAGCCACATGACGGCTGCAGAAAAGGAAACAGCGTCGCAAATCCTCAGGCTGTTAGAGGGCATGAGGATTTGCGATGCACAGATGCTGCTTGAAAGCTGTACGGACTTTCTGTCACATGTAAGGATTACTTACAGTTTGGAACGCCCTGACAATTCAGAGCTGATTTCTGACTTTACTTCGAGGTAGCGTTCAGTAAATTTTGCCGGAGTAAGGCCAGATGTATCAGCCTTTTCCATGTACAAAAGGGCAAGCTGTTCACAGAGAGCATCTTTCTCCGTACTTGTTGCCATTCCATTTATAGGCATGCTGCCACATCCTTTCTGTATATACTTGGCCTGGTAGAGCCTGTTTATACAGTATAAAGCGTGGAAGATATTTTTTCAATCAAGAAATGAGGGCGGTAATATGACAGTATCTGAAAAGTTGGAAGAGGTAAACACTGCGATAACAAAGGTTCTCGGCGGCGGCCAGTCATACCAGATGGGATCGCGAAAGCTGACGCGGGCAGACCTTGGCGTGCTTCGGGAGATGCGTAAGGAACTCCAGGCAGAGGTGGCGGCTGAATCTGAATCGCATTTATTTGGCAATACATCAGTGGCATATTTTGAAGGGAGATAGGCAGTATGGAAGAAAGGCACATGATCACCGTAAAAACAGAGGGGCTTGAAAGGTGTGGAAAATGAGCTGGCTGGATAACGCCATCGCCTTCCTATCCCCGGAGTGGGGGATGCGCCGGGCAGCCTGGCGCTCTATGTATGACGAATACAGGAATTATGACGCCGGAAGCGGAAGCAGGCTGAACGCAGGATGGCGTGTGTCCAACGATTCCGCTGAAATGACAGACCGTGGCAGCAGGGATTATATCAGGGCAAGGGCGCGCGACCTGTTAAGGAACTCAGACCTGATGAATTCCGTCATATGGGCAAGAAAACGGAATGTCATCGGCACGGGATTCCGCCTGCAGGCACGGACAAAAAATGAGGCACTGAACACGGAACTGGAAAATCTGTGGAAAAAATGGTGCAAAGCCAGAAACTGCGATGTAACCGGGACGCAGAGCTTAAACCAGATGCTGCGCATGGCAGTGGAGCGCAAGCATGTAGACGGCGGCATCCTGTTTGTGAAGCGCTATACAAAGGATGGCTTCCTTCCGCTTTCGATCCAGATGGTTGAGGTGGACGAGCTGGATACGATGCAGGTAATGCCTAAGAATGAAAAAAACCGCGTGGTCGGCGGCATCGAATATAACGAATATAACCGGCCTGTCGGCTACTGGATCAGGCAGTACCAGATTGACGGGTTCTCCATTGGTGATCCGGTTTATGTAAAGGCAGACGATATCATCTTTTATTTTACAAAGACAAGACCGTCACAGATCCGGGAAATGTCGGACATGGCACACACAATCACGCGCATACGCGACACGAATGAATTTATGACAGCTGTTTCCGTAAAGCAGAGGATTGAAGCATGCCTTGCCGTATTCATTAAGCGGGTACTGCCGACTGGCGGTGTGGGGCGCGCATCCGCCGTTGAAAGAAAATATGATTATGACGGAAAGAGGCTTACGCCCGGGATGATCAGTGAACTGAATCAGGGCGATGATGTCGAAGTGGTGAATCCGTCCGGGCAGTCGGCGGACGCGGCATCTTTTATCAAGCTGCATCAGAAGATGATCGGGGCCGGGCAGGGAATGTCGTATGAGGCAACCAGCAGAGACTTGTCTGAAACCAACTATTCGTCTGCAAGGCAGGGTCTGATTGAAGACGCGCTGACATTTGCAGAAGATGAGGAATGGATTGCAGGAGTGTTGGACGAAATTTATGAAACGTTTGTAATATCCTGCATCCTTGCGGGAAGAGTCAGCATCCCGGATTTTTGGGAAAAGAAAGAGGAATATTTTGAACATGAGTGGATCAAAAAGCCAAAGCCATGGATCGATCCGATGAAGGAGGCATCCGCTACAAAAACGGCGCTGAACTCCGGGGTAAAAACCTATAAACAGGTTGCTGCTGAAAACGGTATGGACTGGCGGGCGCAGATTGATGACACAGCGGAAGTGCTGGAATATGCAAGGAAAAAAGGGATTGATTTAGGGGGTGTGCTTTTCGATGGGAAGCTGCAGGAAGAAAAAGAAGAGGAACCAAAAGCTTCAGATGCAGGTTCCGGCGAAGTCTGAGACAGCGCAGATACAGGAAACGGGGATACTGGTCAGGGAAATGGGCAGGGCGGCAGGGACAGGGCAGGACAGAAATAAAGGAATCCGGGAATGCGGCGGTTTCATCCGGTCGGATGACAGGGATGAGCGGACATTCCGGCTTTCCTTTTCGTCAGAAGAGCCTTACAACCGCTGGTTTGGTCCGGAAATACTCGACCATACGGACGGCTGCGTGGATTTCAGCAGGCTGAATTCCAACCCTGTGGTACTTTTCAACCATAACCGTGATGTAATACTCGGCAGAATCAACCGGGCATGGGTGGAAAATGGCAGGGGAGAAGCAGAAATTACGTTTGATGCAGACGATGAAGCAGAGAAGATCTGCAAGAAAGTGAAAAGCGGAACGCTGAAAGGCGTGTCGGTGGGCTATCTGGTGGACAGCTGGGAAGAAGTAATGCCAAACAAGCAGTCATCCGACGGGCGGTTTACGGGGCCTTGTTCCATCGCAAAGCGGTGGACGCCGTACGAAATCAGCATTGTATCCGTCCCGGCAGACCCGACCGTCGGCATCGGGCGTTCGGACGACAGCGGGACGCGCTTGCGGCAGCTTCAATATAAACAATTGTTAAAGGAGGAGTTAAAGATGACAAGGGAACAGATGCTTGCCCGGATGAATGAAATACTTACGGTTGCAAATGACAGGGCAATGACCGCGGAGGAACAGGCTGAATTTGACAGGCTGAAACGGTCCGTGGAACTGATGGATCTGTCAGACACTGCAGGCGCGGGGATGTCCGGGCAGGGAAGCCGCGCAAAGGGTCCTAAGGATGATGGTGATGGAGATGTTGATGGCAGCGACGGCGACGGCAGTGATGGAGATCACAGCGACAGCAGCGCAGATGACGATGATGAAAAAAAAGCCAAGGATGCCGCGAAAAAGGCGCTGGCGGCGGAACGCCTGCGTGTACGGCAGATTCATGAGATGTGCAGAAGCTTTGGGATAGATCCCAGAGAATTTTTAGATAACGGGGATTCCGTGGAAAAGGTCCGGGCAGCAGTCCTTGACCAGTTGATCCAAAGCGGCGCACCGATCCGATCCGGCGTTCGCGTGACGGATGACGAAGGGGATAAGTTTAGAAGGGCGGCAACGGATGCGCTGATTATGCGTTCCGGTATGGATTTGGAGCGGCCTGCGGACGGTGCAAGGAATTTCATGGGGATGCAGTTCCGCGACCTGGCGATTGAATGTCTGCAGATGGATGGCTGCTGTGAGAACGGGCTGAACCGCAGAGGCTCCGATGAACTGTATGCCATGCTGCAAAGGAGTTTTTTTACGCCGGAATCCACGTTCCCGGCCATTCTGGACAATACGATTGAAAAGGCGTACCGGGAAGGGCATAAGAAAGCGTCCGTCACGTTTGACAGGATTACAAAAAAGGGGACGCTTTCGGATTTTAAAATACACAACAATTACTATATTGCAGGGCCGGTCGGCGAGTTTCTGGAAGTACCTGAAAGTGGCGAGCTGAAACACGATGTATTCAGGGATGACCATCTTCCGACAAGGCAGCTGCGGACATATGGCCGTCAATTTACGCTGTCACGCAAAGCGTTTATTGATGATGATATCGGGCTTGTGACGTCGCTTCCGGCGCGTTATGCGGCATCTGCGCGCAAAACGATCAATAAGCAGGTTTATTCCATCCTGGTGAATAACCCGGCAATTTATGACGGCGTTCCGCTTTTCCATTCTGCACACAAGAACCTGTTAAAAACAGGGACAGGCGTAACACAGGAAGCTATGCAGACCATGATTATGGCGCTGGCAAACCAGCGCGATCAGTTTGGCGAAGCAATCATTATTAATCCGGCAATACTTGTCGTACCAAGCGGCATGCAGTTTGACATGTACACGCTTTTTAACAGCCCGGCCATACACACAACAGAAAATACCCAGGCAGTGAACCCGCTTTATCAGTACCGCGACCAGCTGGAAGTAGTGGAAGACCCGACCATCAATTCGCTTTGCGGCGGTATGGGAAATGTGATGCCATGGTGGCTGCTGGGCGCTGCAGGTGATACCGAATTTATAGAAGTCGATTACTTGAACGGGCAGGAAATCCCGAACATCCGCAGGATGGAAACACCTGGACAGCTTGGATTTGTCTGGGATCTTTATCTGGACTGGGGGATCAGCGTCATGGACTTTAGAGGTGCGTAAAGAATCCGGGCGTAGAAGTGAAAACGAAGCTGGAGCTGGCTTAGAAGGGGGGAGGAATATGGAAAAGGCATCCTATTGGCAGAGAGGAGAAACGATTGATTATGTAAACAGCGGCACAGAAATCATTGAGGCGAACACGATTATTGTGCTTGGCAGCCGCATTGGCGTTGCAGGCACGGATATCCTTCCGGGGGAAAAAGGTTCGCTGCACGTAACCGGAGTGTTTGAAATGCCGAAGTGCAGCAGTGAGGTTGCCGCAGGAGCTGATGTTTACTATTCACAAGACAGCGGAGAAATTTCCACGTCTGCAGAGAATGGCACAAAAGCTGGGTTTGCCGTCTGCGATGCGGGAAATAATGATCCGTTTGTTTACGTGAAAATAAATGCATAGGAGATGGTGACATGGCTGCAAGAAGAAATAACAATAATCAGAAAAACCAAAAAGCAGAAACAGAAAAAATCCCAGAATCCGCGGAAGATCCGAAATCCAAAGATGGACAGTTGTTGGAAAAGACAAAAGTATTAACCGCAGTGCGTCCAATTTTGTATCTTGCGAAAATGTATTACGCAGGGGAAAGGCTTCCGCAGAATAACCAGGAGATGGTGGCAGCGTGGATCGAAGCCGGAAGCGCAGCGTGGCAGGAATCCGAAACAAAGCCATTTCCCTAAAGCATCCCCGCTGGCCGCGTTTCCGGGGCTGGCCGGGCTGGTCAGCGGCGGGATGTGCTGTCTTGCCGGGCGCATCCCGGATACACCAGAGCGGCGGCTGCGCGAAAGGAGATGGATATGAGTTTTAAGGAAATACTGGAATCTGATGTGCATGAAGTGTTTATGAATATGGATGAATTTTCTGATATGCACATGGTAAACGGCAAGGAAATGGCAGTCCAGATAGATTCAAATGAGCAGATAGAGCGCGAAAAAAGGATGAATCAACATATTGATGGCGTTTATAAGAATCAGAAACTGATGTATGCTGCCGCATCTGATTTCGGGAAACTTCCGGCGCAGGGAATTGCGCTTACCCTTGACGGGAAAATGTACAAGGTAACAGATGCCATTTCAGAGGGCGGCATCTATTCCATAACGATTGAAGCAAACAGGGGCGTGGGAAGATGAGTGAACTGATCAAAATTGAAGTGAATGAGTCAGATATCAAATGGGCGCAGAAAAAACTTAAAGGGATGGAGACAAAGGCACCGAGGGTACTCAAAAACGCCATTAACCATACTGCCAAACAGGCAAGGAAAAGCCTGATGCAGGGCGCACAGGGACGTTACGCGGTAAAGAACGCAGGGTTCAATTCCCGGATAAAAATATATAATGCAACAAATACGAATTTGTCTGCATCTGTTTATGCCAGGGACAGGACGCTGACGCTTCCGCGCTTCCATACTACATCCCCCAAAAGCGGGGTAAAGTCGGAAGTTTTGAAGGGTTCCGGACTGAAAGAGGTTATAAGCCGTAAGAACGGAGAAATCCGGGCATTCAGGGCAAAAGGAGGAAAAGCAGCTGGGCTTATCGTGCAGCGTCGAACAGAGGCAAAATATCCGCTGAAAGTCCTGCGTTCCATATCCGTCCCCAAAATGCTTGAAATTGTATACCTTGGAAGGGGCGGGATTTCAGAAGCTTTAGAACCTGAAATAAAAAGGACATTCCGTGATGAGGTTAAGAAAGAAATAGCGAAGCTTGTTAAATGAGGTGGCTGAATGACAATATTAAATCTTCAGGACGCGCTTGCAGATGAAATAGGGCGCGTATTGAAAGGGATTGGAACAAAGAATGTATCTGGCGAAAACGTGGATGGCGTGAATGTGTACAAACAGGATCTTCCAATCGTGCAGTCGGACGAAGAGGATGAAACAAAATTTTTCCCATATGCAATTATAAGGCTTTATGACGGCAGGACGGAAGATGATGATTCTCCATGGACGGTGACAGCGGACATCCATCTTGGCGTACATGATGCGGATCTGGATAACCAGGGGCATCAGCATGTCGCAACCATGATTCAGCGGATAGCAAACAGGTTTGCAGAAGAGCCGCTGCTCGATCATAAATACCGGGCGCAGCAGGATATGGAATGGGCGTTGCAGGATGAAAATACGCACCCTTACTTTTTCGGCGGCATACGCATCAAATTCAGTGTTCCCAAAATAGGAAGGAGAGGTTAGTTTATGGCAGCAAGGAAATCTGCATCTGAAACCACGGAAACAAAACAGGTTGCTGAAATGGAAGCACAGAAAGTTCCCGTGGAAGAGGAAAAAGAATCCGTGGAAAGGCAGGAGGATGGAGAGAAAAAAGAGCCTGCAGGGGAGCCGAAAAGGTATATGTACGTTGGGCCAACGGTCCCTGGAATCGGAATCCAGAACCGGGTATATACGGACATTCCGCAAGAAGTAGTCGATCTTATGAATAATGGGTATCCAGTAATTGGTGACCTTTTCATACAGATCCGCGACTTTCCGACAGCAAATCGGATGATCCGCGAACAGAAAGGATATTTGTACAACGCATATCTGGTCGCAGAAAAAATAAGGATTGAGAATGCGAAAAAGGTAGAAAACACTTTTACTGGAGGCGAAGATACGGAAGAAAGCAATTTGGTGAAATGTCAAGAGGAAAATAAAAAAGATTTTCTTGAAGAAGGGTAACTTTAATAGACCTAC
>VSNY01000069.1 GCA_009774535.1 Lachnospiraceae bacterium
CCCCCTCCCGCCGCCCGTAGAGTCGTCCGGTTCTCCAAATCCCATCCCGCCGCCCGCAGAGTCGTCCGGTTCCCCAAATCCCTCCGCTTCAAAAAAAGTAAAAGAATTTCCCAAAACACCTTGTCTGACAGCCCATGATCAGTTATAATAAACCTGCATTTAAAACACAAAAGGAAGGCGGTTTCACAAATGTACTACGGAACAATCAAAACAACCGACATCGCAAATGGCATCGGAGTCAGAGTCTCTTTGTTCGTGTCCGGATGCACGCATCACTGTAAAGGCTGCTTTCAGCCGGAAACATGGGATTTTCACTATGGCAGCCCTTATACAAAAGCCACAGGGCAGCAGATTTTAAATGCGCTTAACCATGATTATATCAAAGGACTGACGCTGCTGGGCGGAGAACCGTTTGAGCCGGAGAACCAGCGGGAACTGGTCAAGCTTTTGCGGCAGGTAAAAGAGCATTTTCCGCAAAAAGATATCTGGTGCTATACCGGCTATACGTATGAAACAGACCTGATCGAAGACAGCCGTGCCAGATGCGAGGTTACCGATGAGATGCTTTCTATGATTGATGTACTCGTAGATGGAGAATTTCATGAGGAACAAAAAAATATCAGCCTGCGTTTTCGGGGGTCAGAAAATCAGCGTTTGATAGATTTGCCAAAAACAAGGCGGCAGAATAAAATAATATTGTTAGAAATTTAGTCTTTTCTTTTTTGAAAAACCATGTTATAATATGTATCAGATTTTGCAACCGTAGTCTAACGGATAGAACGCAGGACTCCGACTCCTGTAATGTGGGTTCGATTCCCGCCGGTTGCATTTTTTTTCTCATAATCGCTTGGCAGGCGACTTCATAAAGTGGCATGACTAAAACAATTCGTAAAATTTCAGAAAAATTTCAGTGATAGATAAGGAGGCAGTCAATGGCAGCCAATCAGTTAAATGATCAAGAGAATAACACAGATGTTAACGTAAGCGGAATTAAAAATATCTGTTCAAAATATAAAAAATATATTACAACCGGAGCGATGCTTATTTTATTAGCGGTTGTGGTAGCAGTGTCCAGTAAAGTTACTGGAGGAAAAGACCAGAAAGAGCCGGAAGTTACGCAGGGAAGCACTGGTACGGATGATCAGGACGGCGAAGAAAAGCTGGAAGAAAATGCTTATCCGCAGATCAACAAATTATTTCAGGATTATTACAGCTATTATGCAGATGGGGACACGGAATCAATCGGGAAGATTGCATTTCCTATTTCGGATACAGAAAAAAGTTATATTAAATGCGTCAGCAAACTGGTAGACGCATATGAAGATATTGATTGTTATACAAAAAAGGGACTTGCTGAGGGCGAATATATCGTATCGGTTGTTGTGCAGATCCGGTATAAGGATATGCAAACAACGATTCCAAATCTGGATACATTTTATGTCCGTACAGATGACAAAGGCAATTCTTACATAGATAATGCGTATAGTTCTTCCAATGAGTCGCTTGTGGAAAACAAAACGAATCTGGAAGTGAATACGCTACTGACAGAGTTTTCGCAGGACGAAGATATTTTGAAGCTGGTGAAAGATGTCCAGAAAGAATACGATGAAGCGCTGGAAAAAGATGAAGAATTAAAAAAGATGGCTACGGTAACCATGCAGGAAGTGCTTGCGGAATGGGTTGCCAGCTTTACGCCGCAGACGACAGCGGATCAGGAGGATGACAAAAAAGACAATCCGAAGGATACGGATAGCAAAGAGGATGACGAGAAGGATACAGACAGCAAAGGGGATGATGCAAAAGATTCGAATAAGGATCAAAACGATAACAATAACGATACGTCTTCTGACCAGAAAGATCCGGACGAGACGGATAGTTCCGCAGAGGAACAGACAAGGACTGCTTATGCGAAGACAAAAGTAAATATGCGTAAAAAAGCAAGTACGAGCAGCGATATTCTTCAGACGCTGAATGCAGGTACAAAAGTAACGATTTACGGTACCAGCAAAGACGGCTGGTTTAAGGTGAAGTGCAAAGGTAAGACAGGTTATATCAGCAAAGAATATATTGTATCCGATCCATCCAAAGTAGAAGTCGAGAAACGTGTGGCTTATGCCAAGACAGGTGTCAATCTGCGCAAAAAGCCGAGTACCGACAGCGATGTTGTAAAAACGCTGGATGCGGGTACAAAGGTTATGATCTATGGAAAGAGCAAGGACGGCTGGTTCAGAATCCGCAGCAAGGGCAAGTTTGGATATGTAAAGAAAGAGTTTATTGTATCCAGCAAGTCAAAAGTGGAGAGTTCTTCGCAGAATGATACGCCGTCAAGGACGACATATCTGAATGAAGGCGACCGGATTACGCTGACAGAGTCTGTCAATATCCGCTCCTCAATGAGTGAGACGGCGGACAGGGTAGGGCTTGCTTACCAGGGCGATGTGATTACGGTGATTATGAGTTATGCAGAAGGCTGGACAAAAGTTTCCTGGAATGGCCAGACTGGTTTTGCGAAGACCGAGTTTTTAAAATAAGGAAAAATCAAAAGCGGTTGCTGTATTTGTAAAAGATAAAATCTGGCAGTACAGCAGCCGCTTTTGATATGTGGAAATCATGCGGCGGTCAAGGGGGAGCGGAACATTTAAAAATCGGAAGGGTAGATTGATGGAGGAAAAAAGAACAGCAGGGGTCAGAATTAACAAATATCTAAGCGCGGCGGGCGTCTGTTCCAGAAGAGAAGCTGACCGCCAGATAGCGGCTGGCAATGTGTGCATTGGCGACAGGGTTGCGGGTATTGGCGATCTGGTTCGTCCGGACGAACAGGTATATGTACAAGGCAGGCTTATAGAAGCCGAAAAGGAACGAATTCTGCTCGTTGTAAATAAGCCGAAAGGGATTGTCTGCACAGCGGAAAAACGGGAGAAACATAATATTGTAGACTTTTTAAATTATCCCAAACGGATCTATCCGGTCGGCAGATTGGATAAGCAGTCGGAAGGGCTGCTGCTGATGACGAATGAGGGTGATTTTGTCAATAAGATTATGCGCGCTGGCAACCGTCATGAGAAAGAATATCTGGTTACGGTTCATAAAACCGTTACGGATGCTTTTTTGCAGGCGCTGGCCGACGGCGTGCCGATTCTGGGAACGATGACGAGAAAGTGCAGGGTGGAACGTACAGGAAAACGAAGCTTCCGCATGATTCTGACACAAGGAATGAACCGTCAGATTCGCAGAATGTGTGAATATTTTGATTACCGGGTGGTTAGTCTAAAAAGGGTAAGGATTATGAATATCCATCTCGGAGATTTGCCGTCCGGAGCCTGCCGGATGGTGACGCCGGAGGAACTCAAACGGTTGGAACAGCTGCTGGAGGGATCTTCCAACGATACCGTCAGGTTTGCAGCAAGCAGTATGGATCAGCAGCTATGGGAGGAAGAACAATGAATCCGTCAGAAAGATATAAGGAATTGACAAAAACGATCCGTTATCATATGGACCGCTATTATAATCAGGATGATCCGCAGATTACAGACCATGAATATGATCAGCTGATGCAGGAATTGAAAACGCTTGAAAAAGAACATCCTGCATGGATTACGCCGGATTCTCCCACGCAGCGTGTCGGCGGCGCTGCAAAGCGGGAAGCAGGCGTGCTTGTGCGCCACAATGTACCGATGCTCAGTCTCCAGGATGTATTTTCCAAAGAAGAAGTAACGGAATTTGTCAACGATATGAAAGAACAGCTGGAAGAAGCGGAGTTTGTGGTCGAGTACAAGATCGACGGGCTTTCCCTGGCGCTTCGTTATGAAGACGGCGTATTGAAACTGGCAGAGACCAGGGGCGACGGCATTAATTTCGGCGAAGATGTGACAGCAAACGCAAAAGTGATCAAAGACGTAAAGAAAAAATTAAAGCAGCCGCTTCCATATTTGGAAGTCCGCGGCGAAGTGTATATGACAAACGAGGATTTTGAAAAAGTCAACGCGCGCCAGGAACTGGCCGGAAAGCGTGTATTCGCCAATCCAAGAAACTGTGCGGCAGGCACCTTGCGCCAGTTAGATACGTCGGTTACGAAAGAGCGTGGGCTGTCGATGTTTGTCTTTAATATTCAGCAGGTGCGCGGAGGGACATTTGAAACGCATACACAAGGCTACGAGTATTTGAAAAAACAAGGCATTCCGGTAATTGAAGACTACCGGATCTGTCATACCGCGGAAGAAGTCTGGGATGCGATCTGTGCGATTGGGGAAAACCGCGGAAAACTGCCGTACGATATCGATGGCGCAGTCGTCAAGCTGAACCGCATTGCAGACAGGGAAAAACTGGGCGCGACTTCCAAAGTGCCGAAATGGGCGGTAGCATATAAATATCCGCCGGAAGAAAAAGAGGCAAAAATTTTGGACATTGAAGTGTCCGTCGGCAGAACCGGAAGAATTACGCCGACAGCTATTTTTGAGCCGGTGCGTCTGTGCGGCACGACCGTTTCACGCGCGACGCTGCATAACCAGGATTTTATCGACCAGCTGGACGTAGGGATCGGAGATTATGTAAAAGTATATAAATCCGGCGAGATTATACCTAAAATCCGGGAAGTGCTGAAAGAAAAAAGGGAAGCGGGCGTAAAACGCTATCATCTGCCGGATACCTGTCCGGTATGCGGCACGAAAACCGTCCGCGAAAAAGATACGGCGGATATTCGATGCCCATCTCCCGACTGCCCGTCTCAAATAGAACGTAAGATTATTAATTTTGTCAGCAGGGACGCGATGGATCTCAAAGGATTTGGCACCGTCTATATCGAAGAACTGGTAAGACGCGGTTTTATCCGAAATATCGCAGATATTTTTGTACTGAAAGACCACCGCAGCCAGCTGATTGAAGAGGGCATTATCGGCAAGGAAAAAAATACGGACAAGCTTTTAAATGCGATCGAACAGGCAAAGCAGCGCGACGCCTGCCAGCTGCTGACCGGATTCGGCATTCCAAACGTCGGCAAGGCCGCGGCCAAAGCAGTGATGAAGCATTTTGGGACCATCGAGCATCTTGCATCCGCTTCAGTAGAACAGCTGACACAAGTGCCTGATATCGGGACCGTCAGCGCAGAATGCATCCGCTCCTTTTTTGCGGACGCATCCAACCAGGAAATGCTGAAACGCCTTCAGGACGAAGGCGTCAATATGGCGCGTATCGAACAGGCCGGCGCCAGCGAACGCTTTGCAGGCATGACGTTTGTGATCACAGGCACACTTCCGGGCCTGGAACGCAAACAGGCGGCGGAAATGATCGAGCAAAACGGCGGAAAAGTATCCGGTTCCGTCTCCAAAAAGACGACCTATCTGCTGGCCGGAGAAAACGCGGGCAGTAAGCTGGCAAAAGCAAAGGATCTGGGCGTGCAGGTCATCAGTGAAGCTCAGCTGCTGGAAATGACCGCCGTTCAGCAGGATTAGCGCCCGGGCGCAGACAGCAGAGATTTGTACCGGTTCCAGTATTCCGGGCGTTTGGCGTATTGCTTATTGAGCCAGTCCGCGATGTTGGCAATGCTGTCTTCCGAAAAAGCAAATGTTTTGGATTCTTTCAGGTCGTCGTTCGTCCTTGAAAAGCATAGGGGGCCTGGGTAGATCCAGACTTTGAAGACGTCCTGTCCGTCTTCGGATGCTTTTTCAATCAAAAACCGCATGCCTTCCATACTGCCGGTATAAGCGGATTTTTTGTAAAATGCGAGATGAAACAGGTCAGAACTTTTAAGCATCAGTGTGTCCTCCAGTGGTATGTGATTTTGCTTATTATAGAATATCTGCGAAAACAATGCAATTGATTTTGGAGGAATCCATGTAAGAAATTTCTCCTGGAAGGTTGTGCTTCCCACACAATTCTGATAAAATAAATAACATCGAAACATCCCAAACAAGCGGATCATATGAGGAGGAATTTACATGTCAGAAGATCGAAAGGTATATAGTATCAAAGAAGACAACCTTGGCGAAGTAAATATCGCGGACGAAGTCGTCACGATCATTGCGGGACTGGCGGCAACAGAAGTGGAAGGCGTCGGTTCCATGGCTGGAAATATTACCAATGAGCTTGTCAGCAAGCTTGGCAAAAAGAACCTTGCAAAAGGCGTAAAAGTGGACGTGATCGATAACTGCGTGACCGTCGATGTGGCGCTGCATATTGCGTATGGATATTCGATTCCGGAGATTTCCGCAAAAGTGCAGGAGAAAGTGAAGACGGCGATTGAGACGATGACAGGACTGGAAGTAAATGCTGTAAATATCCGGATTGCCAGTGTCGATATGGGAAATCAGAAATAATGCCAGGATCACAAGCCGGATAACGGAAATTTTGGGAGTGTCATGCCGGCACTCCTTTTATCTTATCGGATGCGAACGGAAACTAGCGTTACTGTGTGAGCAGGGATCGTACAGATCCGGCGGACGGGACAGTAAGAAATGGGAAAGGGAGTTATGAACAGGAGAGAAATCAGGGAACAGGTTTTTAAAATGCTATTTCAGACAGAATTTTATGAAGAGGCGGAAATGGATGAACAGATTGGGATTTCCATGGAGGAGCTTGCGGAGACGAATGAAGGCAAGCGCGCCTATATTGAACAAAAGCTGCGGGAAATATATAAGCGCCGGGAAGAAATCGATGCCCTGATCAATGAAAAGGCGACCGGATGGAAAACGAACCGGATGGCTAAGGTAGATTTAGCGCTGATTCGTCTGGCGGTTTATGAAATTCGTTATGAAGAGGACATTCCGACAGGTGTGGCGATTAACGAAGCGGTGGAGCTGGCGAAAATTTACAGCAGCGACGGCGCGCCGTCATTTGTGAATGGGGTGCTGGCGAAATTGCTATGAAAAAACGTGTATATAGTGTGGGACAGATTAATACGTATATTAAAAATATGTTTGCGCAGGATTTTTTGCTGGAAAAGCTTCATATAAAAGGCGAAATCTCTAACTGCAAATATCATAGTTCCGGGCATATCTATTTTTCGCTGAAAGACAGTTCCGGGACGATTGCGGCGGTTATGTTTGCGGGAAACCGGAAAAACGGGCTGAAATTCCGTATGCGGGATGGAGATCATGTCGTAGCGACAGGATCTGTGGAAGTGTATGAACGGGACGGGCGTTACCAGCTTTATGCCAGGGAAATTGAATTAGACGGCGCGGGAGCTTTGTTTTTGCGGTTTGAGGCGCTGAAAAAAGAGCTTGCGGAAATGGGAATGTTTGCGCCGGAGTATAAGCAGCCGATTCCGAAATATATCCGTACGCTTGGCATTGTAACGGCGCCGACCGGGGCGGCGATCCAGGATATGATCAATATCAGCCACAGACGCAATCCGTGCGTCCAGCTGATTTTATATCCGGCGCTTGTGCAGGGAGACGGAGCCGCGCAGAGCATTGTCAACGGCATTCATGCGCTGGAGCAGCTTGGCGTGGATACGATCATTGTCGGACGCGGCGGAGGTTCGATCGAGGATCTTTGGGCGTTTAATGAAGAGATTGTGGCAAGGGCGATTTTTGAATGCCGGATTCCGGTGATTTCTGCGGTTGGGCATGAGACGGATACGACGATTGCGGATTATGTCGCGGATCTTCGAGCGCCTACGCCTTCTGCGGCGGCGGAGCTGGCCGTGTATGATCTTGGCCAGCTGCTGGAGCTGCTGCGGATGATGCATGCGACACTGCATATGCGGATGCGGGAGCATATCCGGTTTGAACGGCAAAGACAGGAGCAGTTAAAAATCAGAATGGGTTATTTAAGCCCGCAGGCAATTTTAAACAGCAAAAAACAATATGCGGCGGATCTGGAAGAAAAGCTGCAGCAGCGTATGCATGACAGGCTGGTCAGGCAGCGTCATCAGATTGAACTGCTGGCAGGACGTATGGAAGCGGGTTCCCCGGTCAAAAAATTGAGCCAGGGATATTCGTTTGTGACCGACAGCCTGGGGAGTCCGGTTACAAAAATTGCACAGGTTGGGCCAGGAGACCGGATCGACCTGCGGACGCTGGATGGAAAGATCCAGGCGGAGGTACTGGCGACAAATGCATTTGGTGAAGGGGAACAGCATGAATCAGAATAAAAAAGCACAAGAGTGTGTGCAGACATTAGATCAGGACCAGCCGGAAGAAAGCCTGCGGCTGGAAGAAGTGCTTGCGCAGGTAGAACAGTGCATTGCATATCTGGAAAATCCGCAGATTTCTCTGGAGGATTCGTTTCGTTATTATGAAGAGGGCATCCGCAAACTGCGGATCTGCAATGAAAAAGTGGACCGGATTGAAAAACAGATGCTGGTGATCAGCAGCCAGGGAGGGTTGGAAGATGCTTGAAAATCAAAAACAAATCTCTGGCGGGGAGACTTTGCCGATGGAAACAGAAATCAGCAAAAGGACGGCAGTCATCGAACAGACGCTAAAGAAATATCTTCCGAAAGAGGAAGGCCGCCAGAAGGTTGTGATGGAGGCTATGTCTTACAGCCTTTTGTCCGGCGGAAAGCGGCTGCGTCCAATGCTGCTGATGGAAACTTACCAGATGTATGGCGGGTGCGAAACAGTTGTGGAACCATATCTGGCGGCATTGGAGATGATTCATACGTATTCTCTGATTCATGACGACCTGCCTGCGATGGATAATGATGAATACCGCCGCGGGCGTAAGACGACCCATATGGTATATGGGGAAGCGATGGGGATACTGGCGGGGGACGCGCTGCTTAATTTTGCATTTGAGACAGCGGCCAAGGCATTTGCGCTTGTACAGGAAAAGGATCTGGCCCGTGTGGCAAAAGCGATGGGGATACTGGCGTCAAAGGCCGGGATCTATGGCATGCTGGGCGGACAGGTTGTGGATGTGTGCAACGAAGACAACCCGGAGATTGACGGGGATATGCTGGACTTTATTTACCGCTTAAAGACGGGGGCATTGATCGAAGCGGCGATGACGATCGGGGCGGTTTTGGCGGGAGCGGATGACGTGGACGTTTCATTGCTTGGGCAGGCGGCGCAAAAGGTAGGCGTAGCGTTCCAGATCCAGGATGATATTTTGGATGTAACAAGTACGCTGGAACAGCTTGGCAAGCCGATTGGATCAGATGAGAAAAACCGCAAGGTTACGTATGTTTCCCTGTATGGTATGGACGCCGCAAAAAGACAGGTGGAACGATTGACGCAGGAAGCAGTTTCCTGTATGGAACGTCTTCCTGTGAAAAATGAATTTTTAAACGGTCTGCTGCTGTATTTGGTAAAACGGCAGAAATAGACGAAATAGCCATCCGGCATAACCGTCCGGTTGTCTATGGAGAAGGTGATAATGAATGGTACTTGACAAAATAACAAACGCAAATGATATTAAAAAACTAACGCAGGAGGAGCTGCAGCAGCTGCCTGGTGAAATCCGCCAGTTTTTAATTGAGAGCCTTTCTAAGACTGGCGGGCATCTGGCGTCGAATCTTGGCGTGGTGGAGCTGACGATTGCGCTGCATCTGGCTTTTGACCTGCCCGCGGATCGGATGATTTGGGATGTCGGACACCAGTCGTATACGCATAAGATTCTGACCGGACGTAAGGACAAGTTTGCGACACTGCGCCAGTTCGGCGGGATCAGCGGTTTTCCCAAAACGCAGGAAAGCGACTGTGACTGCTTTAATACGGGACACAGTTCGACGTCCATCTCGGCAGGGCTTGGCCTGGCAGCGTCCAGGGATTTGAACGGGGAAAGCTACCGGGTAATTTCGGTGATCGGGGACGGCGCGCTGACCGGGGGCATGGCGTTTGAGGCATTGAACAACGCTTCCAAGCTGGAGAGTAATTTTATCATTGTGCTTAACGATAACGATATGTCGATCTCGCCAAACGTCGGCGGCATGTCCCAGTATCTGGGCAGCATTCGTACCGCAGGCGCTTACCAGGATCTGAAAAACGGCGTGATGGAATCACTGTATAAAATTCCGGTGTATGGAGAGCGGCTGGTAAATAAAATCCGCAGGACAAAAAGCGGTATTAAGCAGCTGCTGATTCCGGGCATGCTGTTTGAGGATATGGGTATTTTATATCTTGGCCCGGTCGACGGGCATGATGTAGATAAAATGACGGCGATGTTTCAAAAAGCATCCAGAGTGGCAGGACCTGTGCTGGTACATGTGCTGACGCAAAAAGGCAGGGGCTATGAGCCGGCGGTACGCCATCCGGCGCGCTTTCATGGGACGGAGCCGTTTGAGATTGAGACAGGCATTGCGAAACAGAAAAAAAAGAAGGCGGCCTATACCGATATTTTTTCAACGGTGATGCGCAAGCTGGGCGACCGGGATGAGCGTGTGGTTGCGGTTACGGCAGCGATGGAGACCGGAACCGGATTAAAACGCTTCCATAATATGTTTCCGAAACGTTTTTTTGACGTCGGCATAGCGGAAGAGCATGCGGTTACATTTGCGGCAGGACTTGCGGCAGGCGGGCAAAGACCAGTATTTGCGGTTTACTCTTCGTTTTTGCAGCGTGCGTATGACCAGGTGCTGCACGACGTCTGCATGCAGGATCTTCCGGTGACATTTGCAATCGACCGCGCCGGGATTACCGGCAGCGACGGGGAGACGCATCAGGGCATTTTTGATATTTCTTATCTGATGACGATTCCAAATATCACGCTGCTGGCGCCGAAAAATAAATGGGAATTTTCAGATATGATCAAGTTTGCCATCGCGTGCGGTCGTCCCGCTGCGATCCGTTATCCGCGCGGCGAAGCGTTTGACGGACTCAAAGATTTCCGCGCCCCGATCCAGTATGGAAAGAGCGAAACACTGTACGAGGAAGGGGATGTGGTTCTGCTTGCTTACGGCAGTATGGTGAAAACAGCACTGGAAGTGCGGGAGCGCTTAAAACAGGCAGGCGTTGCCTGCGGGCTGGTAAATCTGCGTTTTGCAAAACCGTTGGATACACAGATGCTGTCGCAGATAGCAAAGAGTTATCAGCTGGCGGTTACAATGGAAGAAAATATAAAAACGGGCGGTCTGGGAGAAGCAGTCTGCGCTTATCTGCGGGAAGCCGCGTTAGATCTGCCAGTAATACAGGTAGCAATTAAGAATCAGTTTCTGCCGCATGGAAATGTGGAAGTATTAAAGCGTGAGGCAGGGCTGGATGTGGAAAGCATTACAAAACAGATTCTGCGTTCCACAACTGTGATAAGGAAATAAGATATGAAAGAGAGATTAGATGTGCTGTTAGTCAGCCGCGGTCTTGCGCCTTCCAGGGAAAAAGCAAAAGCGATGATTATGGAAGGAAATGTCTACGTTAACGGGCAGAAAGAAGACAAAGCAGGTTCTATGTTTGCCGCGCAGGCTGCGGTGGATGTGCGCGGAAAGACGCTGAAATATGTCAGCCGCGGCGGGCTCAAGCTGGAAAAGGCGATGGAACAGTTTGCGATTGATCTGAAAGATAAGATCTGCATGGATATCGGCGCGTCCACCGGAGGATTTACGGACTGCATGCTGCAAAACGGTGCAAAAAAAGTGTATGCGGTCGACGTCGGTTACGGCCAGTTCGCTTGGTCGCTGCGCCAGGATGCACGGGTCGTCTGTATGGAAAAGACAAATATCCGGTATGTAACGCCTGCGGATCTGCAGGACGTGCTGGATTTTGCGTCGGTGGACGTCTCTTTTATTTCCCTGACCAAAGTGTTAGGCCCCGCGAAAGAACTGCTGGCGGATGGCGGGGAGATGGTCTGTCTGATTAAGCCGCAGTTTGAGGCGGGCCGGGGAAAAGTCGGGAAAAAAGGTGTCGTGCGGGATAAAAACGTACATTTGGAAGTGCTGGAACATGTGCTGGAGTTTGCAAAAGAATCAGGGTTTCATATTCTGCATCTGGATTTTTCTCCGATCAAAGGACCGGAAGGGAATATCGAATACCTGATGCATATCCGCAAAGAACACAAGCCGGAGCTTTTCGGCATACAGGAGGAAGCAGCAGACAGCCGGGCAGTTACGGAAGCTGCGCATGCTGCATTGGATACATGAAAAAATTTGTCGTGATCGTAAACGCATACAAAGACCCGAATCTGGAAGAGACGCGCAGCCTGTGCAGCTATATTAAAACCAGGGGCGGAAGCTGCACGTATCTGATCAGTGTGGACGAACACGAAGGCATCCGCAAAGTCCGTGCGCAGGATATTCCAAAAGGAACCGAATGCATCCTTGTACTCGGCGGCGACGGTACGCTGATCCGTGCGGCCAGGGATACGGTTTCCTGCGGCATTCCGCTGATCGGTATTAATATGGGAACAGTCGGCTATCTGTGTGAACTGGAGACAGACAGCGTCTTAGAAGCGCTGGATCAGATGATGCATGGAGAGTATATGCTGGAAGAACGTATGATGTTAAGCGGCTTTCAGGAAGGGCAGGAATGCGCCAATCCGTTATCTTATGCGCTGAACGATATTGTGATCCACCGTACAGGTCCGTTGTCCCTGGTCAGTCTGACCGTCTATGTCAACGGGCAGTATTTGAATAACTTTCAGGGAGACGGCATGATTATTTCCACGCCGACTGGTTCAACGGGCTATAATATGTCCGCCGGAGGGCCGATCGTAGATCCGAAAGCACAGCTTTTGCTGCTGACGCCGATTAATTGTCATACGCTTACCCAAAGAAGCATTGTGATCGATCCGCATGACGAGGTGGTTATTGAGGTCGGAAGCAGACGCGCACAGCGGGACGAGACAGCAGAGGTCAGCTTTGACGGAGACCATGGCTGCTGGCTGAACGTCGGGGAATGCATCCGCATCCGCAAAGCGGACGTAAGCGCCAGAATCTTAAAATTCAGCAAGATCAGTTTTCTGGAAATCCTGCGTAAAAAAATGCAGGCGCTCCGCTGACAGACAGATGGCTGAAGGAGAATATTGAGTATATATGGAATCAATGAAAACAGCAAGACATGCAAAGATACTGGAAATCATTGCCAAATATGAAGTGGAGACACAAGAAGAACTGGCGGCAAGGCTGGTTGCGGAAGGCTGTCCGGTTACGCAGGCGACGGTATCCAGGGACATCCGGGAACTGAAACTGACAAAAGTCTCTTTAAGCAGCGGCAGGCAGAAATACGCGGCCATTGCGCATCCACAAAAAGATCTGTCGAAATATATCCGTATTTTCCGGGATGGCTACCGGTCGGTGGATATGGCGCAAAATATCCTTGTCATCAAAACCGTATCCGGGATGGCTATGGCGGTTGCGGCAGCGCTGGACGCTATGGAGTACGAAGAGATCGTAGGCAGCATTGCCGGAGATGATACGATTATGTGCGCGGTCCGCACGGTGGAAGATACAGCCGCGTTGGTGAAGCGTCTGCGGAGAATGATGCGGTAAATCTGCGTGTCTTAACATCTATTTGCCTGCAGTATAGTTACTTGAAATATAGGAGAAAGGGAAAAGAATTACGGAATGTTACATAATCTTCATGTAAAAAACCTGGCGCTGATCGAAGAAGCCGAGGTAGATTTTTCCGAAGGGATGAACATCTTATCCGGAGAAACCGGAGCTGGAAAATCCATTATTATCGGTTCGATCGGAGCAGCCATCGGGGAGAAAGTATCCAGGGATATGATCCGCAAAGATGCGGATTATGCGCTGATCGAGCTGATTTTTTCCGTGGATGATACGGTCCGCCGCAAGCTGGAAGCAATGGATATCCCGATGGAAGACGATCAGGTGATATTAACGCGCAGGATTTCCAGCGGCCGTCCGGTTGCCAAGATCAATGCGGAAAGCGTCCCGGCGGCCAAGCTGAAAGAAGCGGCGTCGCTGTTAATCGATATCCATGGGCAGCATGAACACCAGTCTTTGTTAAACCAGAAAAATCATCTGCAGATTCTGGACGCGTATGCCAAAAAGGAATATAAAGGACTGAAAGAAGAACTGGCCGAAGCATATCATGCTTATACCAGTATCCGCAATGAATTAAACGGGGCGTCTTTAGATATCGAGCAGCGGACGCGGGAACTGTCGTTTTTGCAGTACGAAGCGGAAGAAATCGAAGCGGCGGCACTGACTCCCGGGGAAGACGAAGAACTGGAAAAACAATACCGCCGCTTTGCGAACGGGAAAAAAATTATGGGCAGCATCGGCCAGGTATACGAACTGACATCTGAAAACGGCGCCGCGCAGATGACCGGGCATGCCGTATTGGAAATCTCAAAAATCAGCGCCTATGATGAAAAAGCGGCGCAGCTGGAGACGCAATTAGTCGAGATTGACGACCTGTTAAATGACTTTAACCGGGAGCTGGCAGGGTATATGGACGACATGGATTTTGACGAAGAACAATTTTATGAGATTGAAAAACGCCTGGATCTGATCAATGGCTTAAAAGCCAAATATGGCGGCACCATTGGACATATATTGTCGGAATATGAAAATAAGCTTGCCCGAATGGAAACATTAAGCGATTACGATGCATATTTATCCGGCCTTTCGCAAAAACTAGAACAAAAGGAAGCTGCGCTGGAAGCGCTCTGTAAAAAACTATCGGACATTCGTCAAAAAGAAGCGGTGCGTCTGGCAAAAAAAATAAAAGAAGCGCTGATCGACCTGAATTTTTTAGATGTGCAGTTTGAGCTGCAGCTGACAAGAAAAAAAGAATATACCGTATCCGGCTATGACGAAGCAGAATTCAGAATTTCTACAAATCCCGGAGAACCGCTTCGGTCGCTGACCAAAGTAGCGTCCGGCGGCGAGCTGTCCAGAATTATGCTTGCGATTAAGGCCGTGCTTGCAGACTGCGATGAAATCGGGACGCTGATTTTTGACGAGATCGATACTGGTATCAGCGGACGCACCGCGCAGATGGTATCGGAAAAGATGAATGTCATATCCAAAGACCACCAGATTATTTGTATCACACACCTGCCTCAGATTGCGGCTATGGCAGACGCGCATTTCCTGATTCAAAAACAGGCGAAAAAAAACCATACCGAGACGACGATACGCAAGCTGAACGAGGACGAAAGTGTAGACGAGCTTGGCAGAATGCTGGGCGGCGTTAAAATTACCGACACTGTATTGAAAAGTGCAAAAGAAATGAAGGATCTGGCAATCGCCACAAAAAATTCCCAGAGTGAAACAGACAGATAAAGACATACTAAAGTAGCGTGTAAAAGAATCGCTGTCCGCACAGGCATAGACCAAACCGTCTGCGCGGACAGTTCCAAATGGGCGTCGGAAATGATCCGCGGATGATTTCCTGACGCTTCCTGATACAAAATAAAGAATACACAGGAAAAGGGATGTCTGACATGTTGCAAAGATTATGGATTCAGTTTCAAAGAAAAAGAAATACTGCCGGCTGTCTGGGGATACTCGTCGGCGTCATATTTGCTTATGCGTTATTAATGCATTCGATACCAGATAAAATGTACGTGGAGCAGGGAAAAGAACCGGACTGCTCCTTTGGCGTACCCGTTACCGGGACCGTTGTAAAAAGTACACAGGTATTTGCAAACGGGCAGGTAACCGGGGGCAGCGCCATCCATATTACACCCGCAAGGCAGGCAGATCCCGGACGCAAGGGGACGTACCAGGTGTTGTGCAAGCTGTTCGGCACCATACCGCTCAAACGCATTGACGTACAGGAAGTAAGCAAAAAAGAACTGGTGGCGGCGGGAACCAATATTGGTATCTATGTAAAAAATGAACAGATTATGATTATTGGCACAGGGGAGGTTACAGACGAATCCGGCGTCAGAAGCGAACCGGCCAAAAACGTTGTCCGTAGCGGCGATTACATTCTGGCTGTCAACGGAGAAGAAATCACATCCAAGGAACAGCTGGTGGAAAAGATTTCTTTTTGTGAAGGAAAGAAGATCCGCCTGCGTCTGCTGCGCGGAAAGGAAGAAATCGAAGTATCCATCCAGCCTGTACGTTCTCAGGAAGGCGTTTATCAGATCGGTGTGTGGGTACGGGATGATATTGCAGGCGTCGGTACACTGACTTATATCACGGACGATCAAAAATATGGAGCGCTCGGACATGGCGTGACAGACGCGGATGTCGGCAGCCTGATTGATCTGGGCAAAGGCGCGATTTATGAGACGACCATACTGGAAATACGCAAGGGACAGAGAGGACAGCCGGGAGAGATGTCCGGGATGATCAATTATCAGGAAGAATATAAGCTTGGAACCGTAGAAGAAAATACAAATGTCGGCATTTATGGTTCGATGATAACGATGCCGGAGGAATTAAAAGAAGTAGACGCAGTTCCGGTTATGTATAAAGAAGGAATCAAAAAAGGGAAAGCGCAGATCATAAGCTCGGTGGAAGGAAAACGCAGAGCCTATGAGATCCGGATCGAACATACGGATTTTCACAGCGAAGGAAACAATAAAGGCATCCAGTTCCAGGTTACGGATAAACGGCTGTTAAACGATACCGGGGGGATTGTACAGGGAATGAGCGGCAGCCCGATTGTGCAGGACGGGCATATGATTGGTGCGGTAACGCATGTGTTTATTTCAGATTCTAAGATGGGGTATGGAATATTTATTGAAAATATGCTCGAGCATTGATCCAGGTACAGGTAAAAGGGACTGTTGACAAAGCAGATAAGTCGTCTGTTTCCATGTGCCGCTGATCCTTTCACAGCACCCAGAAGGCATCCCACAGCAAATGGATTAACACGTTACTTTCTGCAGCCGAAAAAAGAAAAAGGAAGCTGTCTGTAAGGGCGGCTGCCTGACAATATCAAATTGAAGGAGGAACATGCTTATGGCAATGCAGGTGAATGCAAACTATGAACATTCCGGAACCGGCTACGCAGAAAAGGTGAAAGAAAAACAGGACGTCTGGAGGGCGGAAAAAGCAAAGGAAGCAGAGATGGCTGCAGAGGAGAAAAAATCTGTCAAGCAGTCCGAACCACAGGATGAATACATCAGCAGTGAAAAATCGGGAAAAAAGCCTACGGGACTGTACCGGGTAGGCCAGGACGAGAACGGCAGCCGGAAAATCTTTTTTGATGACCCGAAAGCTGACCATTCCGGGGAAGGTGCAGATGGAAAAGGGCCGAAGGTAAGCGGGGACAGCCAGGGAAAGCCGGAGGAGAAATGTGTTGCAAATACGGATAAAGTTGACAGGGAAATCCAAAAGCTGAAAGAAAAGAAACAGCAGCTGGAACAGCAGATCCAGTCAGCTTCTGGAGATGAAAAGAAAATCCGGGAACTGGAGAAAAAACTGGCGCAGGTAGAAAACGAGTTAAGGCAGAAAGACAATGATACCTACAGGCGGCAGAATGCTTCTGTATCGGAATAAAAGAGATTTGGATTTTTAGTGCAGTATCAATACCGGGAGATGGCGGCAAATGCGCACTGTTTTCCGGTATTATTGAATTTCCTGCAAAGGATTGCGGCAGGAAGCATTCAAAGGAGGGGCAATTATGCATACAAAAACAATGGAAGGCCTTGCAGGGGCAAGTATGAATATGAAGTTACTGAATACGCCCTTCCGCGTCTATAAAGACGCAGAGCGCAGAGGTGATACGGCCGTTATGGAGCGGGCGATGGGATATGTCGGCGAATTTGCAGATCAAGCGGAGGACTATCAGAAGAAAGCCGAAAAAGGAATGGAGGAGGATGCAAAGGAGGCAGGAGAAAAAGCAAAAACGGAACAGGAAAACGCTATCCAGAAACGCAAGGAACAACGTGAGGAGATGGAAAAGAGGATAGCGGAAAGCCGGAATGGGGATACGGATACTGTCAGCATCAATGAAAGTGAGAAGGCCGACGGGAAGACTGATTCTGTTCAGACTGGTGCAGACAACGGCATATCTGCAGAGGAAACAGCGGATGCTATTAAGATGAAACCTGTAATCTATACGAAAACCGGGGAAGCATCGAAATCGGAATCTGGCACAAATATTTCTGTTTCAGTATAGTTGCTGCCACCGGGGCGTTTTGAATGATAAAAGATCAATCCCTGGCAGCTTTGCTGCCAGGGTGCCTGACTACCAATAAGACGCAAACACAAAAGAGGAAACGGTGAATCCGAATTGGGTCATATCAGACACATTTTTTACCGTTGATGATCAGGATAGCTCTGTCAGCGCAGCTTTGAAATGGATGGAGAACAGGCGGATCTTTATAGAATCGCTCTGTCGGAATAGCCATACTGGTACAATAGATACGGCAGAGTCTCAAGCTGCCTGGAGAGAAAAATGACAGGATTAAAAAGAGGAAACGTAAAGCTTTTGCCCCATCAAGAGGAGTGGAATAAAAATGCTGAACATGTAATTTTGAAATTGAAACAGCTTTTAGGATATGCTGCTGCCGATGTTCAGCATGTCGGAAGCACTGCGGTTCCTTCCATTTATGCAAAACCAATTATTGACATTGTGATTGGCCTCCGTGATCTGAATGATATTTCACCTTATATGAAACGGTTAGAAGAACAAGGTTTTGTTTTTCGCGGAGAAGATGTTGCAGGACAAATGTTATTTGTAATGGGTGATTTTGAAAAAGATACGCGTACACATCATATCCATGCAGTCAAATGGAATGG